>JAKQJD010000446.1 GCA_029561355.1 Bacteroidota bacterium | reverse complement strand
CTTCTAATCCTGTTCTATCAGGTCAATCAGCCGGTTCAACTCCGCGTCGTTTTTAAACGAAACCACCAGTTGTCCTTTGCCTTTATCGTCGCGTTTGAGTTGCACTTTGCCACCGAAAAACGCATTGAATTTATCCTGGATATCCCGCAGGTGCGGCGGCAGGCTTTTGTCCGGGGCAGATTCCTTACCTTTTTTATTTTCCTGGTAACTCGCGATAAGCGCTTCCACGGCGCGTACTGACAAATCCTCGGATACGATCTTGTGATACAGGGAGTTACGCAGCGCGAAATCGCTTACACCGGCCAGTGCACGGGCGTGGCCCATGGAGACTTTTTCTTCGATCAGGCCCCGTTTAATGTCTTCGTCACCTTCGAAACGAAGCAGGCGCAGGTAGTTGGTCACCGTGCTGCGTTGCTTGCCGACGCGGGTGGAAAGCATTTCGTCGGTCAGTGCGAATTCGTCTTTCAGGCGGCCGTATGAAATGGCAACCTCCCAGGCGTTCAGGTCTTCGCGCTGAATGTTTTCGATCAGCGCCATTTCCAGTAATTCCTGGTCGTTGGCGATGCGCACATAAGCGGGAATTTCCGTCAGGCCGGCCAGTTGGCTGGCGCGGAAACGGCGTTCACCGGAAATAATCTGGTATTCTTTGTCCTGCAAACGGCGCACCGTGATCGGCTGGATAATACCATGCGCTTCGATGCTGGATGCCAGTTCCTGCAACGCATCCTTATCGAACTTCTGGCGGGGCTGTCCCGTGTTCGCGTGGATCTGTTCTATCGGCAGCAGGGCCACAGCGGTGGCGAGTTCACGCACCACTTCCTGCGGATTTTCCTGTACGGCTTTTTCCAGTTTTGCGGAATTACCCAGCAGGGTTTTGATGCCGCCGGTATCAAATTTCTTTGCCATGTTCAAAATCAATCAATTACGCCGCAAAAACTCTTCGGCCAGGTTGAAAAAGTTGGTAGCGCCTTTGCTGTTCACGTCGTACAGCGCCACGGGTGTGTGCGACATCGGCGCTTCCGCTACGCGCGAATTGCGGTGAATAATGGTTTCAAATACATAGTCGTTGGAACTATTCCGTACTTCTTCCACGATGGCGTTGGCCAGGCGCAGGCGGCTGTCGTACATGGAAATGAGCAATCCCTCTACCTGCAGGTTGGGGTTGAATCCCTGTTTGATCAGCGTGATGGTGTTTTTCAGTTTAGCCAGACCCTCGAAGGAGAACATTTCGCATTGTACCGGAATCAGTACCGTATCGGCAGCCACCAGTGCATTCACGGTAATCAGACCCAGCGAAGGCAGGCAATCGATAAAAATGTAGTCGTAGTCCTGGCGAATTTCCCCTACGATACCGCGAAGGATGTACTCGCGGTTCGGACGGTCTACCAGTTCCAGTTCGGCGCCCACCAGATCGATGTTCGAGGGCAGCAGGTCGAGGTTCGGCGTTTCTGTTTTCATGATCGCTTTCCGGGGATCCGTTCCCTGTACCAGACAATCGTACAGGCTGACGAAATCGGAAGTGTCGGCCTGGCCGACGCCCGAAGAAGCGTTTGCCTGCGGGTCTGCGTCGATGAGCAGGACCTTTTTTTCAAGAATGGCCAGGGAAGCAGCGAGGTTGATAGCGGTAGTCGTTTTGCCTACACCGCCTTTCTGGTTGGCAATCGTGATGACTTTTCCCATATCTTTCAGCATGGTCGTGCGCATTTTTTGGTACGAATGGTTTGATAATCAAGTAGTAACCGGAGTTTTCCCGACATTTTACAGCAGGGAAAGCGGGCAAAGATAAATTTGCCGGTTATAAACCACCGCATCCCGGCATGTTTAGTTATCCCCCGGTTTTCCACACGTTGCTAACATTCATTTCAGTTAAGGTGTTACAATGTTACCGAGGATGCGTGGTAAATGCGCTACTTTTGCATCGAAAATCAAATTTGACCAATGAGCACCGAAATGAACCAGAAACATCCGATCACAGGAGATGTACCTCCGGAGGATATTGCAGACACCGCTTTTCAGGAGACGGACGACGTGGAAGACCTCTCGCAGGGGGACGAATTATACGAGCGGCATGAGATTGTGGCAGACCCCAAACAGTCGCTGATCCGGCTGGATAAATTCCTGATCGACCGACTGGCGCATCGTTCCCGCAGCAAGGTTCAAACCGCCATCAAGGCTGGTTCCGTGAAAGTGAACGAGATGGATGTGAAGCCCAATTACAAGGTTAAGCCGGGCAATATCATATCGATCATCCTGCCGCGGTCTCTGGAGGAGACCTATCAGATCCAGCCGCAAAACATCCCGCTCGACATCGTATATGAAGACGAGGATGTTATGGTGATCAATAAACCCGCCGGTCTTGCCGTGCATCCGGGCGTAGGTATTCCCAATGGCACACTCGTTAATGCCGTCGTGTGGCATTTGATGGAATCCAAAAAGGAAGAACTGCCTGTTAAGGACGGTAATGAAGCCAACCGGGCCGGCATCGTACACCGGATCGATAAAGACACGACCGGGTTAATGCTGGTAGCGAAAACGGATTTTGCCATGACGCACCTTGCCAACCAGTTTTTTCACCATACCATCGAACGCCGTTACCAGGCAATTGTCTGGGGCGATATGGAAGGGGATTCCGGTACCATCCGTGCCAACATAGGACGCAACCCAAACGACCGGCGCTTGTTTATGACTTTCCCCGACGCCGAAGACGGCAAATGGGCCGTTACGCACTGGCGCGCCATCGAAAGGTTTTATTATTGCACGTTGGTTGAATGTCAGCTGGAAACGGGCCGTACACACCAGATTCGGGTACACCTGAAATCTATCGGGCATACCCTTTTTGGAGACCCGAGATATGGTGGAAACCAGATTTTAAAGGGGACACTTTATTCAAAATACAAGCAGTTTGTAGAAAGCAACCTCAAACTGCTGCCGCGCCAGGCTCTGCATGCCAAAGTACTCGGCTTCAAGCACCCGCGTTCGGGCGAATTTCTTCGGTTTGAATCCGAATTGCCGAAAGACATGGAGACGGTGCTCGAAAGGTGGCGCACCTATTTGCAAGGCAGAAAAGAATTGATATCATAATATGCAGCGTATACAGCCGTACATGAAAGGTGAAGTTTTGACAGGAATGCTTCACCCACAACGTATCACATTCATTGTCAATCCCAAAGCGGGCACCAATTTGCAGAAACACATCTGCGAAAGTGTCGAAAAACACCTGGATACCGACCGCTTCGAATACGATTTCAAATTCACCGAACGCGCCGGCCACGCCCGCGAACTGGCGCTCCAGGCCGTAGCCGAAGGCTACGATATTATAACGGCGGTAGGTGGCGACGGCTCCGTCAACGAGGTGGCCTCTGCCCTCATCGGAACGAATGCCCTGCTCGGGATCGTGCCGGCCGGCTCCGGAAACGGGCTGGCTATGCACCTCGGTTACGGCCGCGACGTCGATGGCGCCATCCGGAAACTGAATACGGCCAAAAAACAAACCATCGACGTCGGTATGATGAACGGCCGGCCTTTTATCAACCTGGCCGGCATCGGTTTCGACGGACTGGTGAGCAATCGGATGAAAGGCAGCAACTGGCGCGGATTTATCCCTTACCTCATTAAGTCAGTAGAGGCGGGGCTCACTTACACGCCGTCTGAATGTACCATCGAAATGGATGGAAAATCGATCACGGAAAAGTGTTTTGCTATTACGGTAGCCAACGGCCCCATGTACGGATACAACGTCCAGATCGCTCCGGACGCGCTCATGGACGATGGTTTGTTCGAAGTGGTGATCCTCAAAGACGCTCCCCGCTGGCAGTATTTCGCCGCTGTACCCGCCACCTTGAACGGTAAAATTTACGATGCCGATTTTGTAGAACATTTTACCGCCAGCCGGGTACGGATTTCTACGGAAGGTAAAAATTATACCCACCTGGATGGGGAAGGGCTGGTGCAGGGCGGCGAACTGATATTTGAAATGAAGCACAAAGCGTTGCATATTCTCGTTCCTCAGCGTACCGGCGGGTTCAGTCGCCGGATCAAGTGGGGCTATTAAAATGTCGAGGGTGTTTGATTTTTTGTGTTTAGTGTTTAGAACAGAAAACGTAAAACCAATCACCCTCAAAATTTCCTACATTTTAGTTGTATGTCTAAACAAAAATCACTCAATTCTCTGGAAGGACTCGGAGGCCTGGTGTTTTCCACCGATCCTGATTTCAAACTCCAGCCCGATCCGGAACCCGTTGAAACCGGCCCCGCTGCCAGACAAGTGCTGCGCATCTGGCTGGAACGTGTGAAAGGTGGTAAAGAAGCGACAGTAGTCAAGGGGTTCGAAGGCTCCGACGAAGCACTGGCGGAGCTGGCCAAAACCCTTAAAAATAAGTGTGCTGCGGGCGGAAATGCCAAAGACGGCGTTATTATTATTCAGGGCAATCACCGCGAAAAAGTGATGAAACTGCTGCTTGAAATGGGTTATAAGAACACCAAAAAGGCAGGTGGTTGAGAATGTTGAGGTGTTGAGATTGTTGAGGGTGCATTGCTCTTGGCAAACCTAAAATTGATTCCAAGGGCAATGCACCCTCAACAATCTCAACACCTCAACATTCTCAACCCTCAACAATCTCAACCACCCGCCTTCCTCAACCATCAATTACTGTGAAAAAACTACTCTTCTATATCCTGCTGGCGGCTGTCTGGACCGCCTGTCATCCGCCGAGCCGGACAGGCGTGACGACCCGCCCCCGGCCGAATCAACCGAATCGCCCGGCGCCGACGCGACCTACACCCACCGCACCGATGGATACGGTTCGATGGACCAATCCAGCGAATCCGAAACCGCCGATCAAAAACGAACCGGGAACACCCGGCACCCAACCCGGTGCGGGCACAGGAAGCACCTATCATGTAGCCTTTTTGCTGCCTTTCCTGACAGCACAGTCAGACGGCACGATCGTACCGGAAAAAAGTGAACTGGCCAACCAGTTTTATGCAGGAGCCAAAATCGCGCTCGACCAGTTGTCGCGGGAGGAACGCACCAATTTTGTAGTGGACGTATACGATACACAGGCTAATGATGCTGATTTTCAGAAAGTTATGTCCAATACAAAACTGGAAAAAGCAGCAGTTTTTATAGGCCCGGTACGCAGTAGCCATGTTCAGATGTTTGCGGAATGGGGGAAACAGAGGCGGAAAATCATCGTTTCTCCGGAAACGCCGACGGCCGACCTGACCAAACAAAATCCGGGTTTCATACAGATCAACCCGTCGCTGCGTGCGCATTGTGAAGCCATCGTACGGTACGTGCGCCGAACCCACCGCCCCGACGAGGTAACACTCCTGTGCAAAGTAAAGGAAGCGGACCGCCTGGCTTATTTTCACAATGCCAACAATGCGATCGGCGGCAGCGTATTCAACGAACTGATCGTGCCCGATGAAACGGCCAACTTTTCAAAAGTAGACCTGAAACGTTACCTCCGGCCGGGACGTACCGCCGTTTTTATCCTGCCGACCTGGGCCAGCCAGGATTTTGTCAACGCGTTTTTGCGCAACCTCAATTCCATCAAAGGCAGCAACCAGGTGGAAGTGTACGGCATGCCGCAATGGGCCGGCTTCGAAACCATTGAGCCTGAATTCTTTATGAATAACAACGTGTATATCACGTCGGCTTCCTACATCGACTACACGCAGCAGCAGATCAAGGCTTTTCAGCAAAAATTTTATGATGCCACCGGCACCATTCCCGACAACGACGGTTTCAACGGATACGACGTTACCCTGTTTACCGGAAGGATGTTGTCGCGCTACGGACTTTCCTTCCCGGAGCGTTTGCGAACGGAAGCGTTTCGCGGGCTCCATGGCGATTTTCAGTTTGTCAACCGGTTCGCCGCCGGCGCGGTAGATGACGGTCGAAACCAGCCGGATTATGTGGAAAACACCTTTGTGCACCTGCTGAAATTTGGAAAAACCGGATTCGTACCTGCCAATTAATCAACCCAACTCCTTTACATGCAGCCTTCCCGCGAACAGAAGATCCGTTCCGTTATCCGGCAATCGCAGCCCGATCTGACGGTTATTCTGGAAAATATTTACGACCCGCTCAACATCAGTGCGGTGCTGCGCTCGTGTGATGCAGTTGGAATACGCGAAGTATTTGTGGTTTACACCCGCCAATACCTGGACAAACGCGGCCTGGTGCTGGGCAAACGTACTTCCGGCGGCACCTTCAAATGGATCGACGTTTATTATTTTGAAAATCTGGAAGAATGTTTTAGCCGGGTCAGGCAGCGATATGGCCGTATTTTGGCAACTTTGCCGCCCGGGGAAAATACGCCTTCTGTATACGACTGCGAACTCTCGGAACCGGTAGCCCTGCTCTTTGGAAATGAAGATGATGGTGTGAGTATGGAAGCGCTGGAATTGAGCGATGGGCGTTTTACCATTCCGCAGGTCGGGTTTGCCGAAAGCCTGAACATTTCGGTGGCTTGCGCTGTGACCTTGTTCGAAGCACGCCGACAACGTCAGGTTCGCGGGTTTTATGACCGGCACCCGAAACTGACGGAAGAGCAGCAGGAAATGTTATTCATTCGTTGGAGCGGTATGTTGAAAAGTGATAAAAACCACCGGAAACCTGTTGTTGTAAGCAAGGATTCCGAACCTTTGATGCCGGTTTATGTCCAGCGAAAGGAAGAATTGCCGAAATCAAAAATTCAGATACTCCCGAAAACCAGTTTTGAACTTTAGGATTTGAGGATTCGGGTATTTTATTTCAACTACTCTGTTACTCAAATACTCACAACCTCATATCTTCAAATACTCATATCCTCAAAATCCGCCTAACACAAAAACGCAGCAGTTTGGATCTCTCTCTCATCATACCGCTTAAAAACGAGGCAGAAAGCCTGCCCGAACTCGAAGCCTGGATTCGCCGCGTCTGCGAACGTGAAGCATATGCTTATGAAATATGGTTCGTCGACGATGGCAGCAACGACGGCTCCTGGAAAGTGATCGAGTCGTTGCAACAAGCGAATACTTCCGTACGTGGCATCAAATTTCGCCGGAATTACGGGAAAAGCGCCGCGCTGCAAACTGCATTCGAAGTAGCTCAGGGCGATGTGGTGATTACCATGGACGCCGATTTGCAGGACAGTCCGGATGAAATTCCCGAACTGTACCGCATGATCAAACAGGACGGATACGACCTCGTAAGTGGCTGGAAACAAAAGCGTTACGACCCGTTGAGTAAAACGATTCCTACCAAACTGTACAACGCCGCCACCCGCTGGATCAGCGGTATTCCCCTGCACGATTTTAATTGCGGGCTGAAATCCTATCGGTCCGAAGTGATCAAATCGGTGGAAGTGTATGGCGACATGCACCGTTATATTCCGGTGCTGGCAAAATGGGCGGGATTTACAAATATCGGTGAAAAAGTGGTGGAGCACCGCGCCAGGAAATACGGCACCACCAAATTCGGCCTCGAGCGCTTTATCAACGGCCCGCTCGATTTGATGAGTGTTTCTTTTGTCGGTCGATTCGGCAAACGCCCCATGCACTTGTTCGGCACGCTGGGTATATTGTCTTTCCTGATCGGTTTTGCTATTTTGGTCTACCTCAGCCTTGCCAAAATTGCGTACAAGGAAGTCGGTATTGCCGACCGTCCCTTGTTCTATTTCGGCATCCTGGCGCTGATCGTCGGCACGCAGTTGTTCCTCACCGGTTTTCTGGCCGAAATGATCAACCGCAACTCGCCCACCCGCAACGTATATCTGATCGAAAAGGAAATATAACGCTTGTAAATTCGTTTCGGGACGCGTAGCGCGGCATTTTTGGCCGCCTGTAATGGCCGTTCCCGGTCTTTGAAATTCCTCACCGTTCATTATACCACCACATCCATGCGTCATCTGTTTTGTCTTTTTTTTATAATCCTGTCCTTCGCTGTTACCGCTCAACCTGCTAATTCTCAGAAAATAGTAACAGCCAGCGTGCTGGTGAACGACAAGATCGCCCCGGACCCGCAGCAAATCCTGTCGGCCTTGCGGTCAGACTGGAAAATGAAGCCCGATTCCATCAATATTTCCGATAAAACACTGGTCTTTTCAGTAGCAGGCGCCACCGTCATGCTGGCTCATCTCGATTATCCGGTGGAAGCCGCAGAAGTGCAGGCCGCTGCAAGTATTTCCTGGCTTTGGAAAAACGCCGGACCTGAAATAGCCAAACACCAGTCGCAGGTGGTCATTTCCATACTTGGAAGTAGCAGCAAAGCGCTGGATTTGTACAAAGTACTAACGAAAGTCGCAGCCGCTACCCTCGAAAAAACGAACTCCTCCGGGGTTTTCCTCAATAGCCAGTACGTAGTATCCTCCAAACCTTTTTTCACAGCCGGCGCCCGCAACATGATGCAGGAACAGTCGCTGCCGGTGTACTGCTGGATTTACTTCGGTATGTTGCAGGAAAACAACCTCAACAGCGGCTATACATACGGAATGGCCGAATTCGGTAAGGAGGATATGGAGATCTTTCACTCCGAGCATTCCGTTCAGGAAGTACATGCCGCGCTGTACGACGCTACGCAGTCGATCATTCAGTACAATTTGCAACTAAAAGACGGTCAGGAGGTTGCGACCGGTGAAGGTTTCAAAATTCCTGTAAAAAGAATGAAGGGGCAGATGCTGGAGGGGGAAGTGCTGCGCTTGCAGTACTAGGTTGTTGAATCAGGATTGGAAGGATTAAAAAAAAGGATTAAAAGGATTCACTCCCACGAAAGAAATCCTTTTAATCCTTTTTTTAATCCTTCTAATCCTGATTCAAAAGTCCCCAATCCTGATTCAAACCCTACCGCACGACCACTTCCCCGGGTGAAATCCCCGTCGCAAAACTTTCCACCAGCGTGCCGTCCGGATTGTAAATGGTGGCTACACCTGCTGAATTGTAATCTTTGGGGTCTGTGCAGATCAACTGCCCCGTTACAGGGTGGCATGCAAGCCCATAGGTCGATTGCTGGATCAATGGACTTAATACATTGTTTTTCAACTGGTAAACAGTGTTTCCTCCTGTGAAATACAGGATAGTTTGGTCGGGAGAAGAACAGAGATCATCGGACAAAAGTGGAACCGACTGCCCAACTGCCGGATTATCTGCCAACCCGAGCCAGCCTGGTGCAACGGGATCCGGAAACCCGTAAATGCCTTTACACAGCACAAAAACGTCGGAATTATTCAGGGCGCAAACGCCCGGGTTTTTGCCGCCCGTAACGGTGTAGTGGTCTACCGAAAAGGTCGAAAGCCGGAATGCTGCGATCGTGGAATCCGAACTGTACCCGCCCGAATTCGGGATCAGCACTACGTCGTCATTGAATCGGAACATTTTGTCGGGACCTTTACCGATGAATGAGGAGGTTTGCAGCACCTTGTTGGTCGTCAGGTCTACTTTCGCTACGGTACCGGAATTCCCGTCGGCGCCCCACTGGGTAACCAGGGCAAAATGATCGCCGTAAGGCAAAATGTAACGTGGTTTCACAAGTCCTTCGATCGTAGCCAGGTACTTGAACGTTGCTGCATCCACCACGACGATTTTGGTGCCGTTCCCGATACAGACATAGCCTTTGCCGTCATGGAACGCGAGGGATTGCACGAACTCGCCGAGTACCGCGCCATCGTTGGCTTTACCGAAAATATCCTGCTCGGTAGCGCCGGTGGCCGGATCGTGCCAGGTAATGGTGCCGGTGCCTCCAAACGGGCCTTCGTTTACCACGAAAATACCGCTGTTGTATTTGAACTGGACAGGTTCTTCCTGCTGGTTGCAGGCGGAAAATAGTACTGCAAGCAGCAGTAAAAGGAAAGATAATTGCTTGACTTTCATTCTTTTCATTTTTTAAAAATTGAAATGAAAGGCAAACGGGTGCAAGATGGACCGATTGTAATAAAAATGCGTTGACGGCCAAAGCGCAGCACGCACTGCTGCAGACTTCGCACTTCGCAAAGACTTCGCACTGAGGACTTCGCACTTCGAACGCTTCGCACTTTTACTCCATCGCGCTTTCTACCCGAAGCCCGGTTGGTGACGTCGTTTCTGGCAGGTCTTCTGGCTCGTTCCGATGTAATGCGCCTTCCCATTGTGTTTGAAACCCAACAGTGGCAAAATACATTACACCTTTTTTGAGAATTTAATTGTTTGACAATCATTTCTATGGATAAAAATTTGTCAAACCTTATTCCCAAAAAGAACTTACAGCAGCGGGGACTGCCCCGGATTTACACCGGGTTCCCTTTTCAGTCCGGCGATAGCCGGACACCAAAAACTTGGCAAAACTAACGCGTTCCGGCATCACCACCTATATTTGTCCGCAACTTCTCACCAAAACTCTCCAACTCTATGCGTTACCTGACCGCACTTCTGCTTCTTTTATGTCTGTTCCGGACGACCGCACAAACAACGTATCAACCCAACTGGAATTCTCTCGATCAACGCCCTACGCCCGAGTGGTGGCAGGATGGTAAATTCGGTATTTTTATCCATTGGGGTGTTTATTCGGTACCGGCATTTACGGAAAGAGGCAGTTACGCGGAATGGTATCAGCATTCCCTGAACGAAAACGAGCACAACGGAATGGTAAAAGAATACCACCGTATCAATTTTGGCGACCGCACGTATTACGACCTCGCCGATGACTTCCATGCCGAGTTGTACAATCCGGATGAATGGGCGCAATTGTTCGAAAAAGCCGGCGCCAAATACGTGGTACTCACTTCCAAACACCACGACGGGTTTTGTCTCTGGCCTAGCAAGGAAGCCGGTAAATCCTGGGGCTTTCCCTGGAGCGCCGACGTGCGCGGACCGAAGCGCGACCTGCTGGGCGATCTGTTTACCGCGCTCAATAAAACGAGTGTGAAACCGGGCCTGTATTACTCGCTCTACGAATGGTACAACCCCTTGTGGCAATTCGATCCCGCACGGTACGCTTCCGACCATGCTATGCCGCAGTTGTATGATCTCGTGCAACGTTACAAGCCCTGGGTGGTATGGTCCGACGGCGACTGGGATACAACTCCGGAAGTGTGGCGTTCGCCGCAGTTCCTGGCCTGGTTGTACAATGAAAGCCCTGTGCGCGACCGTGTAGTGGTCAACGACCGCTGGGGAAGCGGCGTCCGTTTTAAACATGCAGGAATCTATACGCCTGAATACCAGCCCGATATGGATTTTGAAGACCATGCATGGGAAGAAAGCCGTGGTATGGGTTTTTCCTACGGCTACAACCGGGCGGAAAATGCCTGGGATTACAACTCTGCGCAGTCGCTGGTTTTACACCTGATAGACAAGGCCTCACGCGGCGGAAATTTCCTGCTCGATATCGGCCCGGATGCCCACGGCCAGATACCGCCCATTATGCAGGATCGTCTGCTGGAAATAGGTAAATGGTTGGAAATCAATGGAGAAGCCATTTACGGAACCCGGCGCTGGCGCTCGGCTTACCAGTGGAGTGAAGGCAAACGTGACTGGAAAGCCAGCCAGGTAGACGGCTGGAAAACTGGAGGCGATGCTTTGTTGAAACTGACCGTCAATCCCGATCCGGGTTATGCAGTGAAAGAAGTGTTTTTCACCTGGAACCCGAAAACGAAATCGGTCTACGCCATTTTTCCGAAATATCCCGCCGACAAAAAACTGGTGCTGAAAGGATTGCAGGTAGGCGCCAGTTCGGAAGTGACATTCCTGGCAACCAGGGAAAAGTTGAGAACGGAAGTAGCAAACGGTAGTACCACCATCTACCTTCCCGAATACAATCCCTCCAGAATTGGATCGTCTCATGCATTCGCCGTCAAAATCGCCGGTTTCGGAGCATTCGTAGAAAAGCCTGAAATTCGTGTGGAATACGACCCGTACACGCTTCGCCCATCCGTAACGATCGAAAACAAAACGCCCGGCTCCACCATTCGTTACACGACCGACGGTACCGAACCGCGGGAAACATCGCTGCTGTACGACGGCACCTTTTCACCGGCAAAACCCGGACAAATTCAGGCCAGGGGCTTCAAGGCGGGTTTTATCGCCAGCAAACTCGCCAACGAAGAAGTGCAGTCCTATGTGATGAAACCTGCGCTCCAGTTTTTTCGTCAGCCCGATCCCGGACTCGTGATGCAGGTGAAATCGGTCAATGGAAAGTACAATGCGGAAAGTGTGGAATCTGGCGCATTGAAACAAAACCTTGTCGTTCAGGACATTACACCTGTTCCTGTTTGTGCGTCCGAAGCGTGCGGCATCGTATGGCAGGGCAATTTCAACGCTGCGCAGACAGGAGGTTACCAGTTCTGGACCGAATCGGATGACGGCAGTATTTTGTACATCGACGGAGAAATTATTGTAGACAACGATGGAGAACACGGTATGGAAGAAAAGGTCGGCCGCGTATACCTGCAAAAAGGGTATCACAACTTCAAACTTGTGTATTTCAACAGTTCCGGTGGCGGCGCCTTAAAGGTTTCCTTTGCCGGTTTGGAAGGTAACAGGCAGGCCATTCCGGGTGTGATGATGTCGCATTAGGTGCGTCTGGACCCGATTCATAGAAAAACTCCCGCTTTTGATCGAAAGGTATCGCAGGCCGTCAGCGCCTGCGATACCTTTGAATTCACACGGAACCAACCGTGCAACAGATCTACTTTTTATGCGTCAATTTTTCCGCATTCTTTTAGAGGGCGCCGCTCAGGCATGGCAACAATTGATGGGCAATAAACTGCGCTCGTTTTTATCCCTGTTGGGTATTACCATCGGCATCTTCTGCATTATCGGTGTAAAAAGCGCCGTCAATTCCCTGGAGGATAATATCCGTAAAAGCATGTCCAAACTGGGAAACGATGTAATTTACATCGATAAATTTTCCTGGGGAGAAGACCCTGGAGCCAATTACTGGAAATGGATGCGCCGGCCGAATTTTTCCTACAATGAATTTCTGGCCCTGAAAGAAAGACTCGAAAATTCCGACAAGGTGGGCTTCTGGCAATTTCTGGGAACCAAAACGGTCAAGTGGAAATCGTCGAGTGTGGAAGATGCGCCGTTCCTGGGCATTACGGAGGACTGCTATGAATTATTTCACCTCGAATTTCAGAATGAAGGGCGTTACTTTTCCCCGGTAGAATACCAGAGCGGATCGGACGTATGCATTCTCGGCGGAGTGGTAGCGGAAGGACTTTTTGGAGAGGGTATCGACCCGACCGAACGAGAAGTAAATGTAGGTGGGCGCAAACTTCGGGTCATCGGGGTGTTGAACAAATCGGGTAAGGAAATTCTCAAGCCCTTCAATTTCGACAATGTTATTCTGGTAGGGTACAACCTCGCACGACGTGGTTTCGGTATACGGAGCGACGGCCGTGGCCAACAGACCAGCCTGATGGTGAAAGCGGCGCCAAACGTAGACATTGAAATTGTAAAAGACGAGATCGTAAGTGTCATGCGCGGACAACGCCGCCTCAAACCGCTGGAAGAGAACAACTTCGCGCTCAATACTTTATCCATCCTCAGTAACCTGTTCGACGGTGTGTTCGGCACCCTCAACCTGGCGGGATTCGTGATCGGTATTTTTGCCCTCGTGGTAGGTATGTTCTCGGTCGCCAATATCATGTTCGTCTCCGTGCGCGAGCGCACCAACCTCATCGGCATCAAGATGGCCCTGGGCGCCAAACGCTGGTTTATCCTGCTGGAAATTTTGTTTGAAGCCGTTTCTCTGTGTATGGTCGGAGGCTTCCTCGGACTTTTCCTGATCTGGATCATCACCGAGGTCATCACCCGGGTGATCGATTTCGATATTCACCTTTCCATTGGAAACGTTTTAGTCGGTCTGGTTACATCCGTGATCGTAGGTGTACTGTCAGGATTGATCCCTGCCTCGCAGGCAAGCCGGATGGATCCGGTGGAAGCGATTCGCAAATAGTGTTTGGTGTATAGTGTTTTGTGTTTGGGGCGGTTGCTCTTGGTTTTCATGTTGAGCCAGGAGCGACCGCCCCAAACACAAAACACTATACACCAAACACCAAATCCAGGCTTCGTTCGATTTGTGTGGCCGCAAAATCCAGGTCGTTTTGCGAGTGTGCCGCAGAAATGAACCCGACTTCATAACCTGAAGGGCCGAAATACACGCCGCGTTTCAGGCATTCCAGATGCATTTTTTTGAATAAATCCATTTTCGAGCCGTCGATTTCGTCGGAGCGCCGGATACTTTTTTTGCTGAAAGTCGGCCAGAAAATGGAGCCGATGCTGGGGAATGCCATTTCGTATCCCCTGCTGTCGCAAAACTGCTGCAAACGGCCTGTAAAGGCTTTCGTTGTTGCTTCCAGGGACTCGTAAAAGCCGGGTTTCAGCAATTCCGTCAGTGTCGCGATGCCGGCAGCCATGGCAACAGGATTAGCACTCAGGGTGCCTGCCTGGTATACCGGTCCGACCGGCGCAATGTGCTCCATGATTTTGCGGCTCGCTGCATACGCTCCAACCGGCATTCCGCCGCCGATGATTTTCCCAAACGTAATAATATCCGGCTGAATGTTGTAAAACCCGGCAGCGCCTTCAAAGCCGACGCGAAAACCGGAAATGACCTCGTCAAAAATGAGTAAACAGCCGTATTGGTCGGCTTTTTCGCGCAGCAACTGTAGAAAAGCGCGGTCCTGCAACAGCAATCCGTTATTTGCCGGAATCGGTTCTATAATGATCGCCGCAACATCGCCGGCGTATTGTTGCAGCGCCTGCTCCAGCGCTTCGGGATCGGCCAGCGGGACTACAATGGTTTCTTTGGCAAACGACTCCGGAATGCCGGCCGAGGTACTGATGCCGAAGGTGGCCAGTCCAGATCCTGCTTTCACCAGCAGTGCATCGACGTGGCCATGGTAGCAACCTTCGAACTTGATGATTTTATCCCGTTTCGTGACGCCGCGTGCCAGGCGAATGGCGCTCATTACTGCTTCGGTTCCACTGCTGACAAACCGGATCATTTCAATGAAACGGTGATTATCCAGTACCAGTTTTCCAATTTCAAGATCGAATGGGGTAGGAGTGCCGAACGACATCCCGTTGGCTACGGCAGCCTGAACGGGCTTTACCACTTCCGGAGGGCAATGTCCCAGAATGAGTGGTCCCCAGGAGCAACAAAAATCTACAAATGCCTGTCCGTCCACATCGTAAATGTGGCTGCCTGCGCCTTTTTCAAAAAAAATCGGAGGGCCCTGAACGCTTTTGAAAGCACGTACGGGGCTATGTACGCCGCCCGGAAAATAGGTTTTGGCCGTTTCAAAAAGTTCGCCGCTGCGGGTGCGGGTAAATGTTTCGGGTGTGGGATAGGTATGTTGCTGCATGTGGCAAAGGTACGTTCGGAGGCCGGTTTTCAGGAACAACGCTTGGCACAACCCTGTCAATTTACCGTCATTCTGCGAAGCGATTTTCCCCGATTAGATTGTTTTTATCCTGTCGGAAGGCCGCTACGTCGTTAATTTCGGTCGTACATCTTCCATATGCCGCTCTTTTGTGGCTGTTAACCAAAAACTAAAACATGTCGGCTATTTTTTCACCCGGAAAATTTGCTCCCTTACTGGTTCTATTCGACCTGATCGAGCAGGAAAAAACGCTAAACAAAACTATGAGTACTGAAGAAAAGCAAGGTAAAACCATTGAAGTCATCAAAAACCACGTCGGTTTCGCGCTGGGCGCCGCACTGATGCCGGTGCCCGGTATCGATTTGCTGGCCGTGAGCGCCGTTCAACTGAATATGTTGCGCACACTGGCCAAGATCTACGGCGTGAGTTTCGTGGACGCCCTTGGAAAAAATATCGTTTCCGCCGTTGTAGGCAGCAGTGCTGCACGGCTGGGCGCGAGCCTGATCAAAGCGATCCCGGGCGTAGGCACTATCATCGGCGAATTGAGTATGCCCGCTTTGTCCGGCGCTTCCACGTATGCGCTTGGGAAAGTGGTGGCCAGCCACTTTGAACACGGCGGAACCCTGGAAGATATCGACCTCAAAAAAGCCAAAAAAGGGTATGAATCGGAAATTGAAAACGGCAAAAAAGCAGCCGACGAAGTGACCCGCACCGAACCCTCTGCACAAAACCACGCCGATGCAGCCATGGAGAAGATCCGGAAGTTGTCGGAAATGAAAGATGCGGGTATCATTACCGAAGACGAGTTCAAGCAATTGAAAGAACGCCTGCTCGCCCAGATCTGATTGGCTTGTTTTATCACGGAAACCCCATAGGTTTGCACCACCTATGGGGTTTCGTTTTTTACAACAGATTTCAACCACCCGTGCGCTGCAGATTTTTCAGTTGCAACGCCTCGGAGCTGTGGTATTCACCAGTATTCTTTTTGCCAAAAGCGGCCTGGCTGTCGAGGAGATCGGCGCCTATGAAATGCTGCTCTATATCGGAACGATGTTCACGTTTCTTTGGGTGAACGGTTTGTTGCAGGGAATTCCTCCGGTTTACTCCAGCCTTGAAAGCACTGAGCGCAAAGTGTTCATTTTCAATGTGTTTTTGGTTTTTTTTGTAATTTCCCTGGCGCTGTTCCTGCTGCTGATCACTGGCGAAAGGTGGGTGGTTCCTTTTTTTACAGGACAGCCGGTATTACCCTTTTTCGGCCTTTTTTGCCTTTACCTGCTGTTTAACGTACCCTCCCTGGTAGTGGAGTACATTTATTTGCTCAAAGAGCAACCCCTGTATATTGTGGTTTGGGGTGGGGTAGCGTTCGGTTTACAGGTGGCTGCTTTTTTTATTCCGGTATGGCTGGGTATGGGGCTCGGAAAGGCTTTCGAAATGCTGGCTATACTCGCGGCTCTGAAGTTTTTCTGGACGGTTTGGCTGGTCGTGCAAACAGGGATATTTCGGATAAACATGCTCTTGTTGCGCCGTTATCTCGTTTTTTCCGGCCCGCTGATCGCCAATCTGATCGTCGGGAACCTCATTTTGCTGTTCGACAACTGGCTGGTAGGATGGTATTATCAGGATACTGCCGTTTTTGCCATTTTTCGTTATGGGTCGCGTGAATTTCCGTTGGCGACGGCACTGGCGACGGCACTGGCCACCTCCATGATCCCACGGCTGATCAATGCGCCCCGGGAAGGTTTGTCGGAATTAAAAACGAGGACGCGGCGCCTGATGCACTTTTTGTTTCCGGTTACGATCGTCTTGCTATTTGTAACCAGGCCGCTTTTCCCCATCGTTTTTAATCCTGATTTTAAAGAAAGTGCCGCATTGTTTAATATTTACCTGTTGCTGACGGCCAGCAGGGTCTTATTGCCCAATGCGATCGTTCTGGCAAAGGGATTTCCTGCCGCTATTTTGCGGGTCGGCATCGTGGAACTGCTTCTTAAAATAGTCCTCGGATTTGCTTTTATCAATGCTTTCGGCCTGCACGGCCTGGCCTGGTCGGTCGTACTGGCTTTCTGGTTGGAAAAAGGTGCACTGATCTGGTTTCTGGAAAAAAAGCAGGGCCTCAGGACCTCCGAATGGCTGGATGTCAAGTGGTATTCCATTTACACGGTCGCATTGCTGGCGGCGTATTTGTTAAGCCATTGAGAGATCTAAACCGCATCCATAATTTCCCGGATCAAAACCACGTCACTTTCCCAGTGCCAGCTGTCCAGCCCCGGAATATGTTCCTGCTCCGTGCTCACCTTTTTTTTGCCGGTAAAATGAAATTCCGTTGCCAGCGTGATGGATGCAATGTCGCGAATATTTCCCGCTGAAATACCCGCGCCGGGCATAACTGAAATACGCCCTGCTGCCTGCTGCACCAGTTTTTGCAGCAGAAAACGTCCTTCCATCGCATTTGCGGATTGCCCCGAACTCAAAACACGTACATACCCCCATTCGATCAGCGATTCGAGTGCCTGCTGCGGATCGGAAGTGAAATCGAACGCGCGGTGGCAAACAATTTCCATTTCGCCTGCAGCCTCTTTCATCGCTTTCATTTGGGGAACATCCAGCACAAAATCGGGCGTAAGCGCTCCTACTACGACTCCGTTGGCGCCCGCATCCCGGCAAAAACGGATATCGTCCAGCATCACTTCAAATTCGTGCCTGGCGAAAGTAAAATCGCCTTCTCTCGGCCGAATCAACACATTGACCGGAATATCCAGCAGGGCAACGGCCTTGCGGATCAGTCCGGGAGATGGCGTGAGCCCGCCGACGTCCAGCGCAGAACACAATTCAATCCTGTGTGCGCCGGCTGCCTGCGCCGCCAGCGCCGATTGAATGTTAACGGCACAAATTTCAAATCTTATCATAGTGATTATGTTTTGCCATTTTGGCAATTAATTAATGCCCTGCTGGGTTGAAATACTCTATTATATTTTAAGATTCTGAAAAAAAGCATAATAAAAAACTTTATGTCATCTTGCTACTTGCACTAATGGCATAGAAAGGCTTACCTTCGGGCATTCGAATAAAATCAATCCGTATGCGCTTTTTTATTCTTGTGGCCACCGTGTTGTATGTGTCCCTACCGACAGCCGATGCGCAAGATCTACACTTTTCTCAGTTTTACCACAATCCGATGCACCTGAGTCCCGCCTCCACTGGAGTCTTTCGCGGAGACATGCGTGCTGCAGCATTGTATCGTTCGCAATGGACGAGTGTGCCGGTGTCGTACCAAACCTTCACCGGTGGATTCGACTGGAAGGCGCTGCGCAGGAAAAATAACCTGGTGGCATTCGGCCTTTTATTACAGCATGACCGCGCCGGCGATGCGGCACTAACGTGGACACAAATTGGAGGCACATGCAGTGTAGCACACGCAGTGGGCGCCTCCCAGGCGCTTTCAGTGGGATTTGGCATCGCCTTTGCACAACGAAGTTTTGACATCAGCAATCTGAAATTCAAAAACCAATGGGGAGGCGATTACTTTGACCCCTCACTGCCCTCCAAAGAAACATTTGGCAACAGGAGCGGTTTATTTCCAACCTTCTCCGCCGGTATTAACTGGCTCTACGAACCAGCCGATTCCAGAACCCGTATTTTAGCAGGCCTCGGCGCTTTTCATTTAAACCAGCCTTCGTCCGGATTCGGGGACGATAACAGTTCACGTTTGCCCGTTCGTATGGCATTAAATGTAAATGCAACAAAACAATTGACCGAATCTGTCGACATTGTCGTGCTGAGTACCTGGCAACAGATGAAAACAGCCCGCGAGATCATTGCTGGAGCGGGCGTCAGGAGGGTGCTTGCCCGAAATGAAGTGGAAGCCGAAACGGCCGTTCAATTCACGCTTTCCAGCCGCCTGGGGGATGCGCTGATTCCGGCATTTCAGGTAGAACGCGGCAGTTGGACCGTAGGTGTAAGTTATGACTGGAATACTTCCGCATTTGAAGCTGCGACAAACAACAGGGGAGGACTTGAAGTCGCGGTTGTGTACCGCACATTGCCCGTACCACCTCCCAAATTGAAGAAAGCGTGTCCGATTTTTTAAAAAATCGGGTTTTGTCGCATTTTTACCGATTACAATAAACTGAAAATCATCATATGTGCGTTTGGGAAACCAATGCCTTCTATAATACTGTTGCCCAATCAACAGTGAAAACATCACCTAAACAACCTTAATCCGATTCAAATCGTATGAAATCATTTCTTTTCATCCTCACTATCTGGTGTTCTACCGCCCCGGTAGCATTCCTTCAACCGCTCAGAGCCTGGGAACGGGCAGGAGACCTCGCCGTCGAAAACAAGGATTACGGCGCTGCGATCCAGTACTACGACAATTTTTTGAAGAAACAACAAGACGATCTCGACGTATGGTGGAAATATGCCGATTGTGCCCGACTGATCAGCGCTTACTCAGAAGCAGAAAAAGGATACGATAAAGTTGCTCACTCGAAAAAAGCGGAAAAAAAATTCCCGTTGCTCGAATATCGCATGGGAGAAGTCAAAAAGAGCCAGGGGGATTACGACAAAGCACTGAAACACTTCGAGAAGTTTTTACACGATACTTCCGGGCTGGGCATAGAACTCCGGGAAGAAGTTACCAGGGAAATCGCTCACCTTCAGGATGCCAAATCCATTGCTGCCACACCTGCCCAGGTAGAAATCAAGCACCTGGGAAGGGAAGTAAACAGCCCGTTCAGCGATTTTGCACCGATCGTAGTCGGTGATACGCTATTCTTCTCTTCCTATCGTTTCGATAAAAAAGATTCCCGCAGGCGCCCGAAAGACAAAATCACCAAGGTCATGATCTCCGCCAAGGGCGGCCGCGCACGTGAACCGGGAAAGGGTTTTCCGGTAGCGGATACGGCCCACATTGCGCACACGGCCTTCTCACCGGACGGGCACTATGTGGTCTTCACTGTTTGTCAGGACGTCAATCCTTCCGAAATCAAGTGCGAATTGTGGCTCACCGTAATCGACCGCCGCAACCGCTGGCTTCCGCCGGTTCGTCTGCCGGAACCGGTCAATATGCCTGGTTACACCACCACACAGCCGTCGATCGGTTATGACGAACATTATCAGGGGCCTGTTTTGTGGTTTTCAAGCGACCGTCCCGGCGGCAAGGGCAACCTCGACCTCTGGTACCTGCCCCTCGATACCGTGTTTTTTTGTGAATGCGCCTTGCCGATACCCGGCAAAAAAATCGGGAAACTACCCAGGTTCAGTAAACCGGTCAATGCTGCTGCTTTGAATACGCCGGAAAATGACGCCACCCCGTTCTTCCATTCGCCTACGCAAAAAATATTCTACAGCTCCGACGGCTTGCCAGGACTTGGCGGCTACGATATTTTTTTAGCCGGAAAGGACGAGGAAACATTTTCCGAACCCAGAAATGCAGGGGTCGGATTGAACTCCAGTTACAATGACCTGTATTATTTCCTGAAAAAGGACAGCAAAAACGGATACCTGAGTAGTAACAGGCCCGGATCGTTTTACCTGGATGAAGCCAGCAAGTCCTGCTGCAATGATATTTTTTCTTTCAAACTACCCAGGGAAGAAGAGAAATACGTGCCACTGTCGAAAGAAGATACCATTCCGACGCTGGCGACCCCGCCGCCACAACACGAGCAGGATCCGGAACCTCAACCGACACCGCCAACCGTCAAAGAGCCGGAACTGGCGGACTTCGTGGGGCTGCCTTTGTATTTCGACAACGACGAACCGGATAAACGCACCCGTCGCAGCTTTACCAAAAAGCAATACGAGGAAACGGTTTTAACTTACCTGGAAAAGCAGGACGAATACCGGTCCCGTTTTTCGCAGGGTCTGTCAGGCGCCCGTTCCGAAGCTGCGGAAAACCTGACGGACGACTTTTTTGAGAACGAAGTACGCCGTGGTTACGACCGACTTATTCAACTCGCCGATCTGCTTTTGGTACGCATGCAAAAAGGCGAACAACTCGAAGTACTCATCAAAGGTTTCACCAGTCCGCGTGCAAAATCCGATTATAACCTCGAACTCGGCAAGCGCAGGGTCAGCAGCGTAAAAAATTATTTTGATTTTTTTGCCGACGGCGCCCTCAAACCCTATATTCAGTCCGGGCAATTAAAGTTGTCGGAAGTGAGTTTTGGCGAAACAAATGCCCGCCACAACATCAGCGATGACCTGCACGACGAGCGGAATTCCGTTTATCACCCCGATGCTGCACGCGAGCGCAGGGTCGAAATTGTTGAAATCAGGAAAGGGCAATAAAAAATCAGTGAAAAAAATTTTGACGAATAGAAACCCATTCGTTTAAATTTGCCGCTAACGAAAAACGGTTCGCCCAGCGTACTGATTCTAAAATCCAAATTACACCAGGCCTTGGCTAAAAAACGCGTTGTCAAAGATTACGATGCCCTTCCGGAAGACATTGTCCGCCTCGTAAAAATGAAATACCCTTCCGGTTATGCAGATCACCTTCTTTCCTACACGGACAAGGAGGGTAAAAAGGTGTCGGCACTCCCTTTCGAGACCGACGATACCTATTACCTGATTCGTATGACCATTCTGGAAGCCAAACGTCTTGTCAAAGAAGATGAAGACTATGATGATGAAGGTCAACTTCGGGAAGATTTCGCTGACGTAGAAGTTGGCGATGAATTCGACGGACACGGCGAAGAAGACGATGATATTGTAGATGACGGCTCCAGCGATGAAGACGATCACATCATTGTGACCCGCCGTCGTGATGAGGAGGAAGATATTCCCGACGAAACGGACTACTAGTTGGTTGTTGATGAGGGTTTATAAATGTTGATAAGGGTTGATGAGGTTGATAAGGGTTGATATACGGCCACTCGAACAGAAAAGCATTCTTCTGTTTTCGAGGCGCCTAATATCAACCCCCATCAACCTCATCAACATTTATCAACCTCATAAACCTTCAAAAATCACTGCTGCTGCACGCCTTCCTCCATCTGCACGTTCTGAATAAAGACCGGCTCTTTGCTCATCTGAACCATATTGCTGTCTTCCACTTTGCTGCCGTCCTCGTAACTGACGGAGAGAAAGACGGATAATTCCTGATTAGCGGGTCCTTTAAAAGTTCCCTTGGCAGGGCTGCAATCCTCAAAATGCCTGCCTACAGCCAGGCTCACGTGCTGATCACTCACCCAGGTATTGTTGGTGGGGTCGATACCGACCCAGCCTGATTCGGGCAACCAAACTTCCACCCACGCATGGGTGGCACCTGCGCCGCGTGCGCCGTCCTTGTTCGGACAAATGTACCCGCTGACGTAACGCGCAGGCATACCTTCCGAGCGGAGGATTTGCAGGAGCACGTGCGCAAAGTCCTGACACACGCCCATCTGGTGCTCCAGAATTTCGTCGAGTGTGGTTTCTACGGTGGTGATTCCTTTCTGATACGTGAAATGATCGAATATGTATTCGGAGCACCGCTGAATAAAAACAGCGGGGGTATCGCGGCTATGGCGTAAATCGAGTACGATGGATGCGATTTTATCGGCTGCGGCAATGTTTTCCGGCCTGCAAAGATCGAGCAGATACAATTGCCTGCTCACTTCCTGCCGTATAAGTTCCCAGTCGCCGAGTCTCGACGTCACAAGCGGATTTTGCAGCGAATTCGACGTTTTTACGATAACCTGGCTGTCGATCAGCAATTCCTGGTGCGAAGCGTTCAGGGTGAACCAGCCCACTTCATTGCCCCAGTAATCGGTGAAGCGGTTAATAAAGGGTTCGCCGGTAATGGTCAGTTTATGCCGGGTTGTTTCCTGACCGTTGTAGGTAGCGGGAAAAACCTTTATCTGGTTGGTGCTTTCCCGAACCGGTCGGTCGTACCGGTATTGTGTCAGGTGGTTGATCTTGAAAGTCGGCATCGTCTAGTTGTAGGCAAAATAAGTCCTGCCCAGCGCATTGCTGAACTGGTAAAAGTTGAGTTTCATCTCTGTCAAAAAGGTGTGCAATCCAACGCCGGAAATACTTTCCATATCGGCAAATTCAACTTTGGCACGCAGGCGGCCAATGATCTTTTTTACCGGGTCGGAATTTTCCGGGTACTCATCCGACAGGTGCTGTACAGTACGTTCGAGCCGGAAAAGGCAATAGGCCAGCGAACGCGGGAATTGTGGATTCAAAATAGCCAGATCCGCCACATTCTGCCCGTCGAGGCTGCCCTGGTAACGTTTCAGATACAGTTCATAACAGTTCAACGACAGCAGCAGGTTGCGCCAGTAGGGCACATCGGATGGGTTGGCCAGATCGTTGGATATATTGCTGAATTTGATGTCCAGAATATCCGCCGTGATCACGCCCCGTTCGATGAATTTTCCCAGGTTCAGGTAGTTCCATCCTTGTTCGCGTGGCATCGTTACTTCCGCTACGCCTGTAAAATGCAGGTATTGATTGATCAGACCACTCAGCATAACGATTTGTTCGCCGCGGGCAATGGCTTTTTCCAGCCCCGGGTCGTTCAGTTTGTGGTAAAATTCATTGATACTTTCCCACACTTCCTTGGTTACATGGTCCTGTGCACCGCGTGTGTTCTCGCGGGCCTTGCCCACTATACTTCGGATGGAATTTTCGTTTTCCTTGTTAAAAATCATGTAGCGCAGCACCTCATCGCTGTTGAGCGACAGGCGTTCCACTTCTTCCGGCGGCAACGACGTGAATATTTTCAATACCGGCTGCCAGTTGAAATTGGCTTGTCCGCTCCGGTCCAGCGCCGTGATCAGGTTGATCTTCAGCATCCGGAGCATACCGTCGGTGCGCTCCATGTAGCGGGCCATCCAAAAAAGGGAATCTGCGATGCGGCTTAACATTTTTTGTTATTGGTTATTGGTTATTAGTTATCAGTGTGCGTTGCTCTTGGGTTTTGTTGATATTGGTTATTAGTTATTGGTTATTAGTGTGCGTTGCTCTTGGGTTTTGTTGTGCAGGGTGTTTGAATTGTATGAAAGTG
The DNA here is from genome assembly GCA_029561355.1 of Bacteroidota bacterium. Taxonomy (GTDB): domain Bacteria; phylum Bacteroidota; class Bacteroidia; order Chitinophagales; family Saprospiraceae; genus M3007. The sequence goes on along the minus strand of JAKQJD010000446.1, from coordinate 17,591 downwards.
TTGATTGCCAATCAGTTGTACTAATTGCCATTGCCTTTATATCCTTGAGCGGAGACCACTAATAACCAATAACCAATAACCAATAACTAACCCACGACCCACGTATCCTTGCTCCCCCCGCCCTGCGACGAATTCACCACCAGCGAACCTTCGCGCAGAGCCACCCTGGTGAGCCCACCCGGCACGATCTCGATGCCTTGCGGACCGCACAGTGCATACGGCCGGAGATCGACGTGGCGGGGCTGCAATTTGCCATCTATCAGGCAGGGTACGGTGGAAAGTTTAATGATCGGTTGTGCAATGAAGGAGCGGGGATCGGCCAGGATAGCCGCTTTGGCGCCGTCCAGTTCTTCCGGGCTGGCCTTGTTGCCCATCACCATGCCGTAGCCGCCCGATTCATTGGTACGCTTGACGACCATTTTTTCCATATTGGCAAAAACGTGCGCACGCGCTTCGATATCTTCCATGCGGTAGGTAGGGACGTTTTGCAGGATCGGCTCTTCGTTCAGGTAATATTTGATCATATCGGGCACGTAAGCGTAAATTGCTTTGTCATCGGCCACACCGTTGCCTACGGCGTTTACCAGCGCCACATTTCCACGCCGGTATGCCGACATTAATCCCGGCACACCGAGCGCGCTGTCGGGCCGGAACACGAGCGGATCGAGAAAGTCGTCGTCCACCCGGCGGTAAATCACGTCCACCTGGCGTTTGCCACGGGTCGTTTTCATATACACTTTGTGATCGTCTACCACCAGGTCGCGCCCTTCCACCAGTTCGATGCCCATGTAGCGGGCCAGGAACGTGTGCTCGTAATATGCAGAATTAAAGATACCGGGCGTGAGTAGCGCTACAACCGGCTGACCGACAGGACGCGGCGCCAGCGACCGAAGAATTTTTCCAAGAATCAGCGGGTAATCGGACACTTTTTTAACCGAATTATCCGCCAGCATATTCGGAAAAATGCGCTTGGTGATCTCCCGGTTTTCGAGCATGTAACTCACGCCGGATGGCGTTCGCAGGTTGTCTTCCAGCACGTAATACGTCCCGTCGGCATCCCGTATCAGGTCGATACCGGCAATATGCACGTAAATATCGTGTATCACCGGAATGCCGAACACTTCACGGGTGAAGTGCGGACAGGTGACGATCAGGCTGGCCGGCACGATCCCGTCTTTTACGATTTGCTGCTCATTGTAAATATCTTTCAGGAACAGGTTGAGCGCTTTCAGCCGCTGCTTGATGCCTTCCTCGATGTGCAGCCACTCACTTTCCACGATGATGCGCGGAATGATGTCGAACGGGAAAATGCGTTCGATGCCCTCGTTCTCGAAATACACCGTGAAGGTGATGCCCTGGTTCATAAAAAGTTGCTTGGCCAGTTCCTCCTTCCGCTTCAGGTCATCGGCAGGTAACTGACTCAATTCACGTACCACGGCTTCGTAGTGCGTGCGGACGGCGCCATCGGGCAGCCGCATTTCATCCCAGAATTCCGGGGCAGCATGGTAATGTTGGAAGAGATCGTTTTTCGCCATGTAGGTTGCAAAGTGATACCGGCGAAGGTAAAGGGGCAGGGCGGATAATTTTGGGAAAATTGGATTTGTTTGGAAAAACGGAATAAATTAATATAATTTTATTGAATAAAAAATTATTAATTTGATGTTATAGGTTCCAGTAAAATAATATAAGTGTATTATGCAGCAGTAATGCTGTTTGAAAAAGTTGGCTTTTATCTTCGATTCAAATCGAATAGTTTAATCTTTTTATCAGATGGCAAATGATAACAGGATGGTTCAGAGCATTTGCAAAATAAAAAAAGCCACCTCTTTTGGAGGTGGCTTTGTAGCCCGTACGGGAATCGAACCCGTGTTACAGGAATGAAAATCCTGCGTCCTAACCCCTAGACGAACGGGCCTCTTTGCGGAAGCGGGGCAAAGCGTGGAGCAAACGACACCCAAAACGACACCCGTCCGTCATGCTTATTACAGTACAATTCAACCGAAAAAGGACATGGGGCAAAACAACATCGATCCGGGCAATAGCGCGCCTGAACGGTAAAAAATACACTTGGGCGACTGGTATCGCTGTCAACCCAAACGACTGGGATGTAAAACGAGGACAGAGCAAAACGAGCCGAGAAATCAACCGGCGCCTCGATGATATCAGATACGGGATCATAGAATACACCAAAAAAAACGGTGTGCCGCCCGAAAACCTTACAGACAGCGAATCCACATCGATACAGGATGCAATCACGCTGCGTGGCAGCAAAATCTTCGCAGAGACAGGAAGGAAAAACAGCCTGCGGGCATACTCGACACTTGCAAGCAATATCAGTCGGTACACGGTACAGGCGAAGCGGAAAGAAAGAGTCGTGGATGATATAGCCGAAGGTTATATAACAGGATTTATCGCATGGATGGCAAAGAGCAATTACAGCAGCAGCCATTCCAGCAAGATGATCCGAACGCTCCGATCCGTAATAAGGCACCTGATACCGGCTGAACGCTGGAACACCGTGAAACCACCGCAGGCCATACCGGATGAAAGCGTATATCTCACCACCGAGGAGATCCAGAAAATCGAAAGCATTGATCTGGCTGATGCGCTCGATAGAGCGCGAGACTTGTTTCTAGTAGGGTACTACACCGCGCAGCGGTTTTCCGATTGGCACCAGGTAGGGGAAGAGCGGATAAGAACGATTGGAGGCGTGAAAGTTGTCAACATCAGCCAGACCAAAACAAAGCATCCGGTCACATTGCCAGTCAATCAAAAACTACAGGCGATCATCGATAAATACCAAGGTAAAGGCATCCCGAAACTGTCCAACCAAAAACTGAACAAGCATATCAAGGAAATAGTGCGGAAGGCTGGAATTGTGCAGCAGGTAACAATAACCGAGCACCGGGGCGGGAAAATGCAGGTAAAGAAGTATGCGAAATGGGAGTTAGTCAGCAGCCATACAGCCCGCAGGTCATTTGCGACCAATGCTGTTTTGGCTGGAATCCCGGCGCTCGAAGTGATGAAATTCACAGGTCACCGATCTATGGCTTCATTCCTGCAGTACGTACGAATCACCGGCCAGGAAACGGCGGTTACTTATGCCAATCACCCGTTTTTCAACCAATAACCGCTTTCGCAATATTTAGGATGATCGCCAGCCAAACGGCCCATTCCAGAATCTGCCAGGCAAATGCAGGTATGATTCGAGCAACCGGGTGGGAGTACGTGACCTCGTGCTCAGGTCTAAGGAAATGCTTGATTTTCTGTAACATGATACAAAGATAGGGCAGGGCATCCAAATCTGCAAAACAGCCCGCCCGTGTCGGGGTAAGGCTTCACGCCTTCGCGCGCGCCCGCTTTGGCGGCGGCTCCTGCGTCGCTCGACGCCAGCGGCCGCACTGCTCAGGCATTCAGCCACACCCCTCCCATGCTCCCCCACCAACGCCTGCCCGCCCGCGGCAGGCCAGAAAAAGGCCAGCCGCTTCCTGCGCTGCTGCCAGCGGCACGGCTTCGCCGCCGTGTTGGCGCTTCGCTATTCCCGCGCATAGCATTCCTGAAAGTGTAGCATCCCTCGCGCGTTTGGCCCCGGCCATCATCAGCAGCCGCCGCCGCCCCCCGGCCCCCCGCACGCGCCCACCACGCCTGCCCTTTGGCATTCGTGCAAAATCGGCATCTGTTCGGGCAGGCGCGGCGGGGCCCACGCCGTCCGGCCTTGGTCCACTCGGGCAACTCGGCCACTCACGAGCCGGCCGGCTGCGCGTTCAGGCCCGGTTTTTTGGGGGCGGGCGGGCTGCGGCTGCTGCTGCTGCCGTCCGGGGCCGTGCCTCGCGCTCGGAACCTCGCAGGCCACCGGCCACCGGCACCAGCCCCCGCGCCGGCAGCCGATCCAGCACAGGCCACACAGCCCGCGCCCGGCACCGTTTTTCGGCGCTTCGCTCGCGTTGCGCTTTGGCTTTGCGTGTTTTGTAAGTTGCTGTTTATCTGCGAGTTATACACATTTTTCGAACTCATTTTGTTAGTAGTTTTTGGTGCATATGTGTTGCAAATAAAACACAAATGCAGTATATTTGTAACACAAAACACAAAGGAAATGGGCACAACGATTCAACCATCCGGCTTTCAATTCTCACTCATTACGGCATGCGCAGACGTGTACACGTCCTACGATCTACCGGAATTGCGCGCCGTTACCGGCATCATCTTGGGCATTGAATATCTGTACCGCTCCACGTTTTCCGGCCTGTATTGCTACCGCGTCACTTTCGCGCAGCACTTCGACCAGGTACTAATTTCTGACGAGTTGCAGAAAATCGCTGAGGCGTTCGCTAAGGAGGTTAACAGGGTTGAAGATTGGCAAGAGGAAGTAATCGAAAACTAATCACCATACACGCATTGCCAAATTATGAAATCAGTTATCGCATACATCCGTAATCTGGGCTTTACGCCCGAGCGAGTTTCCGACCAGACGATCCAGCGCGCCTACTGGCGCGAAGTCAAAAAGAGCGGGGCCACTTCTCACACTTCATTTAGCATCTTTCAGTACCTGAAAGTTAATCGCATGATCAAAGACTAACACGTTTCGGCGGGTGTTCCCGGCAGCGCAGCACAGGCGCAAGCGGGCCGGGTTTGCCGCCTTTTCAATCATCATCAAAACACAGCCTTATGTTATTGCAAAAACACCTTGAGTTAGCCATCCGCGCCCACAATGGTACATCCCACAGCCCAGAGAGACGCGGCGCACAGTATGTAAAAGACTATTCAGAACAACTTTCCGACGATCTGCAAAAGGTTGAGGCAAAAGGCGGAGATCCAGCCGAATACCAAGCCAGGTACGAACGCCTTTTTGTAGCATGGATGAGCGCAAAAAGCAATTGCCTTTCGCCAATGATTACCGGCCCGTCCGGTTTCCCGGTCCGCCGCGCAGAAAAGGCAAACCGATCCGAGCAGAAGCGTTCCCAAGAGTTTTCCCAATTCCGCGAAAAATATTTTGCCCGCATCGAAAAGAACGCCCGCCGCGAAGCCCGCGCGGCATCAGATCCAGTCGCCGAAATGCGGGCGAAGTTGGAAGACGCAGAGAAATTCCAAACGCTGATGGTTGAAGCGAATAAGGTAGTACGCACGAACAAAACGGACGCCGAAAAAGTCACGCTGATGGTGGAGTTGGGATGTTCGGAGCAAAGCGCAAAAACACTGCTCCAGCCGGATTGGTGCGGCCGCATCGGCTTTGCATCCTACCAACTGACAAACAATCTCGCCAACATCAAGCGGATGCGCGGCCGTCTCGCAGAATTGGAAGCCAAAGCAAACGCAGAAACGACTGAGACAGAACGCCCGGACGGAATTAAAGTAGTCGAAAACGCAGACGTCGACCGCCTGCAAATCTTTTTCCCCGGCAAGCCAGCGCCCGAAACCATTGCCACCCTGAAAAAAAGCGCTTTCAAGTGGTCCCCTTCAAACGGTTGTTGGCAGCGCCAATTAACCGACAACGCCCGGCGCGCAGCCAGGCAAATCCTATCCTGAACATTTGGCAATCAGTCCCGGCCGTGTCTGCAAAAGCGCCGGCGCGCCGGGACCTCACCAGCCTTTTCACCATAATAACTCGCTTCATTATGACACGCATCAAAACCTTCCTTACCGGATTCGGCGAAATCACTGCTACAGGCTCCGTAATGCTCAACCCCGACCGCAACGAATACGGAGAACCAAAATACATGGTACTCAATCTGACTGTGAAAAACGCCCTGGCGATCGACATAACGACCGATCTGGAGGATTACGAGCAGGAAGAAATCGAAGATCTTTTGATCAACGAGCACAACGAGGATTCAGGCAGATACCAAGACTACCGGACCGATGAAATCATCCAGAACGAACGGGAGCGCATCCGGACAGCCTACGCATAATTCATTCACTCAGGCCCCGCTTCCCGCAAAGCCCGCAGGGAGCGGGGCAAAAACTCTCACCATCAACACACGCCAAATCATGGAGAATCAGCACACGCCCGGCCCCTACGAAATCGAAGAGTTTTTCGATAGAGAAAATGTGATCCCCGGCGACATCGTAATCGTTTCCCGATTCGGAGTGGTCGGAGCGGTATTCATCCGCAGAGGCGGGAAAACCGTACCCATGGAGGAGCAGGAGGCCACCGCAAGGTTATGGGAAACCGCCCCGGAGTTATTTGAAGCCTGCCAATTCATTGCAAAATGGTTGCGCTCCGAAGAATTGGCCCCGAACAAAGCCGAATATTTGGAAACGATCATTGCCAAAGCCACCGGCCAGTCGACCGGCAAAGTGCTGGAGGTTGCAAGTACGGTCGAACTCGACCAATTGCGGATGGAAAACGAGGTATTGACGCGGGAACTCGCCAGAGTTGCGATGGATAATTTTAATACGGGCGGCGATATGCACTACATGATCCAAGCCTTAAATGCGATAGCAGTCAACGCCGAAAGCGGACTAGGTAACGCACCCGAAAGGATTGATTTGATCGAAATACGTGATATCGCCCGCATGGCCCTGCACAAAGTCCTTGTAGCCCCCAAGATGCAAACCGCCAAAATCTACGGCACCGAAATCGAATTTGAAAAAGTCGTGCCGCTGGGTGAGTTGGACGCTGTTGCCCTCGACATTTGGAATGACCCTGACAAGTATTGCGGCTACAAAAATGGCAGTGCTGCATCGTACTACGAGTTTCTGAAATTCTTGTGGATACAAAGACCGGATGGGTTGGAAACGCGGCTTGTCGATTTTGTAGATGCTTACAATGCAATTGTACCGCAGGAGCCAGACGGCCCAGATTCAGCCGACTACACCGAAATGCAACTTGACCGCGACGCTGCCGATGCGCCTACACCATACGACCCATGACGCTGATCGAATGCATCCACTACAAAACCCGCTTTATCGCCGATCTGGAACGCCAGGGCGGCACGATCAACCGGGAGCGAATACGATACCTGAAAAAAGAACTCGAAGCGATGCGGCAAAGCGCCGCCCTGATCCAGTACCTGCAATCCGAACTACACCGAACCGCCGCCCGCGCCGCCGAACTGAACGAAATGTATCTCGCTGAGTGCGAAACCGAAAGTCTTATTTCTCAACTTTTTATCAAACACCTTTCAATTTTTCATCATGGAAAACGAAGTAAAATCTCCACAACAATCCGAAAACCTGCCGGCAGCATCCGGCGATACCAATGCAGTAACAGCCACTACAGGGAAGAAGGAGGTCCAACTCGTCGGAATGGACGAAATGACGGCAGCGGTCGAAAAGGCGAAAGAACTGGGCGACGTAGCAAAGTTGCAGGTCGGTACGATCAACCTGAAAACCGAATACCTGAGTTTTGAAAAAGAAGGCGAAAGCGTCCGGCGTGTGTTCCTGGGCTTCGTGCTGCGCCAGTCGGTCGATCCGCTGACGCAAGAGGATAAAGGGCTGATACCTGCCGCCCAACTCTACGACCCGGAAACGGAAACCATCAACGTGTGCATGCAAACCGTCCTTTGCGGCGTCCTGCACGAAGTCGGTTACCCGCGCGGCGCGGCGCTCCAAATCACCTACAAAGGCGACAAAAAAGGCAAAAATGGCCTGAAATACCAAGATTTCGACATCCGCGCCCTCATCCCCGGCAAGGCTGAATAACAGCCACGCCAGCCCCAAAAAACCACCTTTTTTTCAATCACGATCAAAACACGCAGTAATGACAGAACTCGAAATCAAAGCGGCGGCAGAGCGGCTAAAACTTGAAACGGAAGTAGACGAGACTACAAAAGCGATCGATTCGCTTGAAGACAAAATGTTAGGATTGAAATCAGACCTCATTAACCTCAAAAAAGATCCAGCGGAATATTTCAGAGTCAAAGCCAAGATTCAACAACTTTTCAACAACACGCAGCAATGACACGTCAATTTCAAATACCCGACCACCTGCTTTTCGACGGCACCGTACCGACCAGCGCAGCCGATATGGTTCTGGCTGAATTGGAAGTTGCCGAAAACACCCTTTCCCCATGGAAGAAGATGCGCCTGGGCAAAATTACAGGCTCGGAATTCCACCGGGTTACCCGCGATAAAGGCGGTAAAGGTTGGTCCGAAGGCGCGAAGTCTTACATGGCCGAACTCCTTTTTGAATGGGCTACAGGTGAGGAAGCGAATAAGTTTTCAGGGAACGCGGCCACCGAATGGGGTGAGCAGTACGAGCCGGAAGCAATTCTGAAATATGAAGCAAAAACAGGCCGAAAAGTCAAGCGCGGCCAGTTTTTTCTGGCAGAAAACTTTTCCGGTCTGGTTGGTTGCACACCCGATGGAGTGGGAGAGCGCGGACTTGAAAATAAATGCCCGTATGGTCCGAAAGCCCACATGTACACCCTTCTGACAAAGAAAGTGCCGCCCGAATACATGGACCAGGTTTATGGTCACATGCTTTGCGCCAAACGCGACTACTGCGATTTTACCAGTTACGATCCGCGGCTAAGAAAGCGCCCAGACCTTGAATTGGTAGTTGTCGAAGTGGAGAAAAACGGCTTTTACATGGAGGATCTGGAAGGTCGTCTCTACGACTTTGAACAGGACTTGATTTTAAACCTCGACCGGTTGGAAATCGACTGGCGCACCGCAATCAAAAATGACCCCGCGATACTATCAATCTGAGGCGATCCAGACATGCGCCGCACACTTTCGGAGCAAAAGCCCGGAACATGCGGTTTGTGTGCTGCCGACAGGAGCCGGGAAATCAGTTGTGATTTCCCGGATTGTCGAGCAGGTCGGCGGCAACTTTTTGGTATTGCAGCCGAGCAAAGAGATCCTCGAGCAGAACATTGCCAAGTACCGCGCCCTGGGCAAAGAAGCAAGCATTTACAGCGCCATTTTGGGCCAGCGCGTCCGCAGCCAGGTAACATTTGCCACCATCGGCAGCATTATGGCAAAGCGGGAAATTTTCAACCAGTACAAGCAGATTATTATCGACGAGTGCCACGTAGTAAACTCAAAGGGAGGCCAATACGAGTATTTTTTGAGCAATGTTCCAGGGCTTACGTGTGTAGGATTGACAGCCACCCCGTACCGTCTGAAATCATCCGGCAACACGTCCGTAATCGAATTTCTTACACGCATACGCCCGGCTTTTTTCAAACAGGTGATCCACGTAACACAGCAGAGCGAACTACTCGAAGCCGGGTTTTTGTCTCCGATCGAGTACAAGCGCCGGCACGAAATCAACCTGAAAAATGTGGTGGTAAAAGGCAATGAGTATGAAGAAAACTCACTGATGCGGGAATACCGGCGAGTAAGGGTTGAGGACTTGATTATACAGGAAATAGAACTACTCGAAAAAGAGCGGAAGTCGGTATTGGTGTTCACAGAATTCATTGACAACCTCCAGCGGATCCAGGCAAAACGCCCCGATATCCAAGCGGTCACCGGCAACACACCGACCGACGAGCGCGCCGACATTCTGGAAAGATTCAAAACCGGCCAGATCAAAACCCTGATCAATGTCGGAGTGCTTACCACCGGATTCGATTACCCGGCGCTCGATTCGATCATTGTAGCCAAGGCCACGAAATCCCTTTCGCTTTGGTATCAAATCATTGGTCGCGGCCAGCGCATCGCAGATGGGAAAAACGATTGTCTCGTAGTCGATATGTGCGGAAACCTGGGCGTCCTGGGCGATGTGCAAAAACTGGAAGTGCTGGAATTGAACGGAAAATGGGTAGTAAAACAAGGTCACCGAATTATCACAAACAAAGCATTTTAAGCCATGGGCATCAAAGAGCAAATACAGGAATACGCAACACTGAGCAATTCGGTCGCCGACATCGATGGTCAAATCGCTCAACTCAACATGGAAAAAGCGGACATGGAAAGCCGTATGGCAGAAATCAAAGCAGCGCTCAAAGATGAGATGCTTGATTCCGGCCGGAAGTCCGCAACCATAGCAGGCTGGAAACTCAACCTTTCCACATCTACCAGCACGGTGATCGAAGAAGCCGACCTGCTGCCAGAGGAATTCTGGAAAATCAAACGTGAACCGGATGTAATGAAGATCAAAGAGCGCCTGAAAATCGGTTTGCCAGTCGAGGGCGCCATTCTTAAAACGAACAAAAATCTGAGTTTGAAACCAGTCGACCGGGAGGTTTTTTCGATAGCGTAATCAATTTCTAACCCGCCCGCACCTGGGCAAAAACATCTAAACATGGAAGACGAAAAACAAATCGACGCCCACACCCCCCAACCGAACTGCAGGATACTGCCGAAAGAAGAAGCAGGAGCGATTTTGAAAAAAATCAAAAAGGGTGAGATTAAAATGACCCCTGTTGATAGCCCAAAAAAGGAGAAATAACCCGCCCGCACCTGGGCAAAAACATTCAAAACACGATGCCAAGCAAACTCAACTCTTACATCAACCCCAACGACGAAACCGAAGTGATTACGGTAACCAGGAGATTTACAATGACGCACCACAACGACACGGCAGACGACGCGAAAAAACAACTCGAAAAATTGAAGGACATAGATGCAGACGAGTTCGACGAAGCGCTTCATCAGATTCACCAGGCATCAAAAAATTTACCTCCAGCACGCTAAATCTATTCAAAACCATGACACACGAGAAAGATCAACAAACGCCAGAATGGCATTTCGAATACATGCACACGGCGATGAAATGGTGGATATACGAGGGCGCAAAACTCGTTTGCTCCACGGAACAAAAAGGGTATGCTGCCCGCATTGTCGCCTGCGTGAACGCCTGCGACGGCATCGAAACCACGATGCTCGAAGCGTTGCCGCTGGGCTTTAAAGAACATGCTACTGATCTCGAAATGTACGCCCGTACCGAATACAAAGGCCTGAACGAAAGGCTTTTCCGCGCACTGAAAAACGTGTGTGATTACATGGGTTGGACAGATTACCAAGAACTTGACACCATCCCGGTTGTTGCCGAAGCCCGCGCAGCGGTTGAAGCGGCAGAGTGCAGACCTGTGAACGATCAACCGAGCGAAAGAATTCCGGTACATGCAACGCCCGATAGGCAAAGAATAGTAGAACGTGCAATTATAAAAGCCGAAGATCGGCTTACACTTAATCAGCAAATTATCGGCCAGGCATTGCAAGTGCTCATAAACCAACTGCCGGACGCCGTACTCGATGAAATGCGGCAGGTGTGGGGGAACTCGCAAGTCGGAGCAATTAAAGCGGCGATTTCGAAAGGAAGAGAAGCACTTGATAATGAAGGTGTGTTGAACGACCACCCAGTAAACAAACGCCTTCTCCAATCCCTCAAAGCCTACCGTTCAGCCCAGCGCCGGATACTCGAAAAGTGGTCGGAGGGCGATCAACATGTAAAGGCCAATTTGTGGAGAGACTTGCATCATTGCGAAGATGCGGCAACGGCAGCGATTGAAGTTGCTGAAAACTGGAAGATTCTGGAGGCAAACGAACTGATCCGCAAAGGGAACACCGAAACACATGACCACGTATCCATCAGCGACCCGCGAATTCACCAATTCGTAAGCGCCTCCCAATTCGCCATGAGGCTCCTTTCTCAAAATGCCGATGATGCGGTCGCGCAGGCCTGTATTGCCGAACTCGCGAAGGCGATCAGTAACGTGACAGTATACGGTAAGGGTCCGATGATCCAGGAGCGGCCTTATTCGAATATCGATGAAGCCGAAGCCGCGGCCGCCCAAAAATACCTTTCAAGAGAGGCGTTTGAGAAACTTCTCGATTCACTCAGCACTGCTTACGAACCGACCGCAGCCCAATCCGACCTTTTAGAAGAGCAGGTAAAAAACGCGCAACTTAAAAGCGAAGTCAGGCGCCTCAACAGTTTCCTGAGAAAGAAAAGGCTTTCGGATGAGTTCGAGCAATGGCTCGTCGATGAAGGTGAAAAACCGCCGCGCTTACCAGGCCCATACAATCCCTACCCACTAAACCCCGCAGACCTTGACGACTTCTAATCACTCACATTTTAATACACTTCATTTATGTTACTCAAAACGACAATTCTGCACGAAACCCATGTTTGCACCATTTCCATGCTGGAAATCGACAACGTGTTTTTCGGCTTCATCTGCGAAGATGGTTTCCGGCAAACAAAGGTTCCGGACGAAACTCGTATTCCTGGAGGGCGATTTCAAATCATCCAAGCCAGAACGGGGAAGTTTTTCACAAACTACAAACGCCGATTTGGGCACGAGTGGGTACCCTGCCTCGTCAATGTACCCGGTTTTTCTGGCATCTTAATCCATATCGGCAACGGCCCCGATGATTCGCGCGGCTGCATGTTGGTTGGCAGATCCTGGGGCTACACCGGAAATTCTCACTACGTCGGAGACTCAACCGAAACTTACAAAAAACTATACGACACTCTCAACGCTGCATTCAACCGGAAGGAAGAGGTCTGGATAGAGGTCGACCGCACAGCCCTAAAGGACCGTATTGCCATCGGTAAACCGGCCCCAACAGTCCACACCGCTGCCACCATTCTTTAACCATAATCAACGCGCTTCATTATGTCCTTTTTCGCCGGTCTCTTACTGTTCGCTTTTTTGGGTTGGGCCTTGTCGCTCATCATCCAGAATCGCAAATGAACCACGCGCTCCGCTGGAAACGGCGGAGCGCAAGAAAAGGACACCAAGACAACACCTAATCCACACGCCACGACACGCTTCAATTATGAAAAACATCCTCCGCCATCCAGAAACAGGTATCAACCTCGTTTGCCTTGCCATTTCCGCAATAGCGCCGGCGCTCGCCATCGGCGCCACGGTCGGGCTTCCGACCGGAATCGCCATCGCCCTGGGCCTTGCCGCAACAATCACCGCACAGCGTCACAGTTCGGCCAGTGTCCGCAATCAGTACCGCATCGGCGCCTGGATTATCCGGATATTCTCAGGCTGTTTCGAGCAAATGGCGTACAGCGACCAATTCGCACAGCGCCCGTCGCTGCCGTTCGATATGTCGGCAACCGCCTGGGCATGGATAGCGACCGCGTTCATGGCCGCGCTCGATTTGTGGGCGCTTTCCGCAACCAGTTCGAAAGCCAGTGCCGCCGCCGAAGCGCAAGCCGAAGAGGATAGTTACGCCCGGGTTGAGCGCATGCAAAAGGAGAAGGAACGAGCCGAAACGGAACGGAAGGAAAAGGAGTATGCCGCACAAATCGAACTCGCCCGGATCCAGGCGGAAGCCGACACCCGGAAAGCGGAAGCAGAGGCGGAAGCCAGGGCGGAAGTAGCCCGGATGGAGGCGGAAACAAAGCGGAAACAGGCGGAAGCCGAAGCGGAAGCGCGAAAGGTTGAGGCGGAAGCGAAGCAACGGCAGGCGGAAGTCGAAGCGGAAGCCCGGAAACGCGAAGCGGAAGCAGCGGAAAGGAAGGCGGAAGCGGAGCGGAAGGAGCGGAAGGAGCAGGCGGAAGCCCGGAAACAGGAGGAGGAAGCCAAGCGGAAGGCGGAAGCCGAACAACGGGCTGAAAATGAACGAATTGCACGGGAACAGGCCGAAAAGGAGCAGCGCGAAGCGGAAGCCAACCGGAAACAGGCGGAAGCGGAGACGGAAATGAAAACGCGATGGGCGGAAGCAGATACGGAAGAGCGCCGGAAACTGATCAGGGAAGCGGAAGCCAGGGCGGAAGCGGAAACAGGCCGGAAGCCGACACGGCAGGAGGTAGCGGCTATTTTGGGAACCACGGACAGAACAATCAGAAACTACGCAAACGCAGCATGAAACAACTCCAAATAGACTTTGAAAGCGCTGCCGCTACCGGCGCACATGCCCTGTTCCTGCAGTTTGTAGCACGCGCCGAGGCGTATGGTTATGAGAAATACCGCTGCTGTACCGAAGTGCTTCGATATGATGCAACGCTACACAAAGGCGACAACACGATTTACCTGCACCCCGCGCCGATCTGGAATAGTACCCACTTTCAAACCGGAGTCGATTACAGCAAGTTGTACGCCATCGGTTTTCGTCGCGGTGAAACCATGTACCACAAGCCCGACCAGTGGGGCCGCTGCAAAGCCTACAGGCCTTATTTAGACCATCGCGAACAAGAAATAGCCAGTATTGAAGAAATAGAAAAGTTCCTGGGCGAAATGCCAACCACGTAAATAACTCATAATCAACACGCTTCAATGAAAAACCTACTTTCTCTTTACGACTATACCGGTAACTGGTCGGAGCCTTATCGAAAGGCAGGATGGGGAATTGTTCAGATCGATAAAGAATTAGGGCAAGATATCCTCGAGTGGGACTTTAAAGAATATCCACGAACCCACTTTGCAGGAATCCTTGCAGCGCAGCCATGCACGGCATACGCTCTTTCCGGAGCAACCCACTGGGTGAAAAAGGATGCCGATGGGACAACGGAGTATTTTGATACACTCACTAGGAAAACGCTTGAGATCATTGAATACTTCCGACCAGGATTGGAATTCTGGGTACTTGAAAACCCGGTAGGCAGAATAGCGCAAAGAGTACCCGAGTTAAAGAAATACCGCCTCTACCACTTCAATCCCTGCGATTTCGGCGACCCCTACACAAAAAAAACTGTGCTGTATGGCGAGTTCAAGCCTTGGTTGATTCACCGGCCAGTGAAGCCAATAAGGGTAAAAGGCGGGCACCATTCAGTTGATGCATTCTATCTACAGGGAAAAAAGAAAATACGATTCCAGGAACGCGCTGCACTCAGGTCACAAACACCACCCGGATTTTCACAAGCCTTTTTCGAAGCAAATCACTAAATCAACACGCTTCACAATGAACTGGACCGACTTGAAAAAAATGCCATTCGTAACGGTCAACAGGGAAGGCCACCCAGAGGAAAACATCCTGATTCGTGACCGCTGCGAAACATGTAAGCGGCACACTCAACCCGCGCTATGCCCTGCAAAATGCGGCCGATTCAACGAGCCAGCGCCATTCTGGACAGGGCCGGGATTTTACAAGTCAATGGAGGCAGAAGCGGTAGAGAGGTACCAAGAAATGTACCCGGAATACTGCCAGCAACTCGAACTCTTTTAAATAATCAACCACGCTTCAAAATGGGTACTACTAAAAATCTAATCGCCTTCGCCTATTACGGCGGCAAAAACCGGCACCTCGAAGACATACTGCCGCTTCTCCCTGCAGCCGATCACTACTGCGAACCTTTCGCCGGATCCGCATCTATCCTGCTCAACCGGGAGCCGTCACCAATCGAAACGCTCAACGACCTGAACGGCGATATCGTCAACTTCTTCCGCGTCCTGCGGGATCAGCCGCGGCGCCGGCGCAAAACAAATCTGAATCATGAAAAACGGAATCAACCTTTTCGAAGCGCAATCACAGCAGTACAAGCGTGAAATCCATGCCGTCAAAACCCTGGGCGACCAAATCGGCTACGGAAACATGATCGATATCGCCTGTTCACTTTGGCGAAATATGCTCGAAAAATCGGGCGTGGCTAAAGGCGGAGCAATATTCGTTGCCAATATGAACGACCTGAAAAAACGTGACCGGAAACGAATTGAAAAGGAGCGGGAGCGGAAGGATGGGCAGATTATCGAACTGCTCGGGGAAGAGGTAATAGCGAGGCCACAAAGCACAATTCCGGTAAGTCAATTACAGAAAATCCTTCAAGGCCTGCCAGATCCGGCTATCGATAGGGTGGGCAAAAAAGTGAAGGTTCCCATCCATACCGAAAACGGCCTCGAATGCCTGATTTTCGTCTCAGGTTACAACGATCAACACGAAGTCGCCTGGGCACTCGAATTATAAAATCATCCAACACGCTTCAAATTATGAATAACACAACCGAACAACTCGACCCGCAGGAACAACTTGCCGAACACATCCAGGCGATGCACAAGGAACTCACAAAACTTTGCATGGAACGATGGTCGCAACTCGCAAGAGGCGCGTTCGATCCGGCGAAAATCGAAAACATTAAAGCCGTCCTGCAGTCAATTGGCTCTCGGCTGGTATACGCGCAAAACTGCTGCTGGATAATTGAGTACGGAACCAACACTACCAACTCTACAGAAGCAAACCGGCCAGGCGACCACCCCAGCCAAAGCGAAATCAACTAAATCACTCATAATCAATCCACGCTCACAACATGACAATAAAATCAATCCTCGACGTCATCAAACAGGCCCGGCTTAATTCGCTGATGACCCGATCAGATCCGGACGACATCGAAAAGATGGAAGCGGTCATAAAGCACTTGATGAAAGAACGGGCAGGATACCTGCAAGCACTGATAGAAAAGGCCATTGAAAACCCGGTAAAAAAAACGAGAGAAGGATTCCATATAGAAACCCGTATTAGAAGCGATTTAAATCAGATGGTAATAAAGCAAGTGGCAACTGCCTTTGCCGATGAAATCACCAAAAAAGGATTCCGAGCCGGCGATTTTGAATGCAGGATTATTGAAATGCCATACAAACAAGGTAACACCGTGATTCTTATATTTAGTGTAATCCCGGCAGAAACACCCGCAACCGCTCACCAAAACACGCAAACATCATGACAAGCAAAACACTGAAAAAATACAAAGCCGAAATTGACCCATTCGCAAAATTGTACGCCGAAATCGAAACTCGGATTGAGAATGCGGATGGTAAAAAACTGGCCTACTGGCTGAAATGCTGCAATGCAGTCAGCGAAACGAATTGTTGGTGGGCTACATACAGGGCAGCCGAGATAATTAAGCCGCTGATCGTGGCGGAGCAACGGCGACGCAAATACCAAACGAAAAGAATCAGAAGTAACCAGGTCTCCACAACAAAAACACACTCCACATGATCCTATCCTACAGCCGCGACCGCTTCGTAGACGCCATCAAAGACGGCACCAAGATCCACACCATCCGGGCCGACCCAAAACGCCGCTGGAAACCCGGAATGAAAATCCAGCACTGGCGCGGGAATCCGCGGAATGTCAAGCAAAACCCGTATCAGTTTGCGGAAGGGGAGTGCAAGGGAGTGCAGGAGATTGAAATATTCAGGATAGCCAGACCCGCATTAGCGCCAGGCAACGCTATAATCATTTCAATTGCTGCAAGAATAAGAGAAGAAGATGGGTGGCGATGGCTGACAGACAATGAGGTTGAATTACTCGCCAAAAACGACAACCTCACGCTCGACGAGTTCCGCGAATGGTTCGTGCCAGACAACAGCCCAACATTCTCCGGCCGCATCATCCACTTCACCGATTTTCGGTATTAATTCACACTTTTTCCACACAATTTCAATCCACGCTACATTATGAAAAAGACAATTCAGGACGTTATCAAATTCAACCAAGAATTTCCGGCCAACCGCCACGCCCAACGCTGCTCCAGGGAGTGCCATTGTGGTAACGCGTTCGTAACAGAAACGACCGCAGCCGGACCAGGAACAGTTGTATTTGGCGAAGATTGCCACCACGAACCGAAAGGACTGGTCACGATCTACCCGATTCAACAGGAAGGCTACGAATGCAACGACAAACTGGCCGAATTGCTCAACCTGCTCCGCAAAGCACAACGCACGTTTTTCGCCGCACCGACCGGGAGTAATCCAAAATTTGTAGCACTCGCAGAATCCAAACGGCTCGAAAAGGAACTCGACAAG
>JAKQJD010000443.1 GCA_029561355.1 Bacteroidota bacterium | reverse complement strand
GCTCATGCTATGTGGGTATCGCGCCGGGAATCCTTTTTGATCCTTTTAAATCTTTCCAATCCTGATTCAACCTGGCCAAACCGGGGTTTTTGAACAGGATTTGAAGGATTGAAAAAAGATTAGAAGGATTCCCGCCGTGGTGTCTAGATTTTCACAACTCACAACTCACAACTCACAACTCACAACTCACAACTCACTCATGCCATTCCTCCGGCTCCACCTGAGTCCGGTACAATCCCTCAATACACGGTGCCGAAGCGAGCGGCAGACTCGTAAACGGCAGCGTAAATACCGGAACCCGGGCACGTAGTCCATTGATTTCCTGAGAGCGATCCACGTACACCACCTTTTTCCGGTAAGAAAACACGCTGAATACGCCGAGCAGTTTTTCGTCGGGAGCGTTCACATTGGAAACGTTTGGATTGAACCGTGTTTGTGCGGGAATGTCGAAAACGGAACCCGAGTTTTGCGTTTGAGTCTCCAGCGATTGCAGATAAGAAAATACGGAAGGTGTGATGGACCGTTGTTCCACCCGCAGGTAATATTTCCCCGGCGGCGTAATGAACGGCACACGCACCACCTTGTGCGCCAGCGGCTGTCCGTCGCGCAACGCATCGGATTGCACGATGACACGGGTATTGTAGGAAATATTCCAGCAGCCGAACGGGTTGCAGGGATACAGCACGTCCTGGCCGTTTTCTTTCACCACGGCACAACCGATCGCTTTTTCATAATGCACCCAGTCCCACTGGTAATAATTGGGCTGGTTGGGAATGTCGCCGGCCTGGGCGTACACATCGAAGCCGTAGTAAGCGAAATCTTCCGGTGCGCGCACCGTTTCGCGGGTAAAAATGACAGAAAGCGAATCCAGTTCCGGGCAGGCAGGCATCGTCTCGGGTGTCGATTCGTACACGCCGCCGTCGGCAAAAACGAACAACTTGTACGTTTCTCCCACCACGCCGTGAAATCCGAAATTGGTGCGGCCGTCGATCTCGAAATCCGTCCGGTTGCCCTGGCTGTCCAGCACGTAGGCCGAAGCATTGCTGGGCAGCGGCGGGATCAGGTATCCGCCCTGCGACGTGACGTCCGACAATGTGTAGCGCACGTCCACCTTTCCATAATCTTCCGTCAACTGCGCATCGATGACGAGAAAGCGTTTTAACTCCGGCAAATCGGCCGAATCGACCGGGTATTGACAGCCGTTCAACAGGATAAAACCAAGGGCTAACAGTAAAATGCTACGCATATTATTCAAATTTGAAATTGTACGTCAGGGAAAACAGCGGTGTGGGGAAAACGCTCACCTTGAAAGGCTGGAACGACGACAGCGCCGGATTGAAAAAATAGGAAAACGCGTTTTTGCGGCCGTACAGGTTGTAAATGGTCACTACCCAGGAACTTTCCCAGCGCCGTTCTTTCATCGACGGGTTGCTGATCGTCCAGGAAAAATCGAGCCGGTGGTAGTCCGAAATGCGTGCGTTGTTGCGCTCCGAAAACACCGGAAGAATATTGAAACCGTTCTGGTAAAAACTCACGGGCGCTGTGTAGGGCCGGCCGGTGCTGTAGGTAAAAGTGAACGAAACGGCATTGTGGCGATCCGACTGAAAATTGAGCAACATATTGACCGTGTGCGGTTTATCGATATTGGTACGGAACCAGTCACCGTCGTTGAGTTGTTGAATCGCCGGAAAGTCGCCGGTAATCTGCTGAAAACTCCGCGCATAGGTGTAACTCAGCCAGCCCGTCATTACACCTTTCTTTTTGCTGACAAACAGTTCGGCGCCGTATGCGCGGGCCGAGCCCTTCAGCAATTGTGTTTCCACCAGCGGATTGATGCTCAATTCCGCACCGTTCAGGTAGTCGTAAATGGAACTTTGCCGGCGGTAATATCCTTCCACCGACCATTCCCAGATGCGGCTTTTTGTGTCGCGGAAATACCCTGCCGAAAACAGGTCGCTTTGCGCCGGGGGCACGTAGCGGTTGGAGGTTTTCCAGCGTGCATTCGGCAGCGGCGTGGTGTTGTTGGCGATGATTTGCAGGAACTGGTTCATGCGGTTGTAACCGATTTTCACCGAACTGTTTTCCGAAAGTTTGTACCGCAGCGCCATGCGTGGTTCCAGCCTTCCGTAGGTAGATTCCACTTCACCTTTGCCGAGCGACAGGTAATTCAATACGCTGCTGGGCGTTTTCGGGCCTTCATTCGAAAAAACAGGCACTTCCAGCGCACCCAGGTTCCAGTATTGCACGTAGCGGAGACCCGGTTCGATCAGCAGCCGGTCGCCGATTTCGTATTCATCTGAAATGAACACCGCCGTTTCAAACGCCCGCTCGTCGGGCAGTACCACCGTAGCCACTGAAGAGCCTTCGCGGGGCAGCAATTCGGCAGGACTGATCCCGTAACGCGTGATAGAAGCGCCCATGTTGATACGCTGGCGGGTGCTCGGCGCGTAGGTGAGTTCCGCTTTTACATTGTGATAGCGAAGTCGGGTATCGAAATCGAAACCCACTTTCACGTCTTCAGCGCTCGTCGACGTGTTGTACAGCGATTGCACCGCCAGTACGTTGAGGTTCATCTGTTCTGAAATGGAGCGGTTCCAGCGCAGGGCCAGGTTGTTGTGGCCGTATTGCATGGTCGATTGCCGGGGCACGATGTTGGCGATGGAAAACAACGAATCGACGCGGTAGGAATCGTAACTGACGTAACTGGTCAGGGAAATGTTGTCGCGGTTGGTGGGTCGCCACACCACTTTGTTGGCGAAATCAAAAAAAACGGGTTTGTTGTTGGGTAGGCGTTTGTTGGCGATGGGGCCGTACAAAACGCCGTTGTAAAACCGCACGAGGTATTCGTTAAAAGAAAACCGCCCGGAGGTCATCCAGGCCAGTTTTTCTTTTACAATCGGGATTTCCATGTGCAATCTATTGGAAATGAGGCCGATACCGCCGCGCATCCTGAATTTTTCGGCATTGGGTTCGCTCATTTTTACATCGAGCACCCCGGCAGTACGCCCGCCGTAACGTGCCGGAATGGAACCTTTGTAAATCTGCATTTCGCGGATGGCATCGGTCGGGAACAGGGAAAACAAGCCCAGCAAATGCGTAGGGTTAAACACCGGCATGTTGTCGAGCAGTACCAGGTTCTGGTCCACCGCCCCGCCGCGGATGTTCACGCCGTTGGCGCCTTCGCCCACCGCCGAAATGCCCGGCAGCGTCTGGATTCCGCGCAGAATATCCACTTCTCCGGCAGCAGGCGGCAGTTTTTGCACCGCTTTCATACTGAGCATACTCACACCCAGCGCGGGCGTTTCCATGGTGCGCACGCTGCCTTGCGAACTGATCACGACCTCTTCGATCTGGGTAGCGATGTTGTCCATGACAAACTCCATCACTTCCTGCCCGGCGACAGTCACTTTTTTGTTGAACGGTTTGTAGCCCAGCATTTGCAGGCGAACGGTATGTTCCGCGCAGGTGACCGGCATTTTCAGCCTTCCCAGCGAATCAGTCGACATGGCGGTTTCCCGTCCGTCCAGTTTGAGTGAAGCGCCCTCCAAAGGTTCTCCGCTTTGGGCGTCGGTGACCCGGGCTGTGAAATAGCAGGGTGTTTGTGAAAAGAGCGAAAAAGGAACCAGAAATAGCAGGAAAACCCGGCAAATGCGGTATAAAGATTGCGTCATTTATGTTGTAGAGGGTAAAAAACGGATATGCAAATTTTGCATTCGCTGTAAAAGACGCAATTATAAAATAAACTGGCGGACTTATTTGAAAAAATCAAATAAGAGGGGCGGGAATGTCGGGATATTGCAAATGGGGGCGGGGGGTTGAACCAGGATTAAAAGGATTAAAAAAGGATTTACCAGGATTTGTACCCGGCAGGGCACGGAAATCCTGGTTCAACCTTTTCCCCTATTTCACCAACCCAAACTTATACTCCACCGACTCAATCCTCGGATTCCCCTTTTCATCATTCTGCTTAAACACCACCGTAATCCCGATGGTCTCATCAGCGTCCTTGTCCTTGCTGTCGAACTCCACGTCCAGGCGGCCCTTCTGGCCGGGCGCGAACACGCCGCGCGGAAATTCGATGTGCGTGCATTCGCAGGCATCCACGATGTCGATCTGAATATCCTGTCCGGAGGTATTGGTGAATTCGAAAAAGGTGGTGCGTTTTTCTCCTTTTTTGACCGGGCCGAGGTCGACCATTTTTTTATCCCAGGTGACGAAGCCGGCGGGTTTGGCGCCCGGCAGCGGGGTAGGGGAGACGGCCTGGGTGGTTTGGGCCGTGTGGCAGGAGAGGATGGTGAAGAAAGAGAGGATGGTGAGTAAGTGTTTCATAGTGCAACGCGGATCACGCAGATGAATAGCGGATTTACGCAGATTTGTTTGAGTAAAGAATGTATGCCAGTATTCGAACGATATCCGCGTAAATCCGCTACCAGTCCGCGAAATCCGCGTTTCCAAAAATCCGCGTAAATCCGCTACCAGTCCGCGTGATCCGCGTTTCAGATCTTTTTCCCCGCCATCGCCGCCCGAATATTCGTATCCAGCGCCCGGTGCGCCAGCGGTGTCGTATACGTATTCAGCGTTTCAATGGCGCGGTGAATAACGTCCTTGTCTTCGGTTTTGGTGGCTTCGCGCAGCTCGTTTAACAAAGCGTTTGTAACCATTTTCTCCTCCTCCGACAGAATAACCTCGTTTTGCTGCAGAAATTTTTCGCCGGAAAGCAGCAGGTTATTCGCTTCGTTGCGCGCTTCGAGCACGCCGCGGGCTTTTACATCCGATGCGGCATTTTGAATACTGTCGAGCAGCATCAGCGCCATTTCTTCTTCGCTGATACCGTAGGTAGGTTTGATAGCCACCTGCGTTTCGAGGTTACTGCGCAGTTCGCGGGCGCGCACCGTGAGAATACCGTCGGCATTGATAATGAACTGAATATCGATTTTGGGCAGCCCGGCAGGCATGGGCGGAATGTCGCGGAGAATGAATTCGCCGAGTTTCCGGTTGTGCTCCACAAGGTCGCGTTCGCCCTGGAACACGCTGATTTTCAGGTTCTTCTGGCCATCCACGCTGGTGGTGTACTGACGCCCGGCCTTGGACGGGACCTTGGAATTGCGCGGTACGATCACGTCCATGAGTCCACCGACGGTTTCGATACCGAGGGAAAGCGGCGTGATGTCGAGCAGCAAAAGTTCTTTCTGATTTCCGGCGAGGATATCGGCCTGAATGGCTGCGCCGAGCGCTACCACTTCATCGGGGTTCAGGCTGTCGAATACCGGTTTCCCGAAAAACTTTGCCACCGCATTTTTTACGCAGGGCGTGCGCGTACTGCCGCCCACCATGATGATGTTGTCGATCTGGTCGGGACTGATTTTGGCGTCGCGCAGGGCATTGGCGCAGCAGGCCATGGTGCGCTCCACGAGCGGTTCCACGAGGCGGTCGAAGCGGTCCTTGGTGAGGCTGATTTTCCGGCCGTTCAGTTCGCTTTCGAAGGTGTCTGCACTGGAAAGTTGTTTTTTGGCTTCTTCCGCGAGCAGGCGTATTTGCTGGCCGAGTTCCTTGTTGTTGTTCAGTTCTTCGTTGGTGATGCCGAGTTCCTGTTGCCACAAATGCACGATCTGCCGGTCGAAATCGTCGCCGCCGAGGAAGGTGTCGCCATTGGTGGAGAGTACCTCGAAAATGCCGTTTTCAATGCGCAGAATAGAGATATCGAAGGTTCCGCCGCCGAGGTCGTACACGGCCACCGTGCTGGGCGCGGCGTCCGTTCCCTGCCCGATGCCATAAGCCAGAGCCGCAGCGGTGGGTTCATTCACAATGCGCAGCACATCGAGTCCGGCGAGTTTACCGGCGTCGCGCGTGGCCTGGCGCTGGTTGTCGTTGAAATAGGCGGGCACTGTGATAACGGCTTTGGTGATCACCGTATTCAGGTCCGATTCGATGCGCGATTTTAGTTCGCGGAGGATATTTGCGCTGAGTTCGACGGGTGTGTAAAATCGGTCTTTCACCCGGATTTTCACCAGCGCTTCCTGGTCGTCGTCGATGATCTGGTAGCCGTAAAAACCTTCCGTTCCATGCACGTCCCTGAACGACTTGCCCATCAGCCGTTTGACGGAGTAAATGGTATTGGCAGGATCGGTGATGAGTTTGTTTTTGGCGGCATCGCCCACGGTAATTTGTTCGTTTTCACCGAAATGCACCACAGACGGCACCAGCGTACTTTTACCGTCGGCACCTTTCACGCACATCGGCAGCCCGTCTTTCATGTACGCCACAAGGCTGTTGGTCGTACCCAGGTCGATACCGACGATGGTTTC
>JAKQJD010000479.1 GCA_029561355.1 Bacteroidota bacterium | reverse complement strand
CCCACTCATGTCAATGTCTAAACACTTCGATTATCTCGACCACCTGGAAGCACAGGCGATCCATATTTTGCGGGAAGTAGCCGGACAGTTCGAACGGCCTGCCTTGTTGTTTTCCGGTGGAAAAGACTCGATCACATTGGTAAAACTGGCCGAAAAAGCCTTTCGTCCGGGCAAATTTCCGTTTCCGCTGGTGCATGTGGACACGGGCCATAACTTCCCGGAAGTCATCGAATACCGCGACCGCCTGGCAGCGCAACTCGGTGAGCGCCTGATCGTTCGCAAAGTGGAAGACACCATCCGCCGCCAGGGTTTGAAAGACGGTTCGGGTAAATATCCCAGCCGCAATGCCTTGCAAACCAATACGTTGCTGGAAACCATCGAGGAATTCGAATTCGACGCCTGCATCGGCGGCGCCCGGCGCGACGAGGAAAAAGCACGTGCCAAAGAACGGATCTTCAGCATCCGCGACGAATTCGGCGCCTGGGATCCCAAGCGCCAGCGCCCCGAACTCTGGGATATCTACAACGGAGCTATCCGCAAAGGGGAGAACGTGCGCATATTTCCTATTTCCAACTGGACCGAACTCGACGTGTGGAACTACATCCGCCGCGAAAAGATTGAACTGCCGAATATCTACTTCTCGCATTCCCGCGATTGTGTGGTGACGCCCGGCGGCCAGTTGCTGGCCATTACCGAGCATATCCGCCTCGATCCGGAAGACGAACTGACCAACCGCGAAGTGCGTTTCCGCACCGTCGGCGACGCCACCTGCACCGCCGCTGTGGAAAGCCGGGCTACGACCATCGACGACATTATCCAGGAAATCATCGATACCAAGATCAGCGAACGCGGCGCTACCCGGCTGGACGACCGGCTGTCGGAAGCGGCCATGGAAGACAGGAAGAAGAATGGCTACTTCTAGTTGATTATCAAGGTGTTATTAGTTATCGGTTATTAGTTATCAGGCCACTTGTGTTCGGCTTTACTAATTGACCAGGCCAGGGGCTATCACCCCTGATAACTAATAACTGATAACTAATAACTTTTCTAAAAAAAGCAAAGTGAATATTCTCAAGTTTATAACCGCCGGTTCCGTCGATGACGGCAAAAGCACCCTGATCGGGCGCTTGTTGTTCGATTCCAAAGCCGTTTCGCACGATATTTTGCATACGCTCGAACGCCAGAGCCTGAACATGCCCGACGGCGAACTCGACCTGTCGCTGCTTACCGACGGACTGCGCGCCGAACGCGAACAGGGTATCACCATCGACGTGGCGTACAAATATTTCAATACCCCGCGCCGCAAGTTCATCATCGCCGACGCTCCCGGCCACGTGCAGTACACCCGCAACATGGTGACCGGCGCTTCCAACGCCGACCTCGCCATTATCCTCATCGATGCGCGGCACGGCGTGGTAGAACAAACGCACCGCCATAGCATGGTAGCCTCCCTGATGGGTATTCCGCACATTGTGGCAGCCGTGAATAAAATGGACCTGGTGAATTACGACGAGCAGGTGTTTTACCGCATTGCCGCCGACTACCAGAAACTCGCGCAAAAACTTGGTTTACAGGAAATTACGTTCATCCCGATGAGCGCTCTCGCCGGCGACAACGTTGTAACGGTTTCCGAAAAAATGCCCTGGTACGCCGGCAAAACCCTGCTCGATCACCTCGAAACGATCGAACTTGCGGAAACCCGGGAAGATGAACCCACGCGCTTCCAGGTACAGTACGTCATCCGTCCGCGCACCGAAGAACTGCACGACTACCGCGGTTATGCAGGCGCTTTGCGCAGCGGTTCCTTCCGTCGCGGCGACAAAATCGTGGTGCTGCCTGCCGGGATCGAATCGACTATAAAAGCCATCGAAGTGAACCAGCAGGAGGTCGAAGAAGCCTTCGCCCCGCAACCTATCGTGCTGCATTTGGCTGACGATATCGACATTTCCCGCGGCGACTCCATCGTGCAGGTGGATGGTGTGCAACCGGCCGTTACACAGGACCTCGAACTGGACATCTGCTGGATGAGCGAACGCCCTTTGTATCCCGGCGACCGCCTGCTGTTGCGCCACAACGCCGCTACGGTAAAAGCAATTGTCAAGGAAATTTACCATAAAGTGGACGTTCACACGTTCGAAGAACAACCGGCAGAACAACTGAAACTGAACGACATCGCCTACATCCGCCTTCGTACGGCCAAACCGGTGGTGTTCGATTCCTACAAACAGAACCGCAGCACCGGCAGCCTGATCCTCATCAACGACAATACGTTCGATACGGTCGCGGCCGGAATGCTGCATGAGGTGCCGGTGAGCGAAACACTGCAACAGGACTTTGCTATTTGAATGATGAATGATGAATGATGAATGATGAATTTTGGCCACTCGTTAGAATGGGATTTTGGGGATAAATGGATGAAAAGCAATTGAATGTGCAGTTTTTTCACTGTAAAGTCGTTCATCATTCATCGTTCATCGTTCATCATTAAAAAATAAAAGCATGTCCAACCTGACAACATCACATCACCACGGAGAAGCGCCGCACACCGGTACTTCTGCGAAATCGCCCCGGCTGACTGTCGTTGGCGCCGGCATAGGCGATCCGGAACTGATCACGTTGAAAGCGATTCGGGTGCTGGGTGAAGCCGACGTGGTGTTGTACGATGCGTTGGTCAGCACGGATTTGCTGGAATATGCGCCATCGGGCGCGGCCAGGATTTACGTGGGAAAACGCCGTAAACACAAGGCGTTTTCGCAGGAAGAGATCAACGAACTGATCGTGGGTTACGCAAAAAGCCACGGTCACGTGGTGCGCCTCAAAGGGGGCGACCCGTTTGTGTTCGGACGTGGCTTTGAGGAAATGCAATACGCACAAAATCAGGGTATTGCAACGGATTACGTGCCCGGAATTTCGAGCGCTATTGCAGCGCCTGCTGCTGCCGGAATCCCGGTTACGCTTCGGGGCGCCAGCCGCAGTTTCTGGGTGCTGACCGCTACGACGGACACCGGCGCCCTCAATCCGGAAATCGCCATTGCCGCCCAAACGGATGCCACCCTGGTTATTCTCATGGGCTTGTCTAAAATTGCCGACATCGCAGACATATTTTCCAAAGCCGGAAAAACCGCATTGCCGGTAGCGGTCATTCAAAACGCTTCACTTCCCGAACAACAGGTGCTCGTCGGTACGATCTTGGATATTTCTACAAAAGTGCAGGACGCAAATGCAGGAAGCCCCGCTGTGATTGTCATGGGAGAAGTGGTGCGTAACAGATTCGAACTG
>JAKQJD010000381.1 GCA_029561355.1 Bacteroidota bacterium | reverse complement strand
AGGGTCGTTCGTCATCCCGATCAGGCTGAAATTACGCTCACGAGTGCTTCGGTCGGAATACCGTCAATGGTTTCTCCTTCGGCTACGGCGTGAAATAAAAACCACAGCAAAAGATGAAGTTCGGTTGCGTCTTCGGCGGGTATTTTCTCCGTAACCGTCATTACGGAAACGGCTTTTCCATGCTGCGTTTTTAGCCCGTAAGCCAGCACTTCGCGTCCACCCTGCGTGATATAATATTCTGCCAGCGGGGAATTGCGAATACCCAGTTCGTACGGCAGGGTTTGCCAGGTAAATCTGGATTTGGAACTGTACCAGTTAACGGGTTCTGTACGTAATAACACCTGACCGTTGTGGTCGGTCATTTCTATGACAGACTGCCAGAATCCGCACCTTTTCACCTGGATCAGGCGACTGCCGATGGTACAGGAAGCAGCAGAACCGATTATTATCATATTAGCCAAAACGTGGTCTCCCTGGCGGAGTTCGTATTGTTTGGGCCCTGTTTTTTCCCAGTTCATGTTGAAATAGTTGGTAGAGGGTGTGAGGATGCGAGGGTTTGAGGATGCGGGGATTTGAAATCAGATACTCAAATCCTCAAAAAATTGTCAAAGCACCGGTTTAACTACATATCCCTGTTTTCGCAGCAAGTCGATCAGCCCGTCGGGGCCGGGCAGGTGCAAGGCGCCGACGGCGATGAACTGCGACCCGGACTGCAGAATGGCCGGCAACTGGTTCATCCACGCTTTGTTGCGATTGACGGTAAGGTAGTCCATATCGCCTATAGAGGACATTTCATGTTTGGCCTGTTCGCTGACTTCGTACATTTTTTGCACGTTTTGCTCCAGATAGTAACGCGTGACATCTTTTTGTATCCGAAGCGACAGGTCTTTTTTCAACAGCATTTCCGACAACTGGGCCGCTTGTTCCTGCAAGGTGTAATGATCGAATAACATCGTCATTTGTGCTTCCACAGTTTCCAGGGCATGTACCTGTTTGCCTTCTTTTGTCCCTTCCGTCGCAAAATACTGGTCCAGTGGTTTGCCCTTGTATTCGGCCAGTTGCGGATTGGCATCTTTAGCATATCCTACCGTCAGAATGGTGGCAAGGGCCATCGGTTTCATTTGTTCCAGCAGGGCTACGTCGACACCCATAATGGTCTGAATGTCTTTTTTCAGGATTTGATACGCCGCCGTGTCGAGCAGAGCAGACACTTTGTTGTTGAACATCACCATGTGCATTTGCGCGTTCATCATGGACGGCGTATCGATGACGGTTTCTACCACCACGCCCTCGGATTTTTGGAAACAGGCGAGGGCTTTCGGCTGATTTTTGTCGAGAAATTCGTTGTTGAGCAGGTGGTAGGTGCCGAACAGATAGGAGGGTTTGGACAGTCCTTTTCCACTGATTTCCCAAAGCAGGGTGCTCTCCAGCGCCTGACTGAAAACGCCGGCCGGATTACTGACGAGTATGCATACAAACAAGACTAATCTGAATAACTTTTTCATTGTGAAAAATCGTTTTACAGGTTAGTAGTCGTTGGGGTGGAGAAAATTACAGGGTAAGTGTTTTTATTGTTTGTTATTGGTTATCTGTTATCTGTTATTAGTTATACGTTATTGGTTATTAGGGGTGTTTCAGGCTGGAATTCGAAGTGGATGGACGTGTCATTTCGTCGTTGCGCTCCGGAATGACACCTTAGGTATGTACACTTGGTACTTGGGCAATCATAGGTCAAAACCTGAGATAATAAACTACGAAGGAAAACAAACTCTGCCCTTAACTTCTTCTTTCAGCCTGAAACACCCCTAATAACCAATAACGGATAACCAATAACCAATAACCAATAACAAAATCAATACTTCCCCCCCAGCGGATGAAACACACTCCAGCTGTGCCAGAATTCCTGATAGGCGTTCACTTTTTTCAGATTCGGGAGGGGAGGCGTGTCGAGTGATCTGCCGGCCAGATCGTACCGCGTTTCGCCGGAGACGAGCGTATCCTGGCGGAGATCGAAAAGTGTTTTTGCATTGGGGCGCCGGAAAGCAACGAACCCGAGGGTGTCGGGTGTGAGCGCGAGCACAACGGGCGTTTCGCCTACCTTTTCGTTGATGATGCGTTCCCTTTTCAGTTTGTTCCAGTCGAATGCCTTGGCATCATTGCCCAGTTCGATACCTACCACCCACGATTTTTCCTTCCACGACAGGCTGTCCGTACGCGTCAGGTCGCTCTTGCCGCGACCGCTTTCGTAGTTTTTCATGTGGTCGTATTCCTCGGCGTAGGCGGGGTCGGGTTGCATCACCAGGCTGGAGGGGTGGAGTTGCAGCCACTGGCCCAGGGACATTTGTTCGCAGGGAACTTCCGGCAATACGGCGCCTTTCAGCGGGCCGGCAATTGCCACGCCGTTTTCCTGCCGCCACCAGCTGCGCGTGGTGGCATCTTCAAACATCGCGTTGAAATGGTCCATGCCCACCAGCCGGAACCGCTCTGTGCGGCCGTCCACTTCCGGTAAAAAAACACGACCGCTGCGGCAAACGGTGCAATACGTCACCATAACAGGCTGACCACCAATTACATCGCGCACCTGGTGGTGGTATCCGATAAACTGGATCGGGTAGGCGCGGGCTTCTCCCTTTCGGATGATTCCGATGACGATCCGGTTGGAATCGACTTTGTTTTCCGCCGACTTTTTCATCAGCACTTGCTCCGGCTGGTAAAACATGTGGTCGGCCGGCATTTCAAAATTGATATACCACGACAAACCGGCCACTATGGTGAGGATGAGCAAGGGCAACCACCGGTACCTGAAACTGCTTCTGAAATAAGCCAGCAAAGCTACTGCCGCCAGCACGCCCCGGAATACCCAGCGTTTGCCGTATAAAAAATATGCCCATCCGATGCTTTCCATCCGCTGGCTACCGGGTATCGGCATGATGAAATAAACGTTGGCTATTTCGAAAAGCAGCCAGCAGAGGAGGGCGAGGTAGAAGATTTTTTTCATGTGGTATGTCCGAACCGGGTTCGGATTTTTAAAACTTGTTTCACCTGACTGGGGTTCGGTGGTACTGTTTTGTTTTCACCGAACTGGGGTTCGGTGCTACCTGGGTGGCACGTATCCGAAAGTACCCATACGTTCGCCCATGGCGTTCCAGGTGTCCAGGTCGTTTGCAGGTGGTGTGATAGTTGCCAGTCCGTCGACATATCGGTTGAACATACAAAAAGTGGCTGCAATCAGCACCGTATCATGGATGTCGCGGTCGACAGCGCCGTGCGAGCGGGCCAGCGCCACGTCCTCGTCCAGCACGGTTCGGGCGTCGCTTTGTACTTTTCCGGCAATAGTGAGCAGGGCTTTCAGTTTTTCGGAAATGGGGGCATTGCGGTAGTCATTCAGTACGATATCCACTGTTTGACCGGCTTCCTTGTATAAAAAACGCGCCGCTGCGGCATGGCTCGACATACAAAACGTGCACTCGTTCCTGTGTGAAACATAGGCCGCAATCAATTCCCGTTCCGCTTCCGACAAGGGCGAATCGCCACCGCGCAGCAGGGTTTGCGCCCATTCGTACAGAAATTTTCCGGTGTCGGGCCGGTAGGCAGCCAGGCTGCGGATGCCGGGAACGCCTTCCGGAAGTTGGATGTGCGGCATGTTTAGTGTGTTTCGGGTGTGGTGTTTGGTGTGTGGGAGAGCGAATGTTCGTATCCTTCGGGCCTTCTGCC
>JAKQJD010000369.1 GCA_029561355.1 Bacteroidota bacterium | reverse complement strand
CGCTCCCGAACCGGCAAGTGTATAGGTTGGCCCATAAGTAACATATTTGACCGTCATTTCAAAGAACTAAGTTAAGGGGCATAAGTTTATGTCTCAACAGGGCGGCATAAGTTTCTGTCGCACCACAACCCTCATCAACCTCATCAACTTCATCAACCCTAACAATTTATATTCGTTCCAAAATCCGCCCCCGTCTGAACGTTTATTCGCGGCTTCCGTTTCGCTGTAAATTTTTGCCAACTTATCTGCCGCAAAATGAAACAGCGCAACCTCTTGCTCGGGCTGTACGGCCTGCTTACCATTGCCAGCCTTTTCCTGCTCACCCGCCTGAAATTCACCTTCGATTTCGAACAGTTTTTCCCGCAAGGCGACCCCGACTGGGAATTTTTTAAGGATTATATCAAGGATTTTGAAAGCGACGACAACTTTCTGCTCATCGCTGTAGAGCGCCGGGAAGGTGTATTCGATTCTGTGTTTTTGCAGCAGTTTCACGATGTTACGCTGAAAACCGCTGATCTGCCGTACGTCACGTCAGCTACTTCGCTCACCAAAATGCAGTACCCGGTCAAAACGCCGTTCGGGATCACGGCAGTGCCGGCCATCCACCTGGACCAGCCGGAATTTTATGAAAGCGACCGAAAACGGGTGCTACAGGACCGGCGTTTTGTGCACAACCTGATTTCGCAGGACGGTACGGCGCTGACGATTGTACTGAAAACCATCAACCGGACCACGCTGGATCAGGCCAATGAGATGATGGATTCGCTGAACAACGTATTAAAAACGTATCCGTTCCAGGCCGTGCACATCCTCGGCCGGCCCAGTTTCCAGACCGCCATGGTATCGATGGAAATACGGGAGGTGCTGGTGTCGACGCTCATCGCTGCGCTGCTGACAATTGCCATTCTGTTCTTTATTTTCCGGCGCTGGTGGACTGTCTTCATTTCTATGGCAGGCATCGGATTGTCGCTGCTGTTTTTCCTCGGCCTGCTGAGCGCGCTGGGTCGCGAACTGAACGCACTGGCGGCCCTTTATCCCATTCTGATGTGCATTGTCGGAGTAGCCGACACCATTCACATCACCAGCAAATACATCGACGAACTGGACAAGGGCCACGACCGCAATGCGGCCATCCGCATCACGATGAAAGAAATCGGCCTGGCTACGTTTATCACCTGCATCACCACGGCCATCGGTTTCGCTTCCCTGCTCACCAACCGGACGGCGCCCATCCAGGGTTTCGGCCTGAATGCCGCGCTGGGCGTCGTAGCCGCGTTTTTTGTTATTTACGGCTGGTTGTGGGCCATGCTCCCGCGTTTTGCGGCAAACCAACTGGTAAAAATTACGCCTGAATACGCTTTCTGGGGCAGGTCGATGGAGCGCATTTACCGGTTTACAAAACAAAACGGCCGCAAAATCGCCTGGTCGGCGGTGGGGCTGCTGGCTGTTTGCCTGGTTGGTATTTCCCAGATCAACACCAATTACCGCCTGAAAAGCAACCTGCCGCGCGGACAAAAGATCACCGAAGATTTCCTGTATTTTGAAGACAAATTTTCCGGGTTCCGGCCGGTGGAATTCGCCGTTTTTCCGCAAAACGGCCGCTTTGCCGACGATTTCGAGGTGCTGCGCGAAATGGATAAATTCGAAACCCACCTGCGTTCCTATGCACCGATGAAAACGCTTGTTTCCATCAACGACATTTACCGCAGCCTGAACGCCATGAATTACGGCAACCGACCCGAAGGGTATAAACTGCCCGACAGCCTCGCTGAATTCGAAAAAATTCACCGGCTTGCCGAACAACTTCCCCCATCGGCCTCGGAAGTGCTGCTGACCAAAAACCGCGACAAAGCGCGCATCGCCGGGCGTATGCAGGACGTGGGCCGCGATACCGTGGAGGTGATCCAGGCCAGCATAGAGCATTGGAAAACCGAGCACATCGACAGCAATATCGTGCGGTTCAGGACCACCGGCACGGGCGTGATCCTGGATAAAAACTCGGCTTACATCCGCGATAACATGTTGCAGGGGCTCATTCCTTCCGTGCTGGTCGTGGCGATCATCATGGGTTTTTTATTCAAAAACCTGCGTATGGTACTCGTTTTTACCATTCCCAACGTGTTTCCCCTGTTCTTCGCCGGCGCTTTGATCGGATACCTGGGCATCCCGCTCGAAGCAGGTATCGCCACGGTGTTCAGCATCGTATTCGGGATAGCCACCGACGATACGGTGCATTTTCTGAGCAATTTCAAACTCTGTCGATCACAGGGCATGAACGTTGAAGACGCCCTGCGAACCACCCTGGCCGAAACCGGCAAAGCCATGTGTATGGGCAGTGTGATTTTGTTTTTCAGTTTCCTGGTCATGCTGTTTTCCATACATCCGCCGTCCGTTTCGGTGGGACTGCTGGTGAGCGCCACACTGGCCGGCGCGCTGTTCTGCGACTTGCTGCTGGTGCCGGTGCTGGTTCGGCACCTGATAAAAGACAAGGCCTGAGGTGCTTCGGAAGTTCAAGACAAACAATATTTTACGCATCACATCCAAATTATTGTGAGCAAGCGTATCTTATGCTGACGGAAAGCGAAGAAATTCGCCGGCGTTTTCAGCGGTTGTCTGCATTTGAACGGTAGTGCAACCGGATTTATCACCACCTACCACTATTTACCTATGAAAAAATCACTTTTTGCGCTGCTGTGCGTTGCATTCGCATTTGCGGCCTGCCAAACCAGTACCCCTCCACCAGCATCTGCACCCGTAACGACCGAACCACGTTCGGGCGGAAAACCCATGACCAAAACGACCTGCTACGAAACGCACAACGCCGGCGGCGACATCACGGCCATCGAACTGACACTGGTGGGCGACGAAGCCACCGGTTTTTATGCCTGGGAACCCAAGGAAAAAGACGGCGCACGCGGTATGTTCAAGGGCATGAAATCGGGTGACCAGATCACTGCCGAATTTATTTACATGATCGAAGGCTCCATTCAAACCGAAGAAATCGTGTTTAAAATGTCCGGCGACAAACTCCTCAAAGGCAGCGGCGAACTCGAAGACAAAAACGGAAAACTGGTTATCAAGGACAAATCCAAACTCACCTGGGAGGAAAGTTTCAACCCGACAGACTGCGCCAATATCAAGGAACCGATTGCCCGCGCCGTGGATATGTACGGGCGGATTGTGAAGCAACAAGGCAATTAGGGGTTTATAGGTTTATGGGTTTATAGGTTTATGGTTGATGAGGGTTGATAAGGTTTGATATTCAGCATTTGTGAAAAGAACAATCATCACATTTTTCGAGTGGCTAAATATCAACCCTCATCAACCATAAACCTATAAACCTATAAACCCATAAACTCCTCAACTACTCACCCACTCAACACCCACATTCAACATCCTTATAAAAATGAAATACCTCCTTACCATCTTCTTACTGTCGGCCTTCATCTTTTCCTGCCAGACCACTGAAACGGGCCCTTGGGCCGATTTCAAAAAATGCGCCACCAACAACTGCGTCAAGGAAGCCGTAGCCGTGAAAGACGCGTTTTTGAAAGACCCGAAAAAACTGCTGACCGAATTTCAGAAAACCTATGAAAAAGGCGACGACCACGTGATCGGCTGGCTGTACATCATCCGTGACAGCGTGCTGGTAAATTCCAAAATGGGAACCGTGGCGCAACGTTTCGACATGCAACAGGCACTCATCGCCAATGCCAGATCGTTTGAAAACGACCCGAAACTGGGAGAAACCGCCAAAACCATCGTCGGCGAACTGGAACTAATCGCCATCGCTTCCGAACTGGAAGACGACGTCGTAGAACCCAGTTCCGACCCGGTTACAGGCACCTACACGTACGACCTGGGCGGCGACAAAGGCAACGGGGAACTGCTGGTGAGCCAGACGGCTTTCGACAAATTCAAATTCAAACTATCCGTAGTTGGCAGTGCGCCCGCCTACAATCAGGGCATGATGGAAGGCGAAGCCACGCTGGACCAAAACACAGCCACTTTTTCGCTCAAGGAATACGGCGGCGAATGCAACCTGGAATTTAACTGGACGGCCCAGGGCGTGATCATCAAAACCCTGAAAGGCGACGATGCCGCCTGCGGTTTCGGGCACAACGTAACGGCTGACGGTACCTACCAGCGCAAAAATTTCAACGATCCCTTTTTGTCCAAAACCGACGCCAAAATGGCCGGCATGCTGCTGGGCGAATGGCAATCTGCCGACGACCCGAAGGCTTCTCTTAAAATCGCCGACGGACAATACACAGATATGTATGAAGGTGAGGGACCTGTACCTGTCATGCGTTACATCTACTACCCGGTTTGCCCGAATGATTGCAACCCGACTGCTAAAATGCCCTGCCTGAAAATCATCGGCCAGGACGACGTGTGCTACGCCATCGTCAAAGCGGACGGCAAAGTGCTCGAACTCTCGCAGATCGGCGGCACGGGCAATACCAACAAATATGTAAAAAAGTGATGAGTTTATTGTTGATGAGGGTTGATAAGGTTGATGAGGGTTGATATTCAGACACTCAAAAAGTGAACAAAATCGCCCTTTTTCCGAGTGGCTGAATATCAACCCTCATCAACCTTATCAACCTCATCAACAACAACTTATCACTTCTTTTCAAACGCCTTCTTCAACTCTTTCCCCGCCAGTTCCTGCGCATTTTTGGCATCTTTCAGCAAAATAGCCATGCCGAAAAACTCGTGCGTCACCCCTTTGTACAATTCATATCGGGTGTCCACTTTTGCTTCTTTCAGTTTGTCGCGCAGTACTTCCCCGCCGCTGGTGAGCGGGTCCAGTTGGGCGGCAATGATGGTAGTGGGCGGAAGTCCTTTCAGGTTGGCAAAATTCAAAGAGATCATCGGCGTTTTGCCTTCGGCGGGTGTTTTCAGGTAATGCTCAAAAAACCAGGGCAACATAGCCTTGTTAAGCGGTTTGGCGAAGGCATATTCCTTCACGGAGGATGCTTCCAGGTCGTCGCCGACCACCGGATATACCAGCACCTGGTGCAGCGGCATCATCACCTTTTTATCGCGGGCCATAATACTCACGTTGGCGGCCAGGTTGCCGCCCGCGCTTTCACCGGCCACGGCCACGCGTTTCGGATCGCCGTTCATGGACGCCGCATTTTTGAGCACCCACTGGTAGGCGGCAAATGCGTCGTTGTGGGCGGTAGGGAATTTGTTTTCCGGCCCTGTACGGTAATTCACCGAAACGACAATCGCGTTCGCCTGCTCTGCCAGTCCGCGGCAGGAAGCGTCGTACACGTCCAGCGAAGCGATCACCCAGCCGCCTCCCCGGAAATAGACGACTACCGGAAACGGCGCCGTGCCCGATTTGGGTGTATAAACCCGGGCGTGAATTGAACCGCCTGTCACCGGAATTTCCTTGCCCATCGTATCTACGGCCGAAGGCGGCACGGGAACGTTATTTTCCCGGACCAGCGCCATCACGGCATCCGTCGGAGTAGGCTGCCGGCGCGCTTCGTCGGGTGTCAGGCCTTCGATGGGCTTGCCGCCCATGCTGTCGAGGCGTTGCAGGATAGCGAGCATGGTTTTGTCGATGTTGGGCGCCCAGGCGGGTTTGCCGCCGATGGGTTCGAGTGTGCTGGTTCTGGCCGTATCGGGTTTGCCTTTTCCGGGGTCGCTGCCGTAAGGAGAACGGTCGGGAGCGAAGTTGCAGGCGATGAACAAGCCGAAAATGCCGGTCAGGCATACACAGAGACAAAAAGAACGAATTGATTTGATTGAGTCGGTCATGGTTATGTGGTATATCATGAATAATAATACCCGCCAAAAGTGGATATGCTACGGGTATATATTAGAGTACGAAGGATTGCTTGACAGGGATTTGTGTTTTCGTTAGTCCCTTGTTTTATTAACAGAAGTTTTTCTTGGTGGGATTAAAAATATATTTCACTTTTGCCGCAGTATCAAAGTAAAAATTTGTTAATTTTTAAAACTCACCGTTTTTGTATGAAGCACCTCTTACATAGTTTTTTGACCATTTGCATTATGCTGCTTATCAGCAGTTTTGCCTCAGCGCAGGGCCGGCTCGTTACCGGAACGGTGCTCGACAAAGTAGATAACTCACCCTTGCCCGGCGTGAGTATCCGTATCAAAGGCATCACAGGCGGCGCCATGACCGATATCGATGGCCGTTTCAGCGTCAATGTGCCGTTGGAATATAAAGTACTGGTTTTTACTTCTACCGGACACGATACGCAGGAATTGGAAATACCTGAATCGAATGTGATGACGGTAACGATGGAAATAAATTCCAACTTGCTGGGCGAGGTGGTCATCAGTACGGGTAGTCGCAGCAGCCAGCGCACGATCACGGATTCTCCGCTGCCGATCGACGTGCTTTCCGCAAAAGACTTGCAAAGCACCGGTCAGACGAGTTTCGACAAAGCCCTCCAATACCGCGTGCCTTCTTTCAATACCGTCAACACGCCGGTAAATGACGCCACCACACTGCTCGACCCCTACGAAATTCGCAACATGGGTCCCAGCCGCACCCTGGTGCTCGTGAATGGCAAACGCAAAAACCTGAGTTCGCTGCTTTACGTGCAGTTTTCGCCGGGCCGCGGTGAAACCGGCGTCGACCTTTCCGCGATCCCCACCGATGCTATCAAACGCGTGGAAATCCTGCGCGACGGCGCTTCGGCGCAATACGGCTCCGATGCCATCGCGGGCGTTATGAACGTTATTCTGAAAGACCGCTACGAGTATTCCACGCTGAACATCAACGCCGGCATCACCGGCGAAGGCGACGGCGAGAACTATGGCGTTTCGCTCAACAGCGGTTCCAATTTCGGCGACCGCGGCTACGTCAACTACACCCTGAATTTCAGCCAGCAGGAAAATGCCGTGCGTTCGGGTAAAGTGGATCTGGCTACCGAAATCGCCACATTCGGCGGCAATGCGGAACAAAATGCGCTGATCGAAAGATACCTGTCCGACTACCCGACTGCAGGCAATATCAACGGAACAGGTGAAGTGAGTGCTGCGCGTTTTCTGGTAAATGGCGGCCTGCCCGTCGGCGATCACGCGCTGATTTATGCCAATGCGGCGTATGTGACCAAAAAAGTCATCAGCAACGCCAACTTCCGGGCTCCTTACTGGCGTCAGGACCGCGGCCTGCTGCACAGCATTACTGACAACGGCGGCAAAAACTACATCAATGCGGCTACGGTTGCGTTTCCGGAAGACGATCCGGCAATTTACCGGGGCTACATCGGCTACGGACCCACTTTTGAAGGCGACCTGACCGATTACAATTTCACCGTAGGTGCGAAAAACGATAACAACGGCTGGAATTCGGATCTGAGTTTTACCCTGGGCGGTAACAAACAACTTTACACCGTCGATAACACCGTGAACCGCACCCTCGGCACTGCAAGTCCCACCCGCTTCAAACCGGGCGGTTACGGTTTCAACCACGCCGTAGGTAACCTCGACGTTTCCAAAGCGATCAACGACGATTTCACCCTGGCGCTCGGCGCCGAGGCCCGTTCCGAGTCTTATTCGATCTTTGCCGGCGACACCGCTTCTTACTCCGGCGAAGGCGCCAACTCCTTTCCCGGTATCAACGGCATCAACAACGGCGTGAATACCCGCTTCAACCTGGGTGGATATGTGGACCTGACCTACGACATCACGGAAGATTTTCTGATCAACGGTGCTTTCCGGACGGAGAATTACAGTGATTTCGGCAATGCCAACGTGTACAAACTCTCGTCGCGTTACAAACTGGCCAACGACAAGGTGGTGCTCCGCGGTTCTTATTCCACCGGTTTCCGTGCACCGACCCTGCACCAGATTTATGCACAATCCACGCAGGCATCTTTCGTAGGCGGTACCATTCAGTTGTCGGGGCTCTTCAACAACCGCAGCGCACAGGCCCGCGCACTGGGCATTCCCAATCTGCGTCCGGAAGAATCGACCAACCTGGCACTCGGCATCGGCCTCAACCCGACCAATAACCTGAGCATTTCGCTCGACTATTTCACCATCAACGTGAAAGACCGCATCGTGTACAGTTCGTCCATTTCTTCAAGCGATCCGAACAGTACGCTGGGTATGATCCTGAGCAAAGCAGGCGTTGCAAATATCCAGTTCTTTATTAACGGTATCGAAACGAATACTTCCGGGCTCGACTACGTGGCTTCTTACCGTAATATCGGACTTGGAAATGGTAAACTGAATGTGAACCTGGCGGGCAACTTTATCCTGAACAACGAGATTGTCGGCACACCCACCGAGCCGCAGGCCATCAAAGATGCCGGTTCGAGTATCCTGAGCACACAAATCAAATCGCTGCTGACGGAAAGCCGCCCGGAATACAAATCGATCCTGGGACTCGACTATGCTATTGGTAAATTGTATGTGGGGTTGAATAACACGCTGTTCGGGCCGACCCGTTTTCAGGACCTCGACAACGGAGGCGCCATCATGAACCACATCAAAGCCGAATTCGATCCGGCGGTCGTTACAGACCTGAGCCTGGGGTATAACTTCACCAATAAGTTCTCCGTTACGTTCAACTGCAACAACCTGCTCGACGTATTGCCCAAATGGGACCTCGTAGCGCTGGATGCGGAAGGCGCTGCCGCTATCTCTGACCCCGCTGCCAAAAGTCTTTTGCGCGGTTTTCTCGGTTTCAGCGGCCGCTACGACATTCTGGGTTACAACGGTTCGCAGTTCAGCCAACTGGGCCGCATGTTCAACCTGCAACTGTCGTTCAAGTTCTAAATAATTGGTAGCACGGCTTTATTGAAGTTTCTTAATAAAACGGCATTAACAATGTATTTTCTTCAATGGTAATCCAGCCTTTCGCAATTGATCGGCGAAGATTCCCTGCGGATTAAGTACACCG
Source organism: Bacteroidota bacterium (assembly GCA_029561355.1). Lineage (GTDB taxonomy): Bacteria > Bacteroidota > Bacteroidia > Chitinophagales > Saprospiraceae > M3007. The sequence goes on along the minus strand of JAKQJD010000369.1, from coordinate 37 downwards.
GCAACAGACAGGTTTTGGTTCGACGGTTTTTGAATTC
>JAKQJD010000258.1 GCA_029561355.1 Bacteroidota bacterium | reverse complement strand
CTGATTATTCCCTGCATCCTAACTGTAAACGCCTAAGTAAGTCAGGTGTAATCTACGAACTCTCACTCTCTCACTTCTCTCACCCTCTCACCTCTCTCACCTCTCTAATAACATGAGCCTCTCCAGCATCTGCATCAAACGCCCCGTCTTCACCATCGTCATCAACCTGGTGCTGATCCTGTTCGGTGTGATCGGGTATACCTTTCTGGGTGTGCGGGAATTTCCGTCCATCGACCCCGCTACGGTATCGGTACGTACCAGTTATGCCGGCGCCAACCCGACGATCATCGAGTCGCAGATCACCGAACCGCTGGAAAAAGCCATCAATTCCATCGACGGCATCCGTAACATCTCTTCCAGCAGCGCGCAGGGTTCCAGTAATATTACCATTGAATTTAACCTGGATAAAGACCTGGAAACGGCTGCCAACGACGTGCGCGACAAAGTGTCGCAGGCGGCACGAGGCCTGCCGCAGGACATCGATGCACCACCCGTGGTAAGCAAAGCCGACGCCGACGCCCAGCCGATCATTACACTCACGATCCAAAGCGCTACCCGCGACCAACTCGCCCTGAACGATTATGCCGAAAACGTCATCGGCGAACGGCTGCAAACCATTCCCGGCGTGAGCAGCACGGGTATTTTCGGGCAGCGGCGGTACGCTATGCGACTGTGGATCGACCCCGCCAAACTCGCGTCGTACGGACTCACTTCCGCCGATATCCGCACGGCCCTTTCCCGGGAAAATGTGGAATTGCCTTCCGGAAAAGTCACCGGCGCCAATACCGAACTAAACGTCAATACCATTGGCAATCTGACTACCCCGGAACAATTCAATCGCCTGATTATCAAAGCGGAAGGGGATAGAATCATCCGATTCAGCGATATCGGCAATGCCGTGCTCGACGCCGAAAACCTGGAAACCCGGCTCACCGAATCGGGCAAAACGATGGTGGCCATGTCCATCACGCCGCAGCCCGGCACCAATTACCTCGACATTAGCAAGGCGTTTTATGAAGAACTGGAAGTGCTGAAAAGAGACTTGCCGCCCGATATACAAATCGAAGTAGCCAACGACGATACCCGTTTTATCAAACAGTCGGTCATCGAAGTGGCCGAAACCATCGGCATGGCACTGGTGCTGGTTATCCTGATCATTTACCTGTTTTTCCGCGATTGGGCCATTGCGTTCCGGCCGTTGATCGACATTCCGGTGTCGCTGATTGCCACGTTTTTTGTCATGTACCTGTTCGGATTTTCCATCAACGTGCTTACCCTGCTGGCCATCGTGCTGGCAACGGGTCTGGTGGTCGACGACGGGATCGTGGTGACGGAGAATATTTTTAAAAAAGTGGAAGAAGGGATGTCGCCCATTCAGGCGGCTCTGAAAGGCTCGCAGGAAATCTTTTTCGCTGTGTTGTCTATTTCCATTACGCTGGCGGCGGTGTTTTTGCCGGTGGTGTTTTTGCAGGGATTCGTCGGGCGTTTGTTTCGCGAATTCGGGGTGGCCATTGCCGCGTCGGTACTCATTTCGGCATTCGTGTCGCTCACGCTTACGCCCATGCTGAATGCGTATCTGATGAAAAGCGGCGGGCACAAAAAATCGAGGTTTTACACCTGGACGGAGCCGTATTTTGAAAGCCTGAACAAGGGTTACGCGGATTCTCTGAAAGGATTTATGCGCCGCAGATGGCTGAGTTATCCGATGATTCTGATCTGTTTCGGGCTCATTTACCTGTTTTATACCTTGCTCCCGAAAGAAACCGCGCCGTATGACGACCGCAGTTTCCTGAGCGTCAACGTCACCGCGCCCGAGGGCTCGACGTACGAATACACCAACCGTTTTATGCAGGAATTGACGCAACTCGTCAATGATTCCATACCCGAAAAAAAGGTCAACCTGGTCATCACTTCCTTCGGCGGCGCCAACACCGGCCGCATGCGGATGACATTGGTGCCACCCGGCGAACGAACACGTTCGCAGGCAGAGATCGCTGCGGCCCTCACCCGCGAAACGCGGAAATACCCGGATGCGCGCACGAACGTTTCCCAGCAGCCCACTATCGCCGTGAACAAGCGGGGTGGGGCGCCGATTCAATACGTGATTCAGGCGCCGAATTTTGAAAAATTACAGGAAAAAATCCCGCAATTCCTCGAAGCAGCCGGCAAGGAACCGGCTTTGTCGAATGTGGACGTGAACCTGAAATTCAATAAACCCGAACTCAACGTTTCCATAGACCGCGACAAAGCCGAAAGCCTCGGCGTATCGGTGATCGACGTGGCCCAGACGCTGCAACTGGCTTTCAGCGGGCAGCGTTTCGGCTATTTTAAAATGAACGGCAAACAATACCAGGTTATCGGACAGTTCGACCAAAGCGACCGCGACGAACCGCTCGATCTCACCTCCCTGTTCGTGCGCAGCAGCACCGGCCAACTGCTGCAACTCGACAACCTGGTACACCTGGAAGAGCAAAGCAGTCCGCCCCAACTATACCATAACAACCGCTACCTGTCGGCTACCGTTTCTTCCAACCTGGCGCCCGGACAAAGTATGGGCGACGGCATCGCGGCCATGGATCGCGTGGCGGCCAGTGTGCTCGACGAAACGTTTTCTACCGACCTCGGCGGCGAATCGCGCGACTTTGTGGAAAGCAGTTCCAATACGGCGTATGCATTCGCGCTGGCACTGCTGCTGATCTATTTGATCCTGGCGGCCCAGTTTGAAAGTTTTCTCGATCCGCTGATCATCATTCTCACCGTGCCGCTGGCTGTTGCAGGAGCTTTGCTTTCGCTGTGGCTGTTCGGGCAAACCTGGAACATTTTCAGCCAGATCGGCACGATCATGCTTATCGGGCTGGTAACGAAAAACGGCATTCTGATCGTCGAATTCGCCAACCAGTTGAAAGAAGCCGGCAAACCCAAGGCAGAGGCTATTCTGGAAGCGGCAGAAGCGCGTTTGCGGCCGATTTTGATGACCAGTCTGGCCATTGCGCTGGGGGCTTTGCCCATCGCCCTGGCGCTCGGGGCAGCGGCTAAAAGCCGGGCAGGTATGGGCGTGGTAGTGGTCGGAGGAACGATTTTCTCATTGGTACTCACACTGTTTATTATTCCGGCGATCTATTCGTCGTGGTCGCGGGAACACAAACCCAACCCGGACCTGGAAGAGGCCGAGCGGCTGGAACGGGAGGAGGAACGGGCGGTTATGATGGAAAAATGAGATGGTGATTTAGACTGTGATTTCTGGCTATGATTTTTAGATGATTTACATGATGGCCATGATTATCACCTAACATAATCATGGCCATCATATAAATCATCTAAAAATCATAGCCTCCCCGTTAAGCCCATACAAACAATACATAACGTATATGAAATATTTAAAATTTATAATCTTTTTGGTCTTGCTCACAGCGTGCCCTGCGCTGAAAGCACAGTCCATCCTCACGCTCGAAGAAGCGGTCCGGATCGCTTTGGAAAACAACTACGACGTCCGGATAGCCGCCAACAACCTCACCGTCGACCGCAACAACGTCACTTACGGAAATGCCGGTTTTTTGCCGGCTGTCGGCGCCGATTTTTCCAATAACAACAGCATTGAAGATACCCGGCAAAACCGGTCGGATGGAACGGTGCGGGAAGGCAACGGCGTAAAAAGTTCGGGCACCAACTACGGCGTCGGACTCAACTGGACGGTGTTCAACGGGTTTAAAATGTTTGCCCGGTACGACCAGTTGAAAGAACTCCGCACTCTGGGCGAAGAAAACCTGCGCCTGGCCATGCTCAACAAAGTGGCCGACGTGGTCAACCTGTATTACGACCTCGTGCAGCAACAGCGACAGCAGGCTGCCTACGACACCATTATCACCATTTCCCGCTCCCGGGTGAACATCGCCCAGTCGCGTTTCGAAATCGGCAAATCCTCCCGCCTGGAAGTGCTCAACGCGCAGGTGGATTTTAATACCGACACGACCAACCTCATTCGCCAGCGCACGTTGTACTACAATACGCGGATTCAACTCAACGAACAACTGGCCCGCGACGTGAACACGGAGTTTCGTGTGGTGGATACGATCGACATTGACAATGCGCTGGTATTGAATGATTTATCCACTCAGGCCGCCCAACAAAACCCGGCCCTGCAAGTCGCTCTGATCAACAAACGTATTGCGGAACTGGACCTCCGGCAGGTGCGCGCCGACCGCTATCCGGTCATCGGGCTCAATGCGGGCTACAACTTTGCCAATTCCCGTTCGGCCTTGGGTTTCGCCACCACCTCCCGCGGCCGCGGCTTCGAATACGGCGTGACGGCTTCCGTCAACATCTTCAACGGTTTCAACCAGCGCCGCCTGGAAAACAACGCCAAAATATCTATCGACAACGCCCAACTCGTGTACGAACGCACCAACTTGAATGTGCAGTCGCAACTGGCCACGGCCTACCAGACCTACGTGACCAGCCTGGCCCTCATGAATATCGAAAAAAGTAACCAGGCCATCGCCGCCCGGAACCTGGAAATCACGCTGGATAAATTCAAACTCGGCAGCATCGCGACGGTGGAATTCCGCGCCGCGCAGGTGAATTACATCAACGCGACGACGCGGTATACGACGGCGCAGTATGAGGCGAAACTGGCGGAGGTATTTTTGAAGGAGTTGTCGGGAACGCTGGGGGTAGGACAGTAGGGGAGTGTTTTGTTTTTTGTTTAGTATTTGGTTGACTATTAGCCTTTTACAAAACACGAAACACTCCCGAAACACCCTTATTCATAAAGCGCTGCTTCAAGGCGCTCCAGGGTTTTCTTTTTTTTGTTTTCAAGTATTAAACTGCCTGTTCCTAAACCAATTAGGGCACTTACAACGGTTACAAGAATACCGCTGAAACCCAGGGCTTGTACGAGCAAACTACATACGACGGCCGGGATCATAACATATCCGCTCATCCATTCCGCAGACACCTGAGGCACCCAATAGTGGTCTGCGTTTTTATTTACCTGGCATTTTAGCGAAGGCTGTCCTTTGACTTCGATAGTGCCGTCAATCGTTTCGTATACTTCCGGAAATCCGTGTTGCTGGAGGAGTGCTATTACTTCTTTGGCTGAGAGTGTGTTAGTGGAATACTCAAGGGAGTCGAGTGGGTCGTTAAGTGCCATAAAACATTGAAATACAGGTGATATAAATAGAAATTACAGGTTGCAAAATTTTGAACAAATATAGAGATATGTATGAATAAATTGTCCGATATCATTTTGGATAGCAGACCCTTGGATTACAAAGACAAAAGGCCTTGGATACGTTGTGTAGGGGCGACCCTCGTGGTCGCCCCCTCGTGGTCGCCCCGTCTCGTGGTCGCCCCCTGTAGGATCGCCCGGGCAATATTTCCCCTTCCTACGAATGCACCATCCCCTTTCCCTCCATCACCAGTTCATAGCTCCGTATCCGCGCCCACGGATCGTACACGTGGCAGGTAATCATAATTTCGTCCAACTGGAAAATCTGTTGAAAATGGGCAAGTTCCGTATGTACTTTTTGGGCATCCCCGACGAATGAATAACGGCCCATTTGCCGGACGGCTGCTTCCTGATCGGCCGTCCAGAGTCCATCCATCGTAGCCACAGGCGGTGGAAGCGGTCTTCTTTTGCCGGCCAGCATACCCACGATCAGGCGGTAGTAAGAAGTAGCCAGGCGTTCGGCCTCCTCCGTCGTATCCGCGGCAACCAGGTGCACGCAAGCCATCACGTAAGGTTTGTCCAGGTATTGCGACGGGCGGAAATCCCGGCGATAAATTTCCAGTGCGGCTGCAAAATGAGCAGGTGCGAAATGGCTGGCGAACGCATAGGGCAAACCCATCTGGGCGGCCAGCCGCGCGCTGTCGGTACTGGAACCCAGAATCCAGATCGGGATGTCCAGCCCTTCTCCCGGGATAGCACGCACAGGCGCGTTTTTGTTGTCTGCCGAAAAATACGTTTGTAACGCAACCACGTCATCGGGAAAGGCGTGCACCGAAGTATCAAAGGTGTGCCGGCGCAGAGCCCTGGCGGTTAGCTGGTCTGTTCCCGGCGCCCGGCCCAGTCCCAGGTCGATCCGGCCGGGGTACAAAGACGCCAGCGTTCCGAATTGCTCCGCCACCACCAGCGGCGCGTGGTTGGGCAGCATCACCCCGCCGCTGCCTACCCGGATGGTGTGGGTGCCGCCTGCCATGTAGCCGATCAATACGGCGGTGGCGGAACTGGCGACGCTTTCGGTATTATGGTGTTCGGCCAGCCAGTACCGGTTGTAACCGAGTTTTTCGGCGTGTTGTACCAGTCTCAGGCTGTTTTTCAATACGGTTTCAATCGTATTTCCCTCCGTAATCGGTATCAGATCCAGGATGGAGAATGGTATGTCGTGCAGTTTTTTCTCTGTCATCGTGTTTGTGTTAGGCATAAACGGCTACGGTTAGATTTCCGCTTCCGGGATATTCCCTCGTACTGCCAACAGCCACACTGCCACGGTGTGGAGGATTGGGTAAAAGATGTGAAAACATCAGGCGGTGGCTGAATGTTCGAGCGTCGTCAGCAGGATACATGCAGGATCAACGATCCATTCGCCTCAAAACAGGTTTCTGTGTATTACATTTGTCACCACTCAATACAAAACAGATGAATCGTATCTTCCGGGACCGCAGTTTTCGCCTCGCTTTTCTCCTCACCTTTATATTTTTCGGCACAGGCATCGCCTTCCTTTTTATGGGATTGGCCGATTATAGTTGGGTATTGTTTGTGCTCCTGCCCATCGTGCTGGGGGTCGCACTCGGCGCCATGCCCAGTCGTCGGTTTACCCTGACGGGTATGCTGGTCGCTACCATCACGTTTTTGGGAGGCATGTACATCCCCGGGCTTTCGGGTTTGTTGTGTATTGCTATGGCTTTTCCGCTCATTTTGCCGTTTGTGTTTCTGGGTTACGTCATTTCCTACCTGTTCAGGCGATACAACGACATTCAGGAGACAGACAGGCTGCCGGCTTTGCTGCTGCCCCTGATTCCGTTCCTGATCGCCGCGCCGCTGGAGCATTTTGTCAAAAAGCATAAAGAGGCCGTGATTCCCGTCAAAACGGAGGCTGTATTCCCCTACACCCCCGAGCAGGTGTATGACGCCATTCTTTCCGTCGATACCCTCGACGCGGAAAAACCCTTTCTGATGAACCTGGATTTGCCGGTACCCACCAAATGCGAGGTTGGAAAAGCGGAAGTCGGCGGTATCCGCACCTGCCATTTCAAATGCGGCAAACTCAGTCGCGCCGATTTCGGCGGCGGAACGATCACGGAAAAAATCACCGCCCTCGAACGCGGCAAACTGCTGGAAATGGACGTGATCGGCTACGACCTCATCGGCCGGAAATGGCTGGGATTTAAGGGCGCCGACTACTACTTTGAAAAAATCGGCGCCGACAGTTGCAGGCTGACCCGAATCACGACGTACACTTCCGTGCTGACGCCAAGAATTTACTGGGAGCCTTGGGAAAAAATGGGCATTTTGCAGGAACATCAATACGTATTCGACAACCTGCGGAAGGACCTGAAAAACGGGTATGGAGAATAAAAACAAGATCTTTGCAAGCATTTCCACCCGCTTTTACCTATCATGTAAGCACCGGATGCCATGTTTTGCCGATGTATTCCACCTTTTGTCGCGCTCCTGTTTTACTTCTTCTCCGTTTTTCATCGCCATTTGTTTTAGATTTGCGCCCTCAAACTAATAATCTGTCCATGGAAAATCCGAAAAAGCCCGGCGAGTACCTCGTCAAACTGTCATTCCGCGATTCAGCCCCCTTTTGGCGCGTTATATTTTACGGCCGCCCGCCCAATATGAAAAAGGACGGTCCAAGCAACTGGTGGAACATCGGTACCTATGGCAATCCGCCTATGTACCTGGGTATATTGCCGCCCGATGACTTCCAGATTCTGGACTGGCAGCCGCTGCCGGAATAAGGGTAGTGCCTGCAATGAGGCATTCTATTTAACCACAAGGGGCACAAAGAGTTTTCACAAGGAGCACAAATGCGTGATTTCGAACGCTTTGTGATCCTTTTGAAAGCCCTTTGTGCCCCTTGTGGTTAAATAAATAAAGTGGCCGTCAGGCCAAAAAAAATCCGTTTAAATCCGCATCATCCGCATCATCCGTTGTCCCATTCTCCCACGAGCGGCGTAGCCGAACCCCATCCGATTGGACCACCAATCCTGATCGCAGACTTTATTCGCACGGTTTAAGACTTTTTTTACTTTTACCATCGAATCAGTCACACCCAAACCCATGACGAACGACCAATGGAAGGACCTGCTTTACGCGATCCATAAAGGCAAATGTATGTTGCTGCTCGGCGCCGGCGCTTCCACCCTCACCAAAAACGGTATCACCCGGCCGCTCACGGAATGGCTGTCACTCGAACTCGCCACGCAACTCCGCAATAACCATTACCCGCTGGAAGAAAGCGAATCGGGCAGCCTGCTGTACGTCGCCACCGAATACCTGCTGCATTTCCAGTCGGCTATCAAACTGCAAAGCGAAGTGGAGCGCTTTTACCGCGAACAGGCCAAACAACCCAACGAACTCCTGCGCGCCATCGCGAAACTGCCCTTCCCGCTTATCATCAACACCGCGCCCGACACCCTGCTGGAAAAAGCCTGGATGGGCGAGTTCAAGGAATACCATAAAACGTTTTACAGCCTGCTCAAAGAGCGCAGCCGGGAAGAAGCCGACCTCCAAATCGAAGACCCGACGGGCGATTGCCCGCTGCTGTACAACCTTTTCGGCAGCGTGGAAGACTCCGCTTCGCTGGTGCTGACGGAAAAAGACCGCCTGAAATTCATCGAGGATATCATTCAGCACAACAACGCCATTCCGAATGCTATCCTGAAAGAATTCCGGGAAGACAAAGTCGTGCTGTTTTTCGGCTTCGATTTCGAGCAATGGCACCTGCGCATTTTACCGAAAAAGATTTTCCAGAAAGAAGAGATCAGCGCGCCCGTCATCGTGCCCAACGGCGGGCAAACGCTTTCCAAGGGCGCGATGGTGTTTTACCAGAAACAATACAAAATGGATTTTCTGCCAGAAGATCCGCTGGCATTCGTGCAGGAACTGAGCCGCCGCTGGGAAAATTATGAAGCCGAAGCCGGACAGGAAACGCAACAGGCGCCCGTGCGGGCCGTGTTCCTGTACGACCGCGAAGACGAACCCTGGAAAGTAATGCTCGACAAACACTTCGCCGTGCTGAAACGCGCCGAAGGCATTCATACCTGGGACGAATCCATGATCGGCGCCGGCGAAGAAACCGGCGAACAGATCCGGCAACAACTCGACCAGGCTAACCTGATTCTTCTGCTGGTGAGCAGTGATTTTCTGGCCAGCGACAAACTTTACAACGAACAATTGCGCCAGGCCCTGCAGCGCAGCGGCGAAGGAAAGGCGTACATTATTCCCATCCTGGTGCGGCCCTGTGCCTGGGAAGGTGCGGTGTTTGCCAAATCGAAATTCATCCTGCCGCGGAAGCAAAACCCGATCGCGGCCTGGGACGACAAGGACGCGGCCTGCCGCAGTATCGTGCTGGAACTCGAAAAATACCTTCCGATCATCGTTGAAAACCTGCAGGCATGAATTACCGTTATCCCGGCCCGCAGTCGTTCACAGAAGCGGACGAAGGGCTCTTTTTCGGCCGAAAACGTGAAACCAAGGCGCTGTACGACCTTATTATGGTGCAGCCGCTGGTGGTATTGTTCGCCAAATCGGGCATGGGCAAAACCTCGCTGTTGCAGGCGGGCATTATCCCGCGCCTGCGCTTTACGGAATACGATCCGGTTATTCTGCGCCTCAACGACGTGCAGATTCCGCTGGAACAACAGGCGTTGCGCAAAATCGCGCCGGAGTTGGTTCATATCGACCGGGTCGCTCCGAGCGACCCGGTCGATGCTCCCAGCCTCTGGACCGAAATCATCCGCTACAACAACGAACACAAAGGCACGCCACTGCTGATTTTCGACCAGTTCGAGGAAATTTTTACGCTCTACTCCGACGAGCAGCGTGCGGCGTTCGTGCGCCAGTTGTCCGACGTGATCAACGGCACCCTGCCCGAAACGCTGCGCCAGCGTATTCGCGAAGGTATGTCTGCCGGAACCCTCGATACCGCCGCCGTGGCCGCCCTGGAGCAGACGCCGCGGGTGAAAATCGTGTTGTCCATCCGTTCGGACCTGCTGCATTACCTGCACTTGTTGTCGCCGGAAATCCCGTCCATCCTGCGCAACCGCTTCGAATTGCTGGGTTTGCGACCCGAGCAGGCGGAAGAGGCGATTGTGAATCCCGCTTCGCAGGCGCAGGAAGCGGGCGATTACGTTTCACCGCCATTCGCCTACACGGCAGAAGCGGTCGCACAAATGTTGTCGTACCTGTCGCGGCGGCAGCAGTCGTTATTCAGCGTGAACCGGCAGGAACCGGAAATCGAGTCGTTTCAGTTGCAGTTGTTGTGCGAGTATATCGAGCGGAAGGTGATTGCAGCCGGTAGTGACGGGGTGACTTCGAGTCACCCCGTCACTACGCTCACGGTCACGCCCGCTTTCTACGGCGGCGAACCCGGTATCGAACAAATCCTTTCCCAGTTCTATACCAACACCCTCGCGGCCATTCCCGATGCCCGGCAGCGCGAAAAAGCCCGGCGCCTGCTAGAAGACCACCTGATGAAAAACGAGCGCCGGGTGAGTGTGGACGAAACGACCATTGTGCAAACCCACGGCGTCACTTCCGCCACACTGGACATGCTGGTGAACAAACGCCTGCTGCGGCAGGACGTGCGGGAAACGGGCGAGTATTTCGAGATTTCACACGATACGCTGCTGACGCCGATTTTGAAGAGTAAGCAGGAATGGGAGGCGAAGCAGGCGGCGAAGCGGGTGCGGCGGCTGGTGGGGCTTGTGCTTGTCATGGTAGTTATCGTGGCGGCAACCCTGGCATTCGGCCTGTGGGCATTCCGGCAAAAAAAACTGGCGGATGAACGCAGCCTGAAACTGGAAGCGAAAGCCTATATTCAAAAAGGGGACGGATATTATATACTGCCCAATCCTGATTACAAATCAGCGCTGAAAGCGTATCAAAGCGCATTCGAACTTGATAGTACGGATTCACATGTTCGGGAACGTATTAAGGCCTGTCTGGAAAAACTGTAAATCGCAATGAAAACATGTAGTGTACTCGTTTTAATTTTTTTATCGGTTGTCGCTTTATCCGCTCAAACGATCGGCGATTGTAATGCCAGGCTTACCATTGCCAAATATCAACTTGAAAAAGACAGTATTTCAGAGGCGATCAACAACCTGTTGTGGGTGAAAGTATGCGATGAGGCCCTTTCCGCCGAAGCGAACCTGTTGATACTGGAAGCGTTTCAGAAAATAGAAAAACGCAAACGAGAAGCCGAATCCGCTCAAAAAAGAGCGGAAAACGCGGAGAAGAAAGTAAAAGCGGAACTGGAAAAGTCGAAAAGGCTCAGTTCCTTTTTTAATTTTGGAAAAGAAGAAGCCTCCTGGGCCTATAACAGTGAAAACGCGCTTTTTGCAGTAATCAATAATAACGGAAAACAACTCTCCGAGTTTGTTTACGAGTCACCGGAAAGATTTCTAAACGGCGTTTCATTTGCCAGAATAACGGATGTCGATCAGTCGCGATTCGTATTTTTGAATACGCACGGGCAGGAAATATCTCCACGTTTCGACTATATCACCTCGACGTTTGGAAATAAATATTTTGTCGGGCATCCTTTTAAAGTAAAGCAATACGATTACCACTACAACCAATATATTGTCGAAAATAAAAACACGACCGTTTATTCACCGTACGCAGATATCATGTACGGAATCATTTTTCCAAGGAGACCCGACGGTTTCATGTTGACGGTGGTAAATGATACGCTGTTCGGATTAGTGGATACCATAGGCAACGTGATTTTGCCTTGTGAATACAGACAAATCGGCCTTTTTTCGGAAGGCCTGGCTCCGGTGAGAAAAGGAGACAGGTTTGGTGTCGTCGATAAAAAAGGTACATTGACTTCTGCCCTGGCGTTTGACGACGTGTGGTCTTTTTACGAGGGCCTCGCTCCTGCCAAATTGAATAAAAAGTGGGGTTTTATCGACCCTGCCGGAAATTGGGTAATCCCTCCGCTTTATGATGCTGCCTGGTCTTTTTCCAATGGTTTGGCCCAGGTGCGGGTAGACTCCTTATGGGGCTTTATTGATAAAAGCGGAAATACGGTAATTGCACCGCAATATGAAAATTGTCATGTTTTTGATGAGAATTTCCTGGCTCCCGTAAAAAAACAAAATAAATGGGGTTATATCGATCAGAATAATATAACTGTTCTTGATTTTAAATACGATCAGGCAACATCATTTTCTAATGGCCTGGCTACCGTCAAAATGGATTCGGTTACGGCATTGATCAATACGAAAGGAGAGATCATTTCCAGAGCGGAAAAGCCTGTATATCAAACTGTTGGATCAGCCTTTATCGTTAGTGATACGATTATAGATAGAGATTCGACCGGGGCTTCGCGCGGACCTGAACAAATCTATTTTTATCTTGACTCTATATTACAGCCGGGTTATCAAGTTTTGGAACCGCTGAATGACAAGTTGCTTTTGGCACAAAATGATTCTTTATGGGGTGTAATTAGCCTCAATAATACAATTGTCCAACCTTTTAAATATAATGAAATAAAATCTTATGGGCGTGATTATTCTATAGTGAAACATCAAAATATTTTCAAAACAATTACCAGTAATGGCGTTGAGCCCAATTATGAAGATATAGATATTGAATCCATTGATCTTTTTTTTAAGTTTGGCAACATGGGCTTAGGAAGTGGAAGTTTTTATTCTGATAGAATCAAGGTTTATGATCGTAAAAATTTTTATAAAAATACGCTGCTCCCTTTTAATTATAACAAAAAAATGGGATTTGCAGACAGCACGGGTCGGATCATTATTCCACCTGAGTTTGATAACGTATTACCATTTTCATTTAATCTGGCGGCCGTAGAAGTAAATAACCATTGGAGTTATATTGATAAAAAAGGTAAGACCAAGACAAGTTCGCTCTACCGTGATGCTTTCCCTTTTATTGATGCGAAAGGCCTTGTTGTAACCGATTCGTTTAATGCAATTATTGATACTTCGGACCATATATTGTTTCGCTGCGATTCTTGCCTTATTCATTACCCGATTATTGAGGAAGGCCTTGTTATTGCTTCTCAGGGAGAGAAAAAATTCGGTTTTATTGATACCGCCGGCAAATGGAAGACAGTTCCGATTTACGATCAACTGTTCCCATTCATTAATAATTTGGCTTTAGCAGGATATAATAATAAGTTTGGATTTATTGACAGGTCATTTAAATGGGTTATCCCACCTGTTTATGATCAGGGCTTTTTCGGATTTGACGATGGCTTATGCATAATGAATACGGAAGAAAAAGCAGGGGTGATTGATTCACTCGGACAGATCGTTATACCCTTCCAATATGAAGATATATTCCCTTTCTTCAGAAAGGAAGGTGATTTGAAATTGCCGGAAAATGTAAACTATACACATTATTTTACTTGTAAGGACTCTCTTTACCAAGAGACCATAATCGGAGTAGATTCTAAAAATATTTTTCATATATTAAATTCAAACGGAATAGAAGATGATGCTCCCCGATATGTAACAAAGCAGTGGGACAACTCAAATATCTTTAATATTGAATCGAGGTATTTCGGCCTTATGAATGCCAATTTTGATACGCTCCTTCCTCCCGAATATACGAATGTCAATACGATTGGATACCATATTTATCTCCTCAAACAAAAGGGGCGCTTCGGTCTTTTTGCACCGGATCACCAAATTCTTTTACCCTGCAAATACGAAAAAATCGGTTATTTAAAGGAAGAAAACGGCTGGATACGTGTACGGCAAAACGGCAAATGGGGCTGGGTGGCTTGCGAAAAAGACAGAAAGGGCAAAATGCAGGTAGTCACCAAAATCCCTTGCCGCTTCGATGTGGCCACGCCGTTCGAAAACGGCCAGGCACGCGTGATGCAATTACCTTACCCGGAGGTTTTTAAAATCAATTACAAAGGGGAGATGTTTTTGCGGGACTAAGAGCATGTTGAGATTTTCATTGCCGGGCTGCAAAACTCAACATGCTCTAAAGAAAAAAATTGGCAATACAGCCTATAAAACCTCCTGCATTTGACAGAGAAAGCAACAGGAGGGAGATAGGCCAGACGCATGTAAAGCGCTGACAAATATTCCCATGACCGGCAATTAGCGACATGCCGTGTATTGAGATTGATCAATGCGGAATCATCCTAAGTCATTGGTAAAATAAATAATACTTATACATTTTTGTATGGCAATCATTCGGGCCAAATCAAAAACTGTATTATGAATTCCTCGATTATAAAACTTTTCACCCTTTGCCTTTTGCTCCTGATAAAATGCAATATCGGGTGGTGTATTATCAAATATGACGAAGGCCGTGTTAGTGTCATGGGCGTGCAGTTGTTTCAGGATAGTGAAGTAGCAACTGATTATTATTATCTTCCGCAGTATCCCAGCGTGGCAAGAAAGGAAGACGGGACCTTTGAAATCATGTGTATCAAATACGTGGGCAAAGACGGACCTGAATCCAACGGAGGGCTTTTTCATGCACTCATCGAGTTTTCCCTTCCTGTAGAGACATTGGCGGTGCTGGAAAAAGAACTTAAAAAAACAGTACCCTCGGGCAGAATTGCCGGGCCGGTGCCCTTGCTGGAAAATTTTCGGGACGGTGAGGCTGGACTCGCTTCTTTCGAGGTCGTTTCTTCTATTCTGTCTAATAAATCGGGCAGTCGCCCGATGACGCAATCTGTCATTACCAGTGGTCATGCGCCCTTGCTGCCTGGCTCGAAGGCTGCTGTTGCCGCCAAGTTGAGTCAGGATGGCGCCACCCTGTTATGGGAATCATTTCAGGGTGGAACTACCGATGTTTCCATTGCCATCAGTTGCTATTTCGAAGCGATGGTAAAAGGTTATAATGCCATTGTAGAAGCGGAGGCATCTACTGTTTATACCCATTTCAGTCAGGTATTGAATGAACAGGAAGGGTATAGCCGCAACCAGCTTCGGGATATTACAGACAAACTGATTCAGGATAAAGTGATCAAAGTGTCGGTTTTCGATCGCTCGCTCGGTTTAGGTATCAAATCGGACGATATGCAAGCTATTGTAGATCTCGTCACGAATAAACTCATTGAACTGATGTTCGATTCCAAAACCGGATGGGCGCAAGTGCCGGCAACCGAAGTGGCAGTGGAACAGGATCAGATGCCCGGCCGTCAGGAAGCAGGAGGTTTTTACAGTTTTTTTAGCGGAGGAGATGACCAGCCCTACATCACAGATCATCAGTTCAGCATGAAACGGAGGAAAGATATCCGTATCAATAAATTTTACCTCAACCTCAGCAAAACAAGCTCTATCAAGGTTCCCTATTATACAACGGGAAATATCAGAGGCTTTTATAATTACCACAAAGAAGACACACAATATTTCCGCGTAGTAAATATGGACGATCCCGACTTCAGTAAACGGGAAATCCTGTTTCAGGTAGACGGTAACTTTACACAGGCATTTGGCGATATCCTGAATTTCGTGTCTGTCAGTTTCAAAAAAGAATACCCTTTCGATCAATCTCCTGTGATTAAGGAACTGGTGATCAAAGGAAGCGACCTTGCCAAAGGAGCAGACCTCCAAAGTGTTATTTATCCAAGCCTTGGTCTGAGTGGCGATGCTCTGCTGGAATACCGCTATCGGTTGGGGTGGAGTTTCAAGGGACAGGAAGCAACCGTACACGAACCGATCAGCGAAACGGAGTGGCTCACCGGTCGCGATGCTGCCGTCACCCTGAGGCCGCCATTTGACAAAAGGGTCATCGAGATAGATGCAGATCGAATGGTTTTCAAAGACGCAGACATTAAGTCGGCCTCCATACGCTTTTTCGCAGTATTGAACGGAGTACCCCAGGTTCAAAAAACATTGGTTCTGCGAGCGGAAGACTCGCAAAACACCTCGAAAATTGCCTTGTATTTTGACAAAGGACAACCACTGGCATATCAAATTACGTGGTACACCAAAAAGTCGTCCGAGCCGCAAGAAGGCAAGGTGACCGAAATCGATGATACCTTCCTTTACCTTCTTCCTCCCGGCAAATAATTACAACAATCCACAATTTATGAAACCTTTTCTCTCAGGAATGCTTTTCTGGGCCGCTATATGCGTGGCTTCCGCACAACAAATCATGGTTGATCAGGGCGGAGAGTTCTCGGGACTCTGGTGCTTTCCGGTGTACGGCGATTCCGCCACGTACCTGTATTTGCCTTCGAGAGCCAGGCTCGGTTTGAGTGGCGACTCGTTACCCGAATTTTCCTTTCTTCGTTATGTCACCGAAAAGCCGGGTAACGCTCCTTCCGGCACCATTACGGAGGCCGGCGGCGGCGGGATTGTAACGTTTCTCATTCTGTACGATACGCCGGAAGCGCAAATCCGCGAGGCAGAAAAAGAACTCCGGGAAAAAACCGGCAATCGCAAGGCCATTTTACGCGGGCCGGTGATCTTTATCCGTGGGCGTTACCTGCTTGTTTCTTCCATTCTTATGCCCGATGGCAATACAAAAAAAGAAGTGCTCGGCGCCGGTGAGGCGCCCGTTCTGGAGAACAGCCGGCTTGCTTTTTCATTCGAAGTGGATCCGGTTCGCTCTAAATTACTGCTGGAAAGTTTTAAAATGAAAACGCCTGATATTTCCCTGATTTTCCAACTCGGATTTTCCGGCCTCACCGATTCGTACGAAGCCAAACTGGACATCGACTGGAGCGAAATGCGCCACAGCCAGTCCTTCGGGGCAGGCGGGAGCGCCTACTTTATCAGTGCCGACATCGAACTGGGGTTCGACGAACTGATCCGCAACAATACCATCCGGCTGACAACAGTGGGTACCAATGAAAGTATGGAAAGCCTGCTGAACATGGTTTACAGCAAATTGCTCGACCTGATGTTCAAACCCGTCGAACCTGAAAAGGTGCCGGAGGCAAAAAAAGGCGGTTTGCTGGACGCCCTGGGTGCGATTGCCGGCGGCGCACTCAGCAGCCGGAAACTTGCTAAAGTTGGTTTCAATGTAGCATTTCAGATGAAACACCTGCAAATGTCGGGGCAATCAACCCTGTACTTCCATGGTCGGTCAACTGTTGAGCGCAACCACTTCATATCCTTTAATATCGGCGATCTGTACAGGAAATACGGACAAAACGAGCGCATTTTTCGCGACGTGGCATTATACGATCCCGCTTTCCAGCAAAGAGAAGTGTATGTGGGCGTGGATGGTTCATTGGAAAAGGAATTCAACCGTATGGTCAACAACGTAACGGTTCGCTTGCGTAAAAAACACGCCGACGGCGCAATTACCATGAAAGAAGTGCTCATCAACCGCAGCGTGTTTACAGATTCTACCGGACGTTTCAGAATGGTTTATCTCAACCGGGGGGATACGGATATGATCAAATGGCTCGACTATGATTACCAGACCGTCTGGAAGTTCGTAGGCGGAGGCACTTTTATTTCGGAATGGACGCATTCCAATGCCGCCATGATCAATTTGTACGCACCATTTCAGAGAAGAATCATTGCCCTGGAAGGCGATTTCGCGCTCCTTTCCCAACAGGATATCCGCGCCGTATCCGTCCGGATCGAATATCCGTTTTTCAGTGAAATAAAAAAAGACGACCGGACAATCCGCGCGGGGGATAACCTGAATGAAAAATCGTTCGAGGTGACGCTACCGCTCGGACGGGAGGAGGTGGATTACAGCATTACCTGGCTACGCCGGGACGGCACCAAAGTGAGTGTCGGTGGAAAGGACCAGATCGGCTTGCTTTTTATTGATGAATTGCCTAAAAACTGATGCCATGAACCGTTTTATGTTCTGTTGCCTGTGGTCGATAGCGGCATTCGCATCGTCCGCCCAGCCTTTCCCGGAGCAGTTGAAGTTAAAATTGTCCGACGGTACCTCGCTGGTATTGTGTCGCCAGATGTCCATCTCCCGTTCCACGCCTGTGTACTTCTACCTGCCGGTCAATCTGCGTGTTTCGGAGGAGAACGGGAACAAAGAATTCCTGTTTATGCCCTATAAAAACAACGACACAGGCGCCATACAGGGCGCAATTTTGCACCTGCTGATACAATGGGGGCTGACGGGCGCCCAACTGGAAGAAGCGGAACAGTTTCTGGCTACATATGTCGACACGGCGGCAACGATCGGCGGTAGCGTATTCCTCGAACCTGATCCGGCGCATCCCGACGTTGAAATCGTTTTCAGACAAAATCCGTTGGGAGAAATTCTGCTGCGTTCCATGAAAAATGTACCGAAAACAGCCCTGAATGCGGGCTCAAAAATGGCCTTTTCATTTGGACTGGACGCTGAAGATGCCCGGGTATTTAACGATGCGATGAAGGATGCCATCCATTTCAAAAACATTCGGTTCAAAGTGTATTTCAAATTGAACACCCGCCTGTATGGGGGCGACTTGTCAGACAATTTCTTTATTGAAAGCGACTTTTCCAAATGGCTGCAACAATGAAACGCCTCTTGGTTCCCACGTTATTCTTACTCGGCGCTATGCAGACGGGCGCCGCATCGCCTGTAGCACCCACGCATGTTTACCTCGTGATTTACACGACGTGCGGTGGGGAAACCGGGCATGCCGGGCTTGCGATTGACCGGTATGATATTCTGGTGAGCGATTGCCGCGCATGTCCCGGAAAGGTGCGATATGATACGGTCAAAACCGGTCGACTCGTGTATTATGACCTTTGGCCTGTGGAGGTATCCTACTCCTTCGACAGTGTTTTTGTGGATAAAGCGCCGCGATATTTCAAGTTGCCTTCTTCTTCCTCCGAAAAGCCTATCACCGTTACATCCTTGCTGGCAAAAGGGATTCCGCATGAAAAAGGTTATTCATGCGACGGGCTGATCAGGATTCCCGGGACACCGGAATCGGATGGACGGCTGGAGCGATTTATGGACCGTCTGATAACCCGGAATCGCATGTTCAACGCCGTGTATTTCAACTGTGCCGATTTTGTCAAAACGGGCCTGGAGTACCTGCTGAATACGGACTTGCCGGCCGAAGAAAATATCGCTGATTTCCAGATCACCACGCCCAACCGCCTGTACCAGGTCGTTCGAGAACTGCCGGGTGCGGAAGTGATCAAAGACGCGGGCCCCTCCGCCCAGACGCCTTTTCTGGAGGGCCGGATTCGAAAGCAATAAACAACATCTCCCATAACCGCTAATACATCTTGAACAACATGAAAAATATCACCAAACTCGCTTTCCATTGCCTGCTTTTCATTGTCCCGTTTCGGGACGCACAGGCGCAGGTACTGGATTTTCTGAACCGCGTCACGCTGGGCCTCGACGACGGCACCCAGGTGGTGCTATACGGAGCCGCCCGTACACTCGACAGCACCTTCACCGGAGAATACTACTACCTGCCCGCAGGGCTGCGGCTTTCCGCCAAACCCGACAAAACGCCCGAATTTCTTTTTATGAAATATACCTCCGAGGAAAACGTCGACGCCGGAGGGGTGCAGGGCGCTTTGATGCACTTTCTGATGGAATGGGGACTGACGCCGGCACAGGAAAAGGAAGCACAACAGAAACTGGCCGCTAAACTTCAGGATTTATCTGCGCTAAACCCGAAATATCGGGCCGTGCGCAACCCCGTCATCATGGGAGCCGCGAACGTCAAAACGGACCCGGAGAACTCTTTTCAGGTCATTTCCGCTATTCTTTCCGACAAAAAATTCACACCCACCCTGGTCACTTCGGGCAGGGCTCCGGTACTCCCCGGCGGAAAAGTTGCGGTGGCGGCCCTGCTCGAAAAAAATGCCGCCCAGCTCATGGCATCCACACTCGACAAAAACAGGTCGATAGCCGATGCCTCCCTGTCTCTGCGTTTTAAATACGACCTGCTGATGCCCGCCGTGGAAGGGCGTATTACGGTCAACTGGGAACGTATGGATTCTTTATCTCAACATTATACAAGGGAAGCAAACCGCAGTCACTATACCGAGGCACCTTCGAATTTCTGGGATCCGCTCGGGATTTTTTCCAAGGAAGACGAACGTAATTTCGTAACCGATACGGAAAAGGATTCCCTTTTCACCTTTATGAAAGAGTCCAAGGTGGTGGATGTGCAACTAGAAAACCTGCAGCCCGAAAGCCAGGTAGCCACTGAAATGGTGCACGCATTCATGGAGTATTTCCTACAGTCCGTTACCGAAAAAGAATTTCGCAAACCTGACAGCGATGATGAGCCTAAAAATGCGGCAAAAGAGTATGATTACGCCTTCGACACGTACAAGGTTGACAAGCAAAAACTGGCGCAGAAGATATCCCGCCGTTCGGAAACCTACTACCTGAAAGTCCGACTGCCCATTACCCAGGAATTTACACTGACCGGCAACCTGGCCGGCTGGTACGATGCGGCAAAGAATAACGTGAAATGTGTCAACACCGTAAACCTCAACGACCCTTTTTTCGAACACCGCGACATTTACCTCATACTCGATATGGAAGCCGAAGAAATGTTTGGCAAAGAACTTAACTTCGTTACAGTCGACATCCGCAAACGAAGGAACCAAAAAGAGGCCCGGGATTTTTCCGCCCAGGTCACGTTCGACCGGAATTTCTTTGCGAAACAGGGAAACCGCGCCGTCGTCGGTTATTCCAAAGCCCAGAGCGACGATCCCGATGCGTTCGAATACAAAGTGCAATGGAGCCTGCGCGGCGGAAACGTTTTCCCGAAAGATACCGTATGGACCCGCGGCCGCTGGGAAGGCGTCACCCTGGCGCCGCCCGTAGCCACAATCCCCCTGCATTTCGAAGCCGATCTGGAAGACCTGAAAGCGTTCGACATCAAAAACGTCACACTGCAAATACGCTATTACAAATTCGGCAGAGAGGTGGAGTCCAGTTTCAACCTGAATACTACCGCAGGTATCGGCTTCATGGATAAAAACATATACATGGATCGCAATACCCGGGGGTATGCTTACCGCTTCGTTTTTTACCATAAAACGAAAGGCCCGCTGGCTACGGAATGGGAGGCAAAACTGAACACCAATTACATGTTTGCCGTCATTCCCGACGAAATCCGGAACAATAACAAACAAGCCCTCGATAAAATGATCGAACTGGGCAAAGACATCATTTCACCCCCCGATGGGAAGGAAATTAAAGCCGGTTCGATACTCGACAAATTTGAGGACCTGATAAAAACCAATTGAGGCATCACTTCTTCCGCCTTTTCCAAATCATTCAAAACATATCACATGAAATCAGTACATTCTTTATGGCGCCACCTGCTGTGTGCCGGGATACTGTTATGCAGCAGCAGCACCTTCGCGCAACGATTGTCGTCCGAAAACAAACTGGAACTTGTACTTGACAACGGCATGGACATCGTCCTTTTTAAAGGCGCCGACAATGACAATTACTACTATCTGCCGCCTGCACAATCCATCCGGCTTTCCCAAAAAGAAGATGGCGTTCCGGAGTTCCTTTTCGTCAATTTTACCACGGAAAAACGAGTGGAACAAGGTGGTTCGCAAGGCGCATTGCTCCATTTCCTGCTCGAATGGGGCCTTACGCCCGAACAGATGAAAGAACTCCAACTGCTGCTGACCCGGAAAGCAGGAAGGAAAGCGGTACTGGCCGGACCGGTCGAACTCAACACGCCTGCCGGTGAGTCCTTCCGCATCGTCTCCTCCGTGCTCTCCGATAAAAAACTCACCTCTTCCATGGTCACCTCGGGTATGGCGCCGCCCATGCCGGGCAACAAGGCAGCCGTTGCCGCACACGTGGATGCCATTGGCGCCCAACTGCTGGATGCCACGTTTAAAAAATCGCGCTCCATCAGCGATGTTTCTATCGTACTCGATTATGAGTATGTAGTGATGGTAAATGCAGCCAGGGGGCGGCTGACTTATAATCTGGATATAACCCACACGCAAGGAGACGGGATCGCGTATGACATGCTGAAAAAGGAACTGGACCAGGAGCCCCAACTTTTTCAGAGTGCTATGGATTTCTATGAAAAAAACAAAAAGAAACTCCGCGACGAATGCGGTGTAGGCGACGGCCTTACCAACGTACTTCTTGGTATGCAGGCTATCGATTTTGCCGCCGGCAATACAAGTGGCGCCGGCGATACCGGTAATCCCTGGGAATACGGCATCAGCGAAGAACTGATGCGCAAGGTGTACGACGAGTTCAGCAGCCGGGAAATGATCAAACTCGAGTGGGAGGAAAATATCGCCGATGACGAGCGGCTCAAGAATATCAGGGAGGCTTTTTTCAACTTTTTCCTGAGTGCTTTTGCAGAGCCGGCCTACCCGGAATTCGCGGAAGTGTCCAAGGACGATTTTGCCATCAAACCGGCAGACGAATCGATCAAAAATTCTGCCCAGGGAGGATACAAGTTCAAGTCCTGTACAAAACTCACTTCTAATCGCAGTCTCAAAAAAACGATGCTGCTCGAAAAAATTTCCCTGCCCATACGCCGGCGTTATCAGATGACGACCAACCTTGCCAGTACCTACGATCAGGTGAAGGATAATCCGAATTGCGTATTATCCATCAACCTGAACGACCCGTTTTTCGAACACCGCGACATCAATTTTATCCTCGACCTCGAAGCGATGGACATCTTCAAGGAAGAAATCAATTACGTCACGGTTAATGTGCGGAAAAAACGCAGCACAGGCCGAAATTTTGAGGACCATACGACCATCAGTCCCGAAATCCTGGCCAGTAAAGGACGCCTGGCAACGCTCACTTACTCGCGGGAAGGCGATAAAAATGCAGATTACTACGAATACAAAGCGCAGTGGAGTTTGCGTGGCGGCGTGTTGTATCCTGTTGATCCGCTCTGGCAAAAAGGTGACTGGCAGTCCGTCACGCTGGCTCCGCCCATTAAGCCCCGCACCATCGAATTCGAGGCCGATATCGACGAACTGAAGAGCCTGAACATTACCCGGGCTACCCTGCAATTGCGCTATAAAAAATACGGACAGGAGGTGGAAACCAATATTCCCCTTACCATCTCCAAAAACCAGCCCCTGGTTTCAAAACGCATTTTCACCGACCGTGATCAGACCGGGTATGCATACCGGCTGGTACTGAACCACAAAACGAAAGGTAAACTGGCGCTCGACTGGGACGCCCGGATCAATGACGACTACGTATTTGCCATACTTCCCGACCCACTGAAAAATGAAGACCGGGAATTTATCGAAAAACTGGAAAAAGCCGCAGAGATCATGATCGAATCCGGACCGAACGGTGAAGTGCGTCCGCAGGATCGTATTCTCGACAATTTCAAGGAAACCCTCAAGATGTTCATCGACAAACAATAAATAACCATGAAACATCTGCTTGTCACTATTGCCGTTTTGCTGCTTCAACGGGCGCATATAAATGCACAGCAAATCGTACTGGACCGTTCCGTTAAAGCAGGCGTTGTCACACTTTTTCCTGAATTGTCCAATCCAGCCAATTTCTATTATTTCCCCGATCAAATCCGGCTCGGCGTTTCCGCTTCCGGGCAGCCTCAATTCTCTTTTATCCGGTATGTACGTAATTCAGGCACAGCCAGGGAACCTGCATCCGGCGGTATTTCCACCGCTTCCGATGCAGGCGGGATTTTGCACGCACTCGTTGCGCTTCAGGTGGCCGAGGAGGACCTGCAAAATGCGCGGCAGGAATTGCAGAAGATCGTTCCCGGAGCCGTTATCAAAGGTCCGCTCGTTTTCAAGAGCGGTAAAATTGCCATTGTCTCTTCTGT
This sequence comes from Bacteroidota bacterium, assembly GCA_029561355.1. Lineage (GTDB taxonomy): Bacteria > Bacteroidota > Bacteroidia > Chitinophagales > Saprospiraceae > M3007. The sequence continues at coordinate 11,554 of JAKQJD010000258.1, read as the reverse complement.
AATCGGCTCCGATGGCGAATTAACCAAAAAAGTTGTGGGAATAGGGAATGCGCCAATTCTGGAAGGCGGGAAAGCGGCCGTTTCGGTACTTCTTACCAAAGCGTGCGCCGAGATCCTGTGGGCAACTTTTCAAACGGCTGCACCGGATCTTAGTTTTCAATTTGAAATGGACGTCAAAGGATTTTTGTCGCCCCGAAAAGTTACCATCGAAGCCGATTTCGATCAGATTTACCGGAATGAAACAGTGGAAGCGGCAGCCGTAACGCCGGTGTTTTCCACACAGATTCGATCCGCATTCGAAGACCTGAATAACAGAGGCGATATCCGGCTGACGCAAATAGGCGACGACGAGGACCTGGACAAACTCAAGGAAATTGCCTATAACCAGTTGTCCAAACTGATTTTTGAACAGGTGGGCGGCCAGAACGGTACCGACTTTTCCCAGTTGCTGCCCGCGCAGCAGCAAGGAGTGCTCGATCGCGCCACTCAAATGCTTACGACTGCCAGAGACGATGCACGAAAGGAAAACATCGGCCTTGAAGAAGCGGAGCATGCGGAAGAAGAACTGGCTTACAAACGCGCCAAAGATGACAGCAAGGCTGCTCTCGACAAAATTTTCCAGGAAAGAGGAATCCGGGATAATCCTTTTGCAGGTGCGTACAATCCCAACAGCATACGCTCCAAACAGGGCCCGCGCAAGGAAGTGCCGCAACTGGCGATCGCAATCTTGTACGTTGCCAAAAAAGTACATCGCAGCGGCAGATACTCGGTCGACTTGAATAAATACGTCGAAGAAGTACGCAGTTTCCCTTTTGCCGAAAACATCGGCGATTTAAAATCCTGCACCTCCTGCTTCAAAATGGTGAACCTAGATGACCCGCTGGACAAGGAGCGGAATATTCAGATCCGGTTGGTAGATTTTAACAGCAGTGATTTCGAAAAATACCTGGACCACGTAGAGGTCGTATTCCGGAAAATGCACGAAAACGGGGAAAGCACATTGTCGAGCAAGGTGATCGATAAAACACTTTTCAGCACACAGGGCAACAATTTTTCATTTCAGTACGGCTGGAAGGGCGACAACAACCGGGTGAAATGGCTCGACTACGAATTCAAAACCAAGTGGGTTTTTACGGGCGGTATTTCAATAGAAAATGATTGGCAAAAATCAGCCAACGCCGTCATTTCTCTTTTGCCGCCCCTGCTGAAACGGGAAATACAGGTAGAACTGGATCCCGATTTTCTGGCGGCAGAAACCATCCGCTCTGCCGAAGTAAAAATCTACTTCAATCCCAACGGAACGGAAGAGGTGCGCACCCTGCAGTTTAAAACGTCCGACAATATCCTGGCGAAGAGTGCGGAAATTATTCTCCCCAAAAACAGCAATGATTTTTCTTACGAGGTCACCTGGTTTTTCAAGGGAAAAGACCCCGTGCGCTCGTCGAGAATTGCTACGTCCTACAGCAACATTTACCTTCAAAAACTGTGAGCCATGAAAAAAATCTTCCTTTGCTGCATCGCTCTGGCCTTGCTGGGGTTTTCGGCGGCTGCTCAACCGGAAAAATGCTCCGCACAAATCGAATTCGATCAATACATGCTTCAACACCCTGAAGACGTGCCGGGCGTAAATCTGTATCTGGAGCAAATCATTCGGGAATCCGCACGTTTCATGCGACTGCTCGAATCCCTGGAAAATCCGGATCTGCACCAAAGCCCCGTCACGATTCCTGTAGTCGTACATATCATTTACAAAAACGCTACCGAATTATTTACAGACAAAGAAGTGGAACAGGCTATCGATAACCTGAATCTCTATTTCAGAAAAAAGAACGAAATCCGGAAGAACGTTCCGGCACGGTTTGCCCAGGACACTTCCGATGCCTATATCGAATTCAGGCTTGCCCGAAGAGGACCTAACGGTGAAAAAGTCGGGATCACCCGCCACGAGGTCGACCCTGCGAAATATCCCGACTTCGACAAAGACGACGCCCGGCAGCAATCTACGGGCGGAGTGGACCCCTGGGACGAGTCGAAGTACCTGAACATCTGGGTGGTCGATATGAAAGCCGGTGCTCTGGGAGTAGCCACTTTTCCGGAAAATCCTTTGAAGTCCGTAGCACACGGTATCAATATCGACTATGCCGTTTTCGCCTTGGGCGCCAGGTCGTTGCCGGAATACAACCAGGGGAAAACCCTCGTACATGAAATCGGCCATTTCCTGGGTTTGCGGCATATTTGGGGTGATAATGGCGGCAGCGACTTTGTAGACGACACGCCCCCGGCAACAGGCGCCAATTACGGATGCAACCCTTGTAGAAAGGGATCTGCATATAAATCGATCCAGACACCCAACAATGAAATGTACGTCAACTACATGGATTATTCCAACGATCCATGTTTGCATATGTTCACCCGAGGGCAAGTGGCCCGTATGCTGGCCAACCTCGCGCCGGGTGGCAGAAGGGCATCTCTTATCACTTCTCCTGCTTTGTTGCCCGCAAACGTAACAGAACGCAGCCACGATATTACGCTGGAACCCGAATCTCGCCTGCCTTCCTGGGAGGCTTCATTTCTGATGGTGTACCGCTGGTTGCTTTCCCAAAAGAATGAAAAAAGTTATCCGACTGAATACGTCCTCCACGTCGTGGAGGAGTTGTCCGTCAAACAAAAAAAACTGCCTACTCCGCTCGTACCCGGTATGCCGGAGATAATATCCAGGTATGCTTACATCCTCGGGTTTGAAGTGGAAAGGGTCGAGATGACCTTTACACCCGACGCCTTCTTTAAAAAACTGGACGTCCCCCTGATAATGCTCTCGGCAGGCAATTCTGCCCTCGATTCGTACGGGCTCGTAATCAAAGGCGGTGGTTTTCATGAACCATCCTCTACGGTGTACCTAAATATTTCCGACCCGTTGAACGTCGGCCCCAGAGGTTTCAATTTCAAGTACGAGGATTACAAGACGCCTGTTAAAAATGTCGATCCGGCAGGTTCCGAATACATAGTCGACTATGCCCGGTTTCTGACAGACGCCTTGTATAAAGCCTACGAAAAAGGGAAAACCATTTTTATCCTGCACCCGCCTCGCCTGAATGCCTATTAAAGTCCTTCCGTTTTAAACATCCTGACACTACCTCATTTCTAAATTTCACTATTATGAAATACTTGTTTTGGATACTTGCATTCGCATTAGCCAACAGCGCTCTGCATGCCCAGCAAATACTGCTCGACAGCCCCGTCAGGGCCGGAGAATTGATACTGTTTCCCGAATTGGGTGAAACCCACCTGTATTACTATATAGCCGACAAACCCAGGATCGGGCAAAATTCGGATGGCAAACCGATGTTTTCCTTCCTTCGGTACGTAAAAAACGAAGCCACAAACCCGGAAAGCAATACTGCAATCACAGAAAGCCAAACCGGCGGTGGCGTGGTACACGCTTTGTTCGAATTGAAAGTGACCGACGATCAGATCAAGACTGCCGAACGGGCACTGCAACGTATCGATGCGGGTGGTAAAATAGCCGGACCCGTAGTCTTCAAATCCGGTACCGTAGCCCTCGTGTCGGCTATTGCGGGCAAAGACGGCGAATATACCAAAAAGGTGGTCGGACTGGGCAGCGCACCTATCCTCGAGAATCAGAAAGCCGCCGTGGCGGTGCTTTTAAATCCGCTCGGTGCTAAAATCCTGTGGGAATCTTTCAATACACCAACGCCCGATTTTTCCATACAGTTTGAAATGGTGGTAGGCGGTTTTCTGGCGCCCAAAAAACTGACCATCGAGGCCGATTTCAGTCAGATGTACCAGAACGAAACCTTCGAAGCCGCTATGCTGACCCCCGTTTTACAAGCGGAAATCGGAATAGCCGTGGATGAAATGATCAAAAACGGCACCATCAAAGTGACGCAGGTGGGAGAAGACGCTTCCCTTGATAAGGTGCGCGATGCGGTATGCACGCAATTAACGAGCCTGATGTTTGATAAAACAGGCGGAAGTGGTATTCCCTCTGCCGCTCAACTCGCAGGAACCGCCGGCAAACCGGGGCTGCTCGACCGCGCTTCCTCCATGCTTCAAAATGCGAAGAAGGATTACGCTGCCGAACAACAGTCCATGAAAGAAAACAAACCCGCCGATTCTCACAAAGAGCCGACGGCAAAGGTGGAAAAAACGGAGCCGGCCAAAGAAAAGCCTGCTGCTGCCGACAAAACGGATAAAAAGGAGGCGGAAAACAAGCCTGCCACCCCTTCGGAAAAGGAGGCGGACAAGAAACCGGCAGACAAGCCGGCCGATGGCAAAACGGAGAAAAAAGAGGGTGCCGATAAAAAGGCAGACGTTAAACCGGAAGAAAAACCGTCGGCGCCGTCTTTTGCACTTGCGTTGAGTTATCAGTTGAAAAAATCACGACAACAAGGAAAATTCGCCCTCAACTTCAACAAGTTTACGGAAACAACTGCTCCCATGCCCTTTGCCTTCAACCCGGGGAACGTCAAAAAACAATGCCCGGAATGTTTCCGTGAAGTCAACCTCGACGACCCGCTTATGCAGCAACGCGATATCAATGCAACGCTGGGCGGCATGAATGCTACGGATTTCAGCCAGTATGTCAACTTCGTCAACGTAGTCTTGCGAAAAAAACACCAGAGTGGCGAAGAAACGGTAGGAGAGATAAAAATCGATAAAACCCAGTTTGGTCAAAGCGGGAATTTTTTCAAACTGCAATACGGATATAAAGAAGACCGCGACAGGCTTGGCTGGCTCTCATATGACTACAAAACGGCCTGGAGTTTCTTCGGCGGTTACTCGGTGGAATCGGACTGGCAAACTTCCGACTTCGGCAGTATCGCCCTCGAACCGCCTTTCGTACGCAAAACCGTATACATCGAAGCCGATCCGGATTTCGTTGCCGCCAATAACATACGCTCGGTGGAGGTGTCGATTTATAGCCAGTTGGGGGAAAAGACAGATGTGAAGCAAATCATGCTGAAAACGAACAATAAAGAAATGTCGCGTACGGTGGAAATCCTCCTGCCCCGCAATTCGGAGTCATACGAGTACGAGTTAACCTGGTTCATTCGTGGCGAGGAGCCGCGAAAAGAGTCGCGCAAAAAGACGCAATACGGACGAATAGATCTCGATCACTTTTAAAACTATTTACCATGAATAATAAGACCATTCTATGGCATGCCTTGATACTTCTGTTTGTCACATCCCAGGCCATTGCCACAGCACAATCGCAAACCTGCGAGCCTTTGAAATCAGTGGAAAACCGCGGCCTTCTCGCCGCCGCTTTCTCCGGCAATAATAAAATCACAAACGTTTGCCTGTTGTCTGAAGGCCGCTATCATGTGGTTTTCAAAATTGAATACAAGGGGTACGCAGACAAGGATTACAAGGTGAGCGGGCGGATTCTGGATGCCGACCGCAAACCGGTGAATGGCTTCAGAACCACAGGCGGCGAATTCGACAAGGAAAGTAAATCTGCAGAAATCCGGTTCAATCTTACTAAAAACAAGAATGGCGCCTACCCGACTATCGAAGGTCACTATCTCTCTTTGGTAGTAACGGAAAAATCCAATTCGATGGCCGACGTTGCACTGCAGGAAGCCCTGAATGCCAGAGACTTGTTCCGATTCGACCGCCTTTGGCAAGGTGATTCGCCTGCAACTGACAGCCAATCCTCCACGACTGTTTTCGTCAAATTGACACCCTACAAATCAGCAAAATCAATAAAACAATAAACCATGAAAAAGATACTGATGCTTTTGATACTAGCCGGATGTATGCCTGGCTTGTGCATACAGGAAACTCGTGCTCAAAAGGTGGTTACGCCTACCACCGTTCATGTGGTGCGCGCGCCTTCGTCTGTAAAACCCAGACAAATACCGCAACAGGTAAAAAACAATAAAGAAGACCGTGTTAAACAAATGCCCAACATAGGTGAAATACCGATTGGTACTGGACCTGGCAATCCGGCCAAATCGGAAGACCTGCAGCGGAGAGGACCCGACTGGAGTACTCCGTTTTTCCTTTCAACAGCCGGCGATATTTACACGGAAGACAATATCGATGCGCTGCTGGACATCAATAAGGAGATTTACAGGGATGCCAACATCAAATCCGGGTATTACTATTATATACCTGCTTCATACACACTGGCATGGATATCTTCGAGCCAGAAATACGATTTCGAAGTGACGTATGGATCCGGTTCGGAAGATAAAGCCGGTAAAGTGACCGTGACGGCCATTCTTTATCCGAAAATTAATAATCAGGACCTGGAAATTGCAAGGGAAATACTTGGTCAAAAATTAAAAGGTACCGAAGAAGAGAAATATGGTATCCGGGAACTTTTGCCCATGCCCATGGAAAAGGCGCCGGAAATAGACTTGAAAATATTGGGAAAACTGGACATCGAGGAAGGTGGCATCCAGTTTCAGGAGCCCGCCGAACTGACTGATCCGGTATACCTTTCATTTACGGTCAATGCCGATAGAATAAATGAACTCATGGAGTTTTTTTTTATTCACGGTGGCCTTTCAGGCAGGATGCAGGTATATCCGAAAGGTAAAAATATGGCGGCCCAACTGATCAATTTGTATATGACCATCAACCAGCCGGAAACCTTCGGAAACTTCGAACTGGAACCCGGCGCATGGCGGAAAACCGGTTGGAAAAACACAACCGATTATCCCCTAGTGCTGACGTGTTTTAACGTACTCAAAAAAGAAAACAATGGTGCTTTCGCCGTTTACACCTGGAAAACGGGTGATGTGGAAGTACCCGTAGGCGCTACTGCCAAATTCGATGCCGCTCTCGTTCCTGACTGGATAGATAACGCGCCCAACATAAAAAGGATATGGCTCGATTATGTGGTCCGGGATTGTGAAGAGTGCAACGCCCGGGTACAGGAAAAAATCAGCGGAACCGTTAATCCGGGCATAGCCGTACGACCCGACAATATTGAATTCATTGTCTTTTCTCCCCTGCAAGAAACGAAGGCAAGTATGATCCGCATCAAGGTTCGTTCGTATCAGGCTACCATCGACGGAAATACGCAACTAGAATTGTCTCCCATTACCGTGCAGAGCGACAATTCAAGTATAAAAGCCGGGCCGCTTTATTTTAAGGACGGGAAAGTCGATTTTGAGTATCAGATTCAGGTATTTCTCAACGATGAAATTTATTCGTCAGAATGGATCCAATCTAGTAACAAAGAAATACCGATTGGCATGAAGCAAATCAAGGAAAATATTCCGTTTTTTAATCAGTGAGCCCAACTGTCATGACATTTATTTTCGTGTACCGGCATTTTATCCACTTCTGGATACTTTTAATAACCCTGCTGTTTCATTTTATTCCGGCAAAGGCCCAGCCGGTTTGGTCTTCCGCGAAAGACTTAAACGGACTTCGCATTTATCGGGATTTAAAAAAAAGCGACTTGTTCTATTACGGGCCCGGCAACTTGAAATTGTCTTCAGATCGGAACGGAATGCCAGATTTCCATCTGATTGAAATGCGTTATACCGGCACGGCCGTAATAGGCAATCAGGGTGCAAAACGGTTCCTGAATCTCATACAAATTTCTGTAGAGATCAGCCGCCCGCCCGACTCCCTTTTGAAAGTGACCAAAAGGATGCTGGGCGGTTCCAGGGTTAAGTTGATCGAAATGCCGGTACACAAAACGGAGGCGTTCCTCGTAGCGCCTTTATCGATGTCTGAAAAAAAAGGAACCCGAATCGGAGCGCCGACCAGTCTGGAAGATGACGAAGACGCCGCCGGAACATATTGGGATAAACGCACTTTTTCTGTCCGGCTGAACAACACGGAAGCCGAAGCCTTGTGGAAGGTGGCACAGGAAGATCGTCTTGCCTTGAGCGTAAGTTTTGCCTTTTATGCCGAAGTGGTGGCCGGGATGTCGGGCCGGGTGACGATTAAGGGCGATTCAGCGTTTGTTCGTGAAGGCTTGCAATCCCTCGCGAACATGGCAGAAACCGATACGGTCGTAGACATTCGCGTAGTGCATTCCGGTGTACTGCCGATTTATGTGGACTTTGCAAAATGGCCGCAGTTGTTGTTAAGAAAAGATCTGAATGACGAAGTGTCACCTGCATTCGCCATGCTGGAGGCGAGGTGTTATGATTTTTCAAACAACCTGCGCCCCGATCTGTCTGTAAAGGTTCTGGAAGTGGAGGCCAGCGGAGTGGAAGACGAACAGGTCAAAATCAAGGCAAAAAAATTCTTTTCTTCCAGGCCGGATCAAAATATGTTTCAAATCCGGTTTCCATATGCCGTCAAACTTACCAAACCTTACCGTTACCGCATTATTGAGTACTCCGGTTCCGGCAATAAAGAGGAATTGCCCTGGACCTGGCGCTCAGACTGGGCCGAGGTACTGGATGTGACGACTCCGCCTGAAAAAAATAAACTCGAAGCGCACCTCTTTGAAATCGAATGCGATGCCGCCATCTTCGACAGCCTTGGCGGGGAAGATATGTCGCTGTTCCTGCTCTACCGCTTTCAAGGAGAAGAGAAACAAATGACACTGCAATGGCAAAAAAATAACCCAACACTATTACAGACAGTAACTTTATACGCAGACATTGGCGAACCTGTTCGATATTTTTATAAATGGAAAACCACCGGCGACTGGCTGCAATCGCCGCTCAGGCCCGTGCCTGCAGATGGATACATTTACATAAAACTGTGATGGAAAACGGGTCCGGTATTTTCAAAAACTATAACCCGCACACACATTCAGCCCGCCATACACGTTGGTTTTGTTCCGGTCATAATTATCCATAAAGTAAATACGAATGCTGGGTTTGTTGTCAGGCGTAGCGACGGGGTGACTTCAAGTCACCCCGTCGCTATGCCTGACCACTCGAACGATTTGATCTTCGTAATGAAATGTTTGATTTTTGTTTTTGGCGTTCATCAGGTTTTTTGAACCTTGTACTAAACTTAATCAGCCAGGAAACAGATCTCCAGGCGCAGTTTTATTAAAAATACAGGCGGCACAGGCATCGCGCTGTGGTGGATATTTCCGCCAAAGGCTTTGCCGGAAACACCACCAGCCGGCCGCCGATAGATGTGTACATTATGGAAAACGACGCCGACGCCGGCGGGGTGGGAGAGCCCGGTTTGCCGGCATTCGCGCCCGCCCTTACCAATGCAATTTTTGATTTGACCGGAAAAAGGATCCGGAAAATCCCGAACACGCTCTAAGCAACATGAAAGAACTCCAGGATATCATTTTCGCCTATGACCAGGCGGTTTTACAAAAAAAACGAACGGCTCTGGTGACCGTTGTGCAGGTGGAGGGCTCCTCGTACCGCCGGCCGGGTGCGCGTATGCTGGTGACGGAGGATGGAGATATCACCGGCGCTATCAGCGGCGGCTGCCTGGAAGGCGATGCCCTGCGGAAAGCGCAGTTGGCCCTGCGTTTGCAGCAGAACAAACTGGAAATTTACGACACCACGGACGACGAAGACCACAAACTGGGTGTGCAGTTGGGCTGCAACGGTATCGTTTACATTCTGTTCGAACCACTCGATGATAACGATCCGGATAACCCTGTCCATCTGTTCAAAAAAATTGTGTCCACAAGACAGGACGCCGTGCTGGTAACCATTTTTAACCGGCAAAAAAACGCCGGGCAAACGGGCACCTGCTGTTTTATGAATGATACGGACAGTTGGTTTTCATGTGATCCGGATCTTTCGTCCGAAGCCCGGAACATGCTGCATCAAAAGAGATCTGCCGTCCAGGCGTACGGCGCGCAATCGGTTCTCTATCAGTTTGTTCCGCCGGCTACCCGGTTAATTATTGTCGGCGCCGGCAATGATGCACAACCCCTGATGGAAATGGCCTTTTTGCTGGGCTGGAACATCACGGTTGTGGACGGACGACCTGCGTACGCTACCCCGCAGCGTTTTCCGAAAGCCGGACAAGTCTGTGTAGCCAAACCGGCGGAAATATTATCCGTTACCGATGTGGACGAGCGGACGGCCGTCGTTTTAATGACCCACAATTACAACTACGATATCGCTGCGCTGGAACGGTTCCTGCCAACCGCCTGCCCGTACATCGGTGTGCTGGGGCCTCAAAAAAAACTGCATAAAATGCTCGAGGAACTGGGCGAAAAGGGTGTCCCGGCAGGCGAATCTGCCATCAGCAAAATATACGGCCCGGTCGGACTCGACATCGGCGCCGAAACGGCCGAAGAAATCGCGCTGTCGGTCATGGCGGAAATAAAAGCGGTGTTTTCCGACAGGAAAGGCGCTTTCCTGAGAGACAGACAGGAAGGGATTCATGATCGTCCATCCGTTTTGCAACATGCATAATACCGGTATCGTCATTCTGGCGGCCGGCAGTTCTTCCCGGCTGGGATCGCCCAAACAACTGCTGCCATTTCAGAACAAAAACCTGCTGCAACACGTCATCGACGAGGCTACGGCAACTGGCGCGGTGCCTGTGGTGGTGGTGACCGGGGCGAGGTCGGAAGTTATTTCGGCAGCCATCGACACCTCGAATGCCGACGTCGTTTGGAATGAACAATGGCCGGAAGGCAAGGCTTCGGGTATTGTGGCCGGCGTTCGGCGGATTGTGTCGTCGTACCCGCAGGTGGAATATATCATTCTGGCCGTTTGCGACCAGCCGTTTGTATCAGCCGGGTTGTTTACTCAATTGTTTGAAAAACAACTATTTAGCAAAAAAAATATCGTCGCGTCCGCCTATGCCGATACGCTGGGCACGCCGGTGCTGCTTGGACGGAAATACTTCGATGCCTTGCTTGCCCTAAAAGAGGACGAAGGCGCCAGAAAAATCCTGATGATGCACCGCGACGACGTAGCCGGTGTCGATTTTCCCCTCGGGCATATCGATATCGATACGCAAGCGGACTATGATTCCCTGACTGTGATTTCCTGACTATGATTCCCTGAATGTGATTTCCTGACTATGATTTCCTGACTATGATTTCCTGACTATGATTTTAATGATTTATATGATGGTTGTGATTATGTCGGGTGTTCGTCATGGCCATCATATAAATCATTAAAATCATAGTCAGTCAGGCCACCAATATCCATTTAAATCCGCAAAATCACATCCCCATCCGTTCGAGTGAAGCGTTGCACATGATATCCAGGGTATATCTTTATGCCCAAAAATTCTCATGGAATTGTACGATCCTCAACTCACAGTCCGGGCCGCGCTGGGGCAATTGTTCGAACGATTCGGTTTCCGGGATGACGCTTACACAGCAAAATGGTTTGCCCTTTATATCGGCAGCCGACCGGTCGTTTACCTGCCCAATATTCCCAGCCGGGTTCGGGTGGCGCGGTTTCACGATATCCACCACATTCTCACCGGGTACCCGGCCAACTGGCGTGGCGAAGCGGAAATCGGCGCCTGGGAACTGGCCACGGGCTGTCGCACCTCTTTTGTAGCCTGGTTCCTCAATGCCGGCGCCGTCATGGTCGGTTTGCTGCTCTGGCCGCGCGCTGTTTGGAAGGCGTTCCGGCGCGGACGAAAAACACGAACGAATCTGTAC
>JAKQJD010000256.1 GCA_029561355.1 Bacteroidota bacterium | reverse complement strand
TTTTAGGTCTAAATAGGGTGATATTGCAGCCCATTGGGTGTCGGTCAGTTCTTCGAACTGTTTTGTCATATCTCTGAAGTTTAGTCACTACAAAGATAGACCCGGCACCTACTTTTTTAAATTCCCGAACACGCTCTTAGTCGTTAGGTGCGTTTATGCTCCCTACATACGACCACACCCACTATTCCGCCAAACGGCAGGAATAGTGGGTGCGAGCTTATCGTGGCTTAGGCGGTCTATCATCCAATTTTGTTATCCGCCGAAATGTAAAGCAAATTTGTTGCCTGTTTTATCATTTGGTCGGGAAAGATGCTCAGATATTCGGATAAGGGTGTTAATAGAAGGTTTGTACCGCGATCCTGATTCTTTCACCGCGAGCAAACTTACCCAATGCAAAATCGCCATTGTACATTTGTTCCATGTCCACCCGCCAGAAACTCGCCGCAATCTCCCTCCTCTTGCTCGCCTGCGCCACCCCCGCCGCAGCCCAAACCGGCGCTTCCCCCCGCGCCAACTGCATCAGCACCTGCTCCGGCGACCTCGGAGAAAACATATTTCCCGACGGCGACTTCGGGCACGGAACGCCGAATGTGCTGGCGACCGACCCATTGATCGCCCCCGGCTACGGCTACACGCAAAACCCGCCGCCCAACGACGGCGCTTACACCATCACCAACAATACCACCAGTTGGGGCGCTTTTGCCGGCGCTTTGTGGATCGATATCGAGGACCACGGCCCGGAACCCGACGGATACATGATGGTGGTGAATGCCAGTTACCAGCCCGGACTGTTTTACCAGAAACTGGTGCCGGTGTGTGAAAACGTGTTGTACGAGTTTTCCATTGACGTGATCTCGATGAACACACCTTCCGCAGGGGTTTTTATACAACCCAAAGTGACGTTCGAGATCGATGGAAACGCCGTGTGTTCCACCAATGAAATAGCCGTGACCGCCACCTGGTACACGTACCGTTTTTCTTTTTCCACCGATCCCGGCGCCACACAGATCACGCTGGGTCTGCGCAACGACGCGCCCGGCGGCTACGGCAACGACCTGGCGATCGACAACATTTCCTTTCGCGCCTGCGGACCCGACATCAACGTGCCCGTTACGGCGTTTTTCTGCGCCGGGCAGCCGCTTAATTTGAGCGCTTCGCTGGCAAATTCACCTTATTCACCCACCTTTTACCAGTGGCAATCACTGAGTGCCGGAAATAACACCTGGGAACTGCTGCCCGGTGGAACGGAATTGAACCACCAAATTCCCCAACCCGTGGAAGGCGATCAATACCGCCTCGTGGTAGCCAGCAGCCTGGCCAACCTCGATCTGCCGTATTGCAGGGCCGTTTCGCAAGCCGTCGACCTGATGCTCGACGACCTGTCGGATTTTGCCATCGGCGGAACGGATACCATTGTTTGCAACGGGGCGCCGGCCGTGCTGGATGCAGGCGCATTTGCGCGTTATCAATGGTCGACCGGGGCACAAACGGCTGATATTCAAGCCCCTGCGCCGGGTTGGTACGCCGTTACGGTCACGAGTGTGCACGACTGCCCGGCAGAAGATAGTTTGTACGTGTACAAGGTGGACCTGACGGCTTCGGCCGACGCTGAAGACCCGCATTGTGTGGATTTTGCAGACGGCCTGATTGTAGTAAACGACGTGCAGGGTGGGGTAGGCCCGGTTCGGTTCCGGCTGAACGAGGGTTTGCTACAGGCGGGTATGCAGTTTGACAGCCTGACGGCGGGCGCTTTCACGGTCACCGTTTCCGACTCGCTGGGTTGCCGCTTCCCGATGACGGTAACTTTGACCGATCCCGCTCCGGTAGGACTTTCTATCGGCGGTGACCAAAACCTGTTCTTCTGCGATTCGCTTACACTGGAAGCGCAATCCGGTTTTGAGTTGATTAACTACCTCTGGTCGCCCGCAGTGGGTCTTTCCTGCACCGGCTGCCCTTCGCCGGTGGCCATGCCGCTGCAAACAACCGTTTATTCCCTGCAAGCCATAGACGAACGCGGCTGCCCGGCGACCGACTCCTTGCGCCTCACAGTCATTCCGCGCCTGGACGTGTATGCGCCCAATGTTTTTCACCAGGACATTTCCGGGAATGGCCTCAACAATGCTTTTGCACTATTTCCTACAAAAAGCGCTACGAAAATCCGCCGACTGGAGATTTTCAACCGCTGGGGCGAAATGGTGTTCCGCCGCGACAATGAAATGCCGGGCGCTGAAGCGCTGCGCTGGGACGGCACCGATTTTCGGGGCAAAACCCTTGATGAAGGCGTATTCGTCTGGCAGGCGGAAATAGAGTTTATTGATGGCGGGGTGCGGCTTTATAGCGGGGATGTAACGTTGATAAGGGGAGATTGACTTTGATTTTGATTGGGTAGGGCTCCGCCCTTTGTAGGCAGGATGGGGACGGTGATTTTGCGGATCGGGCGGATTGAAATTGATTTATTGGGTGGCCTGACGGCCACGGATTATTGACTATGATTTTAAGGTGATTTATATGACCGCCTGTGCTTCTATTTCTATCATAAATCCCTTGTTGGCAAGGCCTTTTACATTAATCCAGGTACTTGCCGGGGGTGATATGGTTCCAAAATTATTTCGCAGTGCTTCGCTGATAATCTCTCCGTCACCGCTTTTATACCTGACTTTATAGATCCGTAACATTACGATATCCGCCAAAGTACCACCCGCGGCCTCTATGGCAATCTTCAGGTTCTCTATCGATTTTTGTGTTTGTTTTGCCAGATCATGCTTTCCAACCAGGTTCTGGTTCTCGTCCCAGGCAACCTGCCCGGATATAAAAACGGTTCTTCCCAGCGGAGAAACCACTATTTGCGAAAAACCGTATTGAGTTGAATGGAACAGTGCAGGTGGATTGATGTATTCTTTTGTCATAATTCGGGTAATTAAACGGGTCAAATTTTAAAAAATTCAATGAAAACTCCTGTAGATCATTCTTTTACAAGTCCGTTACATCCTTTTACACCCGAAAAACAGGCTGACGCCGGCGGGGCTGCATCTTTGCCTCATTGTTTCACCAACCCAGCAACATTATGCAAATCCGCGCTCTTGCTTTTTTACTCGTTTGTCCATTTTTCCCGGCTTGTCAACAGGGCCCGGAACCAGCCCAATCCGTTATGGCTGCTATCGGCGTTCCGGCCGTAACCGACAGCGTTCAGACTATTCCGGCGCCCGACTGGGCGACGGTAGGTGTTATTTTCAGATCCGACGACGGAGGCCTTACCTGGCAGGACGTCAGTGCCGGGCTTCCCCAAAATATGTCTATATCGAGTGTTTTCATTGCCGGAGAAGACGTATATCTCGGCACCGGGAAAGGATTGTACCGCGGCAGCGCGGGTACCGCCACACCGGTATGGCAAAAAGATTTTTTTATAAATCAACATATTTCCAACATCTCTTCCGGGCGGGGCGGTCCTTTTCTGAGTAGTTACGGCAACGGCTTTTTTCAGGAAATGCCGGGAACGGGAGTCTGCTCGCCTATGCACAATGAGTTGACCGACAAACAAATACGTACAGTTCTGGAAATGCCCAACGGCGCGCTGCTGGTGGCAAGTGATAGAGGGATTTACAAAAGTGCCGACCATGGAAAAAACTGGAAACTGGTATACGCCGATGGCCTGATCCTCGATCTGGTGTTGTCCGGCGATGTGCTGGTGGCCGGTGGCTCCAAGGGTGTGCTGCGCTCCACTGACGGCGGCGAGCATTGGGAAAACGTCCTGAACGAACACATACTCGCCAAAAGAACGACGTCGGTACAGGGCAAATTCGTTACCATCCTCGGCACAGAAGATCCTTCGGTTCTGGAACATGAGGGTATTACCAACCGGCTGCGTATTTCCGACGACGGCGGCAAAACCTGGCACCGCATGGAACGCGCCATGTTGCCTATTCAGGGTGCCTACGATATGGATTACCGGCTTGCACAGACGCATGACATCTACGATATCGTGCAGGTGGGCGAGTACCTTTTGTGCAGTTTTGATACCGGTATTTACCGCTCGGCAGACCAAGGCAAAACCTGGGAACCGGTACTGCCAACCAGGGAGAACCGGGTTTTGGCCAACCTGAAAGTTTCCGGCAAAATCGTTTATGCGCTTGCCGGCGGCGGCTGCTGATAAGTGATTGGGAATGGTTTATAGGTTTATAGGTTTATGGGTTTATGGTTTATGGGTTTATAGGTTTATAGGTTTATGGGTTTATGGGTTTATGGGTTTATGGTTTATGGGTTTATAGGTTTATGGTTTATAGGTTTATGGTTTATAGGTTTATGGTTTATAAGTTTATGGGGTTACAACAGACGCCTGATAAACTATAAACATATAAACTTATAAACCATAAACCCATCAACCAACTAATCCGTAACGATCAATTTGGATACGCCCAGTAATTGTTCCTTTTCCCGGAACAAAACCGTGTACGTTCCACTTCGTTCGGGTGTACGAAAATCCGGAGTACTGGCCGCCTTTTCATGGACGATCAGCCGGCCCTGCATATCAAAAATGAGTATTTCAAGCGCTCGCTCCGTGTCCGGTATTGCGCGAAACGATACTTTTTGTCCGGCCCGACAAGGATTGGGGAAAATTGTCAGGTTGTCTTTCGATAGGGGCACCTCTTTATTGTCCACCGAAACGTGCACGTGGTACCATTCTTCTCTTTTATAATAGGGTAACCACTGACCGACATTTGAATGATACAATAGTGCCGCGTTTACAAAATAAACCATGCCGTTATCCAGTAGGGTGTAATAGGTGTGTCTTTTCTCCTTTAATACTTCAGGTTGACCAATAAATTCATAAAAGATGTGAGTAGAATCAGGGCTGCTGCTGTACACTCCGGGACCCCTAAAAACGACTTCTTTTGACGTATAATTCCAGGTATTGTCAGACCATCCATAATTGTATTTAATAATAGTATCCGGACTGAGGTAATTATAAATACTTCTGGAAACGTAAACAAATGCATCATTCGTAAATGTACTGACAGTATAGGCATTCAAAACGTTGTCTTCTCCATAATCCCAGGTGTATCGATTTACGTAAGTCAAAGAAGAATCGTTACTTTTTACTTCGGTTTTTTGTATCAAATGATTTGCATTGTCGTATTCATATAAAAGCCCGCTCCTTAGATAAAAAGCTCCGTCACTATCCGTGGAGTAGTTGCCTTCTCCGACTCTTTGGCCGATTGAATTATATGTATTGGTGTGTTTATGACTGTTTACCCATTCATCTAATTGCCAGATTTGAGTCAACTGCAAAGTGTCCCGGTTGTTTTCATCATAATAAATGAAAGTGTGTGCGGCGTTTATCCAGGCGCCATCCATGACCCATTCAATCAAATTAAAGATTTTTTTGCCATTATTGTAAACGTTGGTAGTTCTTGATATTGGATGCCACGGACTAGGAAGATTTCTCTCCACTATTGCTACGTTGGTGTCTGTGGTATAAAAATAATTGGTTCTGGTGTAGGGTTGCCTGAGTTGGATCAGGGTGTCATGAATATTGTAACTATAAGCCGCGAATAGAAGCTGCGTATCAAGCCCTCCACTTTTGGGTGAAATACCCTCATAGAAAGAGTGAAAACTATCCAATTGCAGGGGGACGTAGTTCTGTGCCAATGAAATACGGCAAAAAAACAGAAACGCGAACAGGGATAAATAAAGGTTTTTCATGTTTATTACATTATTGAAGCAGTGATTGAATACGCTAAAATAATGCAATGATTTGGTATTGCTTTTACGCGCTTCAATCTTTTTTTACATCCCGGAAATACCTTGCCGGCGAACCCGCCCAGATCTGCCCTTCGGGTATATCTTTCGTTACCAAAGATGCCGCACCGACCACCGCATAATCACCGATTTTACGTTTTTCCAGCACCGTGGCATTGATGCCCACATCGGCCACTTTCCCGATCTCGATGCGGGACCCGACGACGCAACAAACGGCCAGGTGCGAAAGCGGACCCACCACCGTATCGTGACCGACAAATGCGTGGGAGGTTATCAGGGTGCAGGCGCCGATTTGTGCGCCGGCGCCGACATAGCCGTTCACCAGTACGCAGGCGCCGGGACCGAGCTGCGCATTGTGGGCTACAAACGCCCGTTTGCTGACGATGTTGACCAGCAATTCCTGCGGTACATTGACCTGCCGGAACAATTCTTCCGTTTTGTAATTATTCCCCAGCATGTGAATGGCATACACGAACAGATAACCTTGTTCTGCAAAACGTGCCACCTCGCCGGTGCCGCCCAGCACGGGAAAATTGTGTATGGTATTGCCGATTTCCAGATCATTGAGAAATCCGGCGACTTCGTAGGTGAAATCGCCGAACGTATGCCGGTTGTCTTCGATCGTTGCGGCGATAGGGCCTCCTTTACCTTCACCGCCGATGATGATGATCTTTTTTGCCATGCAAGAAGTGTCTGCTTTTTCAATATGAGCCTCCAATGGTTTTCAAATAGGCTCAAAGTACAGGGCGAATATAGTACGTTTTGAGTAGCCGTTTTATACCCGAATTAAACGCTTGACAGAAACAACGGTCCAACCCTCAAAAAATAAATATGCTCAAATTCGTACTGTTGTTCCTGATATTTTGCTGCCATACCGGCACACTTTCTGCCCAATATGATGACCCCAATTTCGAAAAACCGGCATCCGGTTATGGAGCCGACGGCAGTTACGCGGTGGAGCACATTACTTTCCCAAGCCCTGATTTTCCGGGTGAAAACATTGAAATATTTTATCCGGGCGGAGTTGCGACTGCTGTTCCGACCCTGTTTTTCGCGCATGGCTTCGGAGGCACTTTTTCCGCTTATGTCGGAGGTATGCTGGAGTATGTGGCCCGGAAAGGATACGCGATTGTGTTCGTACCTTATCCGACCACGGGCGTAAGCATTGTCGAACGCTGCGATATCCTCCTGGCCGGTTTCCGGCGTGCAGCGCGCACTTATCCGAATGTGATCGACACGACGCAGGTCGGTTTTATGGGACATTCTTTCGGCGGCGGCGCCATGTTCGGTATCGCGCATCGCTGCTTTTCGGAAAACAACTGGGGCGAAAACGGACGTCTGTTGTTCTCTCTGGCGCCCTGGTATTCCTACGAACTGACGCAGGCGCAATTACAGTCGTTTCCTTCCAACACCAGACTGATCATGCAGGTGTATGACGACGATATGGTCAACGACCACCGC
Source organism: Bacteroidota bacterium (assembly GCA_029561355.1). GTDB lineage: Bacteria > Bacteroidota > Bacteroidia > Chitinophagales > Saprospiraceae > M3007. The sequence continues at coordinate 3,030 of JAKQJD010000256.1, read as the reverse complement.
ATGGCCATCGATGTTTTTAACAACATCAATATTCCCGTGGAAGAGAAAGACTTTATTCTGGTAAAATCGGACACGTTACAAGGCTATATTTATGCTGCCGATCATGCAGTACCCGGCACATACCAGGTTTTCGACGCACTGGATTATTATGCTTTTTACAGGCTGCTCGATGCGCTTTGCGACTACACGTTCCATGGCAACCAGGCGGGGAAGGAAGTGGCACTCGGCAACGGCAGTACCGCTCAGGTGACGATGCCTGCGGGTTTAAAACCGCTTGTTCAAACGGATGCGCCCGTACCGATCTATCCGGAAGATAAATACGGTTTTCCGTGCAGCGCTGTGTTAAATCCGCGCAATGAATACTGTCCGGCACTGAGCAGTGTGGGCGAGGCAGACCAGATTAGTTATATCCTGACAATAGAACCCAATCCGGTTGTTTCGCAGGTCAGGGTCCTTATCCCTCCCGATGCTACAGGAAGCCCGATGCGTGTCTTGAACCTTTCCGGGAAACTGATGCTCTCCCAGGCGGCCGATACCGTTTCAGAAGTAACACTCGACATGGCGGGATTGCCTTCCGGAATCTACTGTATAATGGTGGGCAGATATTACGGCCGGATCGTAAAGATGTAAAGGTTAGGCGTTTTTAATATCCACACGCCCAATTCCTTTTTGAATGGCCTTTTCTATAGGGCAACACTGCTCTACAGACTGATCTATATTGAAATCCGTCTTTGTGAGCAGCGGCGGTTGCGCCATGAATTTGGGCACGGTACCCCGGTGGTCCTGTGCCGCATGCACCAGAAACGGATGACACAGATAAACCGTGCCTGCTTTTCCGGTTGCCGTCACTTTTTTTCGCGGCGGCAAATCATCCAGTTTTTGCGCCAGTTCCATAAATGAAAGTCCTTTATCGCCCTCCGGTAGCAGTAGTTTCGCAACATCCAGGTGCGAGCCCTCGCGGAGCAGGGTAGGGGCATCCGCTTCCGAAACATTTGAAAAAAGGAACAGCATCAGCAGCGCGCGGCCCTTGGAGCGAACGTTGATACGCCATTCCAGGTAGTTGTCGGGCACGTCGCCCGGAAAACTGGCATCCACGTGCCAGCCCGTATCTCCTGCGGGTTCTGTACCCGGAAACCGGATCGGAAAAGTTCCCAGCGATGCCCTCGGCAACCAGTTATCGCCCGCCAACTGGCTGAAAGCCCGATGCAGGACATCCGTGTTGACCGCTTTCCGGAAAGGATCCAGCTCGATTTCCCCAATCCGGATGACAGGCTTAGTCCATGTTTCAGGCCGGTTGGGATCGAGTTGAACGGCTTTCCATAAAATATTGCGGCATTCCGCTGCCAGGTCTTCAGGGAAAGCGTTTTCGATTTTTACGTAGCCTGCGTTGATGAAGTGGTCTGTTTGTTCCTGATTTAGTTCCTGCATATGCCATGTTTGATCAGGTCTAACTTGCCGACGGCTTCAGGGATAGAATGTACGGTACAAGTTTGACTGTTATTTCATGTTGATGATTCTGTTTTGACCCTGTCAAAGATAGTAATAGTTAATATATATTACCGGTTGGGTAATGACGATTATTGCCGGTGTTGAGGGCAATTATTTCCACCCATACATGCTCTAAAAGGTAACAAACGATTTGCCATCGTAGCGACAAACGCCGTCGACCTTGCCGAACCAGATGTTTCCGGCCTTGTCTTCGGTAATGCCGAAAATCTGGGTGTCGCTTTTAATATTGCTGAAAGTTCTTCCATCGTATCTGATGAGCGTCATCCCATCTTTTTCAACCTCATCTCCACTGAACCAGAAGTTTCCTTTTTTATCTTCCATAAAATTGCTTGCCGGTGTCGTGCTGACCACGCTCAACGATTTTCCATCGAAGCGGCTGATGCCATCTGCACTTCCAATCCATATATATCCGTTTTTATCCTCCACGATAGAACGGACCTGATAAAAGGATGCGCCTTCTTTATTTTTAAATTCACTAAACGAAGAGCCGTCATATCGGTTGACGCCGTTTTGTGTGCCAAACCAGAAAGTACCTGCAATGTCCTGTTCCATTGTGTATACAATAGTGCCTTTAAGGCCCTGTTGCGTGGTAAGGTTGGTAAAAGTATTTCCATCGTAACGGCTTGCTCCATGATCCGTTCCTAACCAGATATTGCCGGATTTATCTTCCAGCATACAGAAAACAACATTGGATGCCAGCCCGTCTGCCGACGTATAAAGTTTAAATGATTGACCGTCGAACCGGTAAACGCCACCGCCAATGGTGCCGAACCAGAGGTTGCCCGCAAAATCTTCCAGCACAGAAAAAACATGAAAGTGCTGCAGGCCCATTTTCAGGGTGTAATTGGTGAAATTTTTCCCGTCATAGCCTACGATGCCGTCCCAGCCGGCAAGCCACATGTTTCCGTTTCTATCCTGCAGCACATTTCGGGTGATACTGTGCGGCCCCTGGGTGGAAACGGTGTCGCGCGGCACGATAAAGTTGGGGTCTCCAACGGGTGAATTCTTTGCCGGTGGAACTGCCGGAATATTGCTGGATGCATGCGCAGGCGTTTCCTTTGCAGCGTCGTCATTGTTGCAGGAAGTCAACAAAAGCAATGTTGGCAGGAGAAAACAAATCTGAGTTAGTGTGTAAGGCTTTTTCATATGCTGGGGTTTGTTTTTTGCCCCTGCGAAACTACCCCGTTCGCTGCCAGCCTGTCGGAAACATATGTAAAAGCATGTAATTGAATTGTAAAACCAGTAAAGCGGTTCGTTCTCCTGATTTTCGGAGAGATGCAAAGGAACTGCTACCTTTGATCATCTATGCGCTATCTTTTCTTTACTCTTCTGATTTTCAACCATTATTCCGGCCATTCCCAAACTGCGGACCCTCTTCCGCCCGGTGTCCAGCGTCTGCTGAGCGCCTATCCACAACACCTGAAAGGCTTCAAAGACAACCACATCATCTGGAAAGACGGCTCCAAATTGCCCTACGACGACGGCCGGTTCAAAACGGAAGACCAGGCTTTCGATTCGACC
>JAKQJD010000217.1 GCA_029561355.1 Bacteroidota bacterium | reverse complement strand
AGCCGCCAGGCCAACTGGGCGCGTGGCAGCCAGATCACCGGCAACAGCGAATGCTGGGGCGGCGGCAAATCGGCCACCTACGATTTTGTGAACAATATCGAACAAGGCGACCGGCGCAAATCGTCGATCCTCATGTCCCTGGGCGATTTTTACCCGGAAATCAACAAGGCAGCCGGCGGCTACCATTACAACATCGTAGCCCGCGACCCGAGCGACCCGAACGTGGTGCTGGAAGGTGCGGCGCCAGTGCTGAACAACGCGAAAAAGTACATCGTGGGCAGCGCAGCCGACACTGGCGGCAAGGTTTCTACCGGCCAGGCTACGGCCATCAATCAGTACATGCTCCGTTTGGCCGACGTGTACCTGACCTATGCGGAAGCAACCCTCGGTTCGGCTTCTTCCTCCAGCGACGCACAGGCTTTGACGTACCTGAACGCCATCCGTAGCCGGGCAGGTTTGCCTGCGCGCTCCAGTTTTACATTTGACGACCTCCTGAAAGAACGCCGCGCGGAATTCGGTTTCGAAAGTATGTACTGGTTCGACATCAAACGCGCCTTCTACCGCGACGGAAACGCCACCCTGGCTGCCCTGAACGCGCAACAACGCGAGATCACTTACCAGCGCATCACCACGCCGAATGCACCCGATGAAAACACGGTGGAAGGTTACGCGGTTATTCCGCCGCCCAGCCCGATCGTCATCGCCGCTTCGCACATGTGGATGCCCATTCCGGCTTCCGAAATCGTGACCAACGGATTGCTGGCGCCTTCGGCCCCGGCGGAAGATTACAAGTTTCAATAACACAAAATTCTAAACGATTAAATGTTTCACAACATGAAATCATTGCTAAAAATAACCTTGTTGCTGGTGATCGCATCTATTGTCACCGGCATCGTTTCCTGCAAAAAAGAGGATGACAAGCCCAACGACGGCAAACCCGTCGTGTACTACATCCGCTCGACCGATCCGGCAGTGTCCGACTCGCTTTTGGTAGGAACGTTTATGGGCAGCCTCATCGCCATTGTGGGCGACAACCTGGCCGACACCAAAGAGATTTGGTTCAACGACCAGCCGGCCACGCTCAACCCTGCGTACATCACCGCTAAAACCATTCTGGTCAGTGTGCCGAGTACCGTGCCGAGCACCGTGACGAGCAAGATCCGTTTTGTTTTTGCCGATGGCAGCGAATTGCTGCACGATTTTGCCATCAACATTCCCGCACCGGTCATTGCCGGGATTAAAAGCGAGTACGTACCCGACGGAGAAATAGCCATCCTGTACGGCGATTTTTTCTTCGAACCGAAAGTCGTTTTTCCGGAAGATAAAGAGGGCGAGATCGTTTCCCTGACCAAAACGGAGATTCAGGTAAAAGTACCCGCAGGGGCAACCCCGGGAAACATACGTGTCAAAACGAATTTCGGCACGGCGAAGTCGGCTTTCCTGTTCCGCGACAACCGCAACGTGCTGCTCGACTACGACGGCAAGAACCACGAAACGTGGACCGCGCCAATCGTGAGCAGCCCGCTGCCACCCTGCTCCGGCAACTACGCGTTTTTTAAACACAATGCCGACGGCGCCTGGATGTGGACCAACGAACTGACCATGCAGTACTGGGCGCCCCGCGGCCGCGGCAACGTACCCGTAGCCACCGGCAGCGTGAACGATCTGGTGCTGAAATTCGAGGCCGACGTGCCGATCGAATGGAAAGATGTGCGTATGGAAATTTTCTTCGGCCCGTTTGCCGAAGACCATGGCCGCGACGCTCCGGGTACCGTGTTCGCCCGCTGGAAGCCCTGGAAAAACGGTCCGTTTAAAACGGACGGCTGGGTGACCATTTCCATTCCGCTGACCGAGTTTAAATACACGAAAGACGATGCCGACGACAACGAAAACGGCACCACTTCTATCAGCAACCTGAGCTCCCTCACGAACGTTACCATGATGCTCTTCGGCCCTGCCAACGGTACCAACCCGGTGCAGATAGCGGTTGATAATCTGCGTATTGTTCAAAAATAATTAACCGGAGAAGTTATTGGTTATTGGTTATTGGTTATTAGTTGTACATACGTTCAGCGACTGAAATCGCCAAGCGCAGGCACAACTAATAACCAATAACCAATAACCAGTAACAAATTCCCAACACCACTCAACATGTCACAACTCTTCAAAATAAAGCCGTTGTTGCTCCTCGTTTTCCTGGCTTCGCTGTTCATCGTCGAAGCATGTAAAAAGGATGATGACACGGATTCCGATCAGATACAATTGCTGAGTTTCGGTCCTTCGCCGGTATTGCGCGGCGGCGACCTGCGTTTCATCGGCACCAACCTCGACAAGGTCACGTCCATCGTGCTGGCAAACAACGTGGAGGTAAATACCTTCAAAAGCAAAACGGCCGGAGAACTCGTCATCGTGGTGCCCGAAGCCACCGTCAACGGCAAAGTGGTACTGAAAACCCCGCAAGGCGATATTCAGGCCAAAACGGAACTGAAAATTTCCGAGCCGATCACGATCACGTCCTTCAGCCCGGCAGCGGCCCGGCCCGGTGCAGTCATCAGCATCGAAGGCACGTACCTGAACCTGATCAAAGAAGTCATTTTTACCAATAAAAAAGTGGTAAAAGACTCCGCATTCATCAGCCATACCAAGGAAAAAATCGAGGTAAAAGTACCCGACGACGCTAAAACAGGCATCATTATCATTTCCAACGGCGAAGCGGACCCGATTCTGGTAGAATCTGCTACCGAACTCGTCGTAACGCTCCCGACCGTCACGCAAGTGTCGCCGACGCCCGTAAAAGCAGGTACCGCACTCACCATCGAAGGTACCGATCTGGACCTGACCCGGGAAGTAACCTTTACAGGTGGTTCCAAGGTGACCAGTTTCACCAGTATTTCGGGCACACAATTGGTGCTCAACGTACCCGCAGACGCCAAAGACGGCCCTGTTAAACTGTCCGTCGCTTCCCTCGAAGAAGTAACCAGCACTGCAACGGTGGTCATGTCTGTTCCGACCATCAACACGATTTCCCCTGCTCCGGCCAAAACCGGCGGCACCGTTACCGTTAGCGGCGTGGACCTCGATCTGGTGACGCGCGTAACTTTTGGCGGCGACAAAGTGGGCGCTATTCAAAGCACTTCGGCTACCGAACTCACCGTAAACGTACCTGCCGACGCCCAGGACGGGTCCGTTACCTTCAGCACCGCAGCGGGAAAAACGGTTACCTCCAATGCTTCCCTGACGATGGTAAAACCCACGATCGGCACTATTTCGCCCACCGATATTCAGGTGAACAACGTGCTGACGATTACAGGTAACGACCTCGACATCGTTTCCAAAGTACAATTCATGGGCGGTACGGAAGCACCGGTACTCAGCGCCAGCCTGACCGAACTGACCGTGAACGTACCCGTTGGAACGCAGTCCGGCCCGATACACCTGATCGCGAACAACGGCGACGACGTGATTTCCGCCATATCGCTCACCATCCTGGCTTCCACTTCCGCAACTGTCACCTCCATGCCCGCCAGCGCACGGCCCGGTGACATGATCGACATCGTAGGTGTGAACCTCGACGTAGTGACACAGGTGGTATTCCCGATCGACATTACGGCTACAATGTTCGGTATCAAAACCGAAACACTGATCCAGGTAGTCGTTCCGGAAAACGCAAAAACCGGCAACGGCACCATCAAACTGATCACCGCTACCGGAGAGATCATCGAAACGCCCGTCATCAACATCACCGGCGTAGACCCGGTGGTGGACCCGACGCTGGTGTTCTTCAACTTCGACGACCTGACGTACTGGTGGAATGACACAGGCACCGCGCAAAACGATCCCGCCCTGTCGCTCGACGGCTCGAATTATTACTACGTCGACCACAGTTGCAACGGCTGGACGGGCTTTTTCTGGCGCAATGGCCAGAACAACTTCCCCGGCGCCACCATCGGCACCAACGTCAATGACTACGTTCTGAAGTTTGACATCAACGTGCTCGATCCCATCACCGGCGGCGAATTCGCCTGGCGCATGAAAGGTTCTTCCGGCGATTTCTGGTACTACTGGAAACCCTGGCAGGATACCGGCACATATGTTACCAACGGATGGGTGACGGTTACGATTCCGTTGAACTCGTTCTACGCAGGTACCACACAAATCGCCGATTTGTCGACCATCACCGAAGACTTCGGCGTGGCATTCAACAACGGTGCTTCGCAGGTGAAAGCCTGCATCGACAACGTTCGTTTCGAACACCTGTAAAAGTCGTCAGTCCGAAGTGCGAAGTGCGAAGTCATAAAGCCGCTCGATGCTATGGACTTCGTACTTCGCACTGACGACTTCGCACTGTTTTCACTCACCTCTCACTCTCTATTGTATGTTCCGGCATTCATGCCTTCTTTTCCTGTGCCTTTTCGTTATTTATAACAATGCAACGGCACAAAGAAAATCACCCACCGCCGATCCGGAGGCGACCAAACGCACGGTAGCGCTGTTTCAAAATCTCCGACAAACAGAAGACAAACGTATTCTTTTCGGCCACCAGGACGACCTGGCCTACGGCGTGTACTGGCGCAGCGAGGAAGGTCGTTCCGACGTACAGGAAACCTGCGGCAATTACCCGGCGGTATTCGGCTGGGACCTCGGCAGCCGCTTCGGCCCGGGGAAAATGACCAATATCGACTCCATTCGTTTCCGCGACATGGAGCACTGGATTCGCAGGGTGTATGAAATGGGGGGCGTCAATACGCTCAGTTGGCACCTCGACAACCTGGCCACCGGCGGCAGTTCCTGGGATACCACTGCTGCCGTGCGCGACCTGCTGCCCGGCGGCAAATTCCACAACCGGCTGACTGAACAATTGGACGTGCTCGCAGAACTGTTCAAAAGCCTGAAAACGGGCGGAGTGGTTAAACACCAGATTCCCGTTATTTTCCGGCCCTGGCATGAGCATACCGGCAGTTGGTTCTGGTGGGGTGCACACGGCTGCACGCCCGAGGAATACAAAACTTTGTATCGCTTCACGGTCGATTACCTGCGCAAAGAAAAAAATGTGCACAACGTTTTATACGCCTATTCTCCCGACTTTTTTGTCGATTCGGAACATTACATGCGCAATTACCCGGGCGACGACTATGTCGATATTTTCGGGCTGGATTATTATTACCGGCTGGAAAATCTGGACCGGATTCAGGTAGATTTACCCCTGAAACTCGGCATCATGGCAAACCTGGCGGAAAGCCACCAGAAAATCGCCGCTTTTACCGAAACAGGTTTCGAGGCCATCCCAAATGAAAATTACTGGACACAAATGTTGCTCAGTACCCTCCATACCGCATCTGCCGAAAGGCGCATCGCTTACGTGCTGGTTTGGCGCAACGCTTACCACGCCTCCAAAGCGGAGCACTATTATGCCCCTTACCCCGGCCAGAAAAGTGCCAAAGATTTTGTGGCCTTCAGCCGCGACGAACGCATGTGTTTTCAGAACAACCTGCCCAAACTTTACAAAAAACCCAAAAAAATCACTTCGATGAAGAGTAAGGCGCCTGTGACGGTTTCGGAAATGAAGTGATACATTTGAACAGGATTTAAGGGATTAAAAAAGGATTTGAAGGATTTCTTGCAATGAACGGAAATCCTTCAAATCCTTTCTAATCTTGTTAATCTTGTTAATCCTGTTCACAACAACTGAAAAAACATGAAAAAACTACCCCTCCTTCTCTCCGCGCTCTGGTTATGCCACTTGTTAAGCGCCCAGGTTGCCGTATCTCCGCACATCCGCCTCGACCAGTTCGGCTACCGGCCCGACAGCAAAAAAGTAGCGGTGCTGGCCGACCCTGTCAGCGGTTTCGATGCCGCCCAGAGTTTTACCCCCGGCAATACCTACCAGGTGCGGCGGGTGTCCGACAACCAAAGCGTTTTTTCCGGCTCCCCAACTGCCTGGAAAAACGGCGCCACCCACACGCAGTCGGGCGACAGAGGCTGGTGGTTCGATTTTTCCACCGTCACCACGCCGGGCGATTATTACCTGTTCGACGTTTCCCAAAATGTGCGCTCCTACCCTTTCCGCATCGGCGCCGATATTTACAAAGACATCTTGAAACAAGCCGTTCGCATGTATTTTTATCAGCGGCTGAGTTTTGCCAAACAGCCGCCTTATACCGACGAAAAATGGTCGGACGGCGCCGCATACGATGGCGCCAACCAGGACCATGCCGCACGTAGCCGCTGGGCCAAAACCGACCCCGCCACCGCCCGCGACGTGCACGGTGGCTGGATGGACGCCGGCGACGTGAACAAGTACACCACCTTCGCAGAAGGCGCGGTGATCCAATTACTGGAATCGTACCGCCGCCACCCGGACGTTTTTACCGACGATTTCAACATCCCGGAAAGCGGCAACGGCATTCCAGACCTGCTCGACGAGGTGCTGTGGGAACTGGACTGGCTCAAACGTATGCAGGACGCCACGGGCACCAACGGTTTTCTGTTGAAACTCGGCGTCGACAACTACAACGAAGTGTCGCCGCCCAGCCTCGATACCCGCCCACGCTACTACTTGCCCGAATGCACGTCGGCGACACTGGCCGGCGCTGCCATATTTGCCCATGCCGGCACGGTACTGATTGGAACCAGCCACCCCGATTTGCAGAGTTACGGCTACGACCTGCTCGGGCGCGCCGAACTGGCTTGGCAACGCGCAGCAGTGACGACCTCCAATTTTACACAATTTGAAGAAACCTGCGACGACGGCGACATCAAATCGGGCGACGCCGACCGCAATGAATCGGGTCAACTCGAAAGTGCAGTCGTAGCCGCCGTTTACCTGTTTCAGGCCACCGGAAACAGCGTGTACAAAAACTTCGTGGAATCCACGTACAACCAGATAGAGCCCGCCTCCACTTCCTGGTGGGGGCCTTACAAATCTGCCGTTGAAACGGCCCTTTTGCGTTATTCGGAAATGCCGAACGTGACCACCACGATCGCCAACAACATCCGTAACCAGAAAGGGAACATGAACTACGCATTTTCCCTCGACTCCTACGATGCGCAAACGGACCTCTACCGCGCTCAAATGGATGACTGGGCGCACCACTGGGGCAGCAACCTCGTGCGCAGCAACTGCGGCAGCCTGAACATGGATTTTGTGGAATTCAACATCAACGCCGACGATGCCGACCGGTACCGCGAAACGGCCGAGGGCTACCTCCACTGGCTGCACGGCACCAACGCCATGGGCATCGTGATGCTGTCCAACATGTACGCATTCGGCGGCGACGCCTGCGCCAACGAAATATACCACACCTGGTTCGGCGCCAACACGCCTTACGACAATGCGCTGACGTCGCCGAAAGGTCCGGCGCCGGGTTACCTGACAGGCGGCCCCAATAAGGACTATTCCTACACCCAATTGTCGCCCCCGGCCGCGCAGCCGCCCCAGAAATCGTACCTCGATTTTAACGACGGGTGGCCCCAGAGTTCGTGGGAAATTACCGAGCCCGCGATTTATTACAACGCGGCGTATATTATGTTGCTGTCGAATTTTGTGGAAAATACGGTGGTGCCGACGAAGGAGCCTGTAGCGCTGGAAGGTTCAATGTTCGAGGTGTTCCCCAACCCTGCTGCCGATCAGTGCACGCTGCGTTTTCAGGAACCGGGAACCCGGGAAATCAGTATTTACGATAGCCGGGGCAAATTGATCCGATCTGTGAAAAGCAGTGAAAAAGAGGTGGTGATAGATTTGAAAAACCTGCCTGCCGGCGTGTACAACGTTGCGGCCGGCGGCGTTCAAAAACAAATTGTAAAACAATAATTATTTAACCACAAGAAGCACAAAGGTTTTTTCACAAAGTGCACAAAATGTAGATAACGAACGCTTTGTGAACCTTGTGAAAAACCCTTCGTGTGCCTTGTGGTTTTAAAAAAAATATAACCACTAAGGCACAAAGACACAACGTGCGACGTCGAACATGGTGTCTTTGTGCCTTATTGGTTAATAAGAAAATTACCAACAAATACCTCGCAATTCCATATCAAAAACCGCCCTTTGTGGTAAAAAAAGCACCTCCCACAGCATTCCTAAAAACATGAAAGAACGCCTCCTCCCCTTCTTCCTCTGCCTTTTGATGTCCTTCAGCGTGAGCGCCCAACTTCGTTTTGCCCGCATTTTTTCCGACCACGCCGTTTTGCAACGCCAGAAATCGATTCCCGTCTGGGGCTGGGCAAAACCGGGTGAAGCCGTCACCGTTTACCTGAACGGCACCCCGACGCAGACACTGCAAGCCGTCGCAGCGCCCGACGGCAAGTGGCAAGTGCAATTCACGGCCCTGGAAGCCGGCGGGCCTTATCTGCTGGGTGCGTCCACCGCAGCCGCGAAACTGGAACTGACGGATATCCTGATCGGCGACGTCTGGCTGTGTTCCGGCCAGTCGAATATGGAATGGACCGTGCGGCAGGCAGACAACTATTTGAAAGAGCGCAAAAACGCCGAGTTCCCGAAGATCCGACATTTCCGGGTAGCCCACGAGGTTTCCCTGGAACCGCAAGCGGACCTGACGGAAGGCGCCTGGGAACCGTCGAATGCCGAAACCGTCGGCGGATTCACGGCCATCGGGTTCTTTTTTGCCCGCGAAGTATTTCAGCAAACGGGTATTCCTGTCGGCATTCTGCACTCCTCCTGGGGCGGTTCGCAGGTGGAAAGTTGGATCAGTAAGGAAGCCATGCTGGCCTCCGAAGTACTCAACGGTTACGGCAAAACCGTGCCCACTACCTGGGAAGAAGCCGACCTTCGCCTCGAAAAAAGTATCAAAAAGAAACTCCTGGGGAATCCGGACATAGCGATCTCCACAGCAGACGAACAAAAGTACCTGCAAGCCGATTACGATTTTTCCAACTGGCTCACCGCCGACCCGATGTGGCAATGGGACTGGAAAGGTGTATGGGCCTGGCGCGGCAACGGTTACATGGGCAAAATGGTGGAAATTCCCGCCGAAATGGTCAACCAGATCACCACGCTCAGTCTGGCCGACAACTTCAACCAGAACGAAGTATACATCAACGGAAAACTGGTGGCGAAAGGCCTCTTCAAGGGCGCCAGCCGCATCCTGATCGAGCCCAACACCTGGAAACCGGGACTCAACAAACTTATGGTCAAAATGAACCGGCGCATCGAACCGGAATGGTACGGCCTCGGCCTCATGGGCTCCGATAAAGACCTGTATGTGAGCACCGAAACGCAGAATATTTCTCTTGCCGGCAACGACTGGAAACTCATGCCTGCTTTTGCCGAACAACACGAGTTCGCGCATTCCAGCAACAACGTGGGCACCGCCATTTACAATTCCATGATTGCACCGCTCATTCCCTATGGCATTCGCGGCGCCCTGTGGTACCAGGGAGAAAGCAACGCGGGCCGCGCGTACGAATACCGACACTCCTTCCCCCTGATGATCAAAGACTGGCGCGCACGCTGGAAAGAGGATTTCCCGTTCTATTTCGTGCAGTTGTCGTCGTACGGGCCGTTTCAAAACAGCAACGAAGGCAGCGACTGGGCCGAACTCCGCGAAGCACAAACCCTCACCCTGCAACTGCCTAACACGGGCATGGCCGTCACCACCGACATCGGAAACCCGAAAGACATCCACCCGACCAACAAACTGGACGTCGGCAAACGCCTTGCCGCCAATGCCCTCAAATTTGTATACCAAAAAGACCTGCTGTACTCCGGCCCCGTGTTCGAAACGGTGCGTTTTGAAAAAGAACGCGCCGTGCTGAATTTCAAATTTGCCGGCGGCGGCCTGGTGGCCAAAGACAAATATGGCTACCTCAAAGGATTCGAAATTGCCGGCGATGACCGCGTTTTTTACTACGCACCGGCCCGTATCGACGGCCATAAAGTGATCGTTCAGCACCCCAAAGGCCTCAAACCGGTTGCTGTGCGCTATGCCTGGGCGAATTCGCCCGAAGACGCCAACCTGTTCAACGCCGAAGGTTTCCCGGCCAGCCCGTTCCGGACGGATGACTGGGAAGGGCGGACGGCGAAAGGCAGGTTCGAATAATGGTTTGAACAGGATTTAAAGGATTAAAAAAGATTGGAAGGATTAACGTCGAAGTAAAGGTCGATCCTTCGAATCCTTTTTAATCCTTTAAATCCTGTTCAAACTATTCCTCACTCTCTCACATCTCTCACTCTCTCACTTCTCTTTAATGTTGCCCGATTTTCAAGTACGCCTGCAACAACTCACTGCCGAACACGAAAACCTCGTATCTGCGCAAAACCACGCCCGAACACCTGGAAACGGCATTTTTACCCGCTGGAAAAACCCGGTGATTACCCCGGCACACACGCCCCTGTTCTGGCGATACGACCTCGACCCGGCCACCAATCCGTTTTTGATGGAGCGCCTGGGTGTAAATGCTGCGTTCAACTCAGGCGCCATGCTGTGGAACGGAAAATTTATCCTCGTGGTACGGGTGGAAGGCAACGACCGCAAATCGTTTTTCGCTATCGCCGAAAGCCCCAACGGCATCGACCGGTTCCAATTCTGGGATTACCCGGTGCTGCTGCCCGAAACGACCGATCCCGACACCAATGTGTACGACATGCGCCTGACGGCTCATGAAGACGGCTGGATTTACGGGCTGTTTTGTACGGAAAGAAAAGATACCTCCCGCCCGCACGACCTGTCGGCAGCCACCGCCCAATGCGGTATCGTGCGCACCCGCGACCTCGTGCAATGGGAGCGCCTGCCCGACCTCATCACTTATTCCGGTCAGCAGCGAAATGTAGTGTTGCACCCGGAATTTGTCGACGGAAAATACGCGCTCTACACCCGTCCGCAAGACGGTTTTATCGAAGCCGGAACGGGCGGAGGCATCGGGTTTGGCCTGACCGATTCGATGGAAAATCCGGTGATCGACCGGGAATCTATCGTTGATGAGAAACGCTACCACACGGTGTATGAGGTGAAAAACGGGCAGGGACCGGCACCGATCAAAACCGCGAAAGGATGGCTGCACCTGGCCCACGGCGTTCGGAACACGGCGGCCGGGTTGCGCTACGTCCTGTATCTGTTTATGACGGATTTAGAGGACCTAACGAAAGTGATTTACAAACCGGCGGGGTATTTTATCGCCCCCGAAGGCGAGGAGCGCATTGGCGATGTGTCCAATGTCGTCTTCGCCAACGGCTGGAT
>JAKQJD010000192.1 GCA_029561355.1 Bacteroidota bacterium | reverse complement strand
CAGGATTTTACGCCATCCACCGTACCGCTGATCAGGCCGGCTTGCGACAATTCCTTCAGGTGTTGCGACACCGTGCTTTGCGCCAGCGGCAACACTTCCACGATTTCCCCGCAGATGCAGGTATTGCGCTTGGCCAGTTCTTTCAGAATGGCAATACGGGCGGGGTGGGCGAGGGCTTTGGCAATTTCTGCCAGTCGCTGATCTTCCGGTGTAAAGCCTTCTTTTCTGGTGGTTGCCATGCTCGATTCGGTTTTAATTCATCGCAAAAGTACGATGTATTTTGAAAGATGCAAGTAGTGGTATAAAAATTTATCGTAAAAATACGATTGACCTGTTTTTCTCCATTTATACTGTTATTAGTACGCCATTTGTATTGGAATATCTATTATTTTTGAACCATTAAACTAACGCTCATTATGAAAACTTTCCTTACGCTGCTTCAGGTATTTATTTATTGTATTGTTTCCGCGCAACCGGTAAAGGTCCGCGATATCATACCTGGCGATCAATCCGGCATTTACCCAGGTGGACTTTCCATGGTAGCAGGTAATTATTATTTCTTTGTTACATATGCTATTCCAGAGGTAGGCATGCAATTGTGGCGTTCAGATGGCACGGAAGAGGGGACTATTTATCTGCATAGTTTTTGGAGTGTGTATGAACAAGCAGGCATTACCAAATTTCTGTGTGTTTATGATTCGGTACTCTATTTTTCTGCTGCGACAGAAGAAACCGGCCTGGAGTTATGGCGCTCGGATGGAACGCCGGAAGGGACGTATGTTTTTGTGGATGCCTGTCCTGGCGGGTGCTCAATTCCTGCTTATCATGATACAAAATCAGGATTTGTCGTTTACAGAGACACCCTTTATATGAACCTTTCTGGTGCAAAGATTACTAGTACTACGGGCAATTTATCGTCATTTACCCTGCTGAAAGACCTGAGTATGGGTGGCGGCGCACCTTTTCCAACTACAATGACGGTGTGGAACGATCGTATGTTTTTTGGTGGAGGCAATATTAATAACCAATATCTGTGGATTTCAGACGGCACAACGGATGGTACTGTTCCGATCAAGGAAGTAGATGCAGCAAATTTTATGGGTCTCGATAGCGTATTGCTTTTCAGGGGCACTTCGCCGGAAACCGCATCGGAACTTTGGAGAACGGATGGTACCGAAGCGGGCACATTTATGTTAAAAGACATCCGGGAAGGTCCTGCCGGGAGCTATCCTGCTTACTCGTTGCGTAGCCGGGGCGTTGTCTTAAATAATAAAGCATTATTTATAGCAGATGACGGGGTTCATGGCGAGGAATTATGGGTTTCTGATGGTACACCGGATGGGACATTTTTATTAAAAGACATAGGTCCGGATACTTCCCATGCACTGGTAATACTGATGGGACAGATAGGAAATCAACAGATTTTTTCAACGAATGTACAAAACGTAGGAGCGCAATTATGGACAACTGATGGCACCACCGAAGGTACTTATTTATTAAAAGACTTTTACCCCAACCTTTCTTCAGGCTACATAGGGTCGACTTTTGCAATCTATCAAGGGGTTATGTATTTTGCAGCCGACACACCGAATATCCTTGGCTCTGTGCTGTGTAAAACAGATGCAACTCCTTCCGGTACACAAGTGTTTTCGAATATGTATGGAGGATTGGGGTATAGACCCCTTTCTTTGCAAATGTTAGACTCTACCCTGATGTTTACTGCAGCCAATTTCGACGATGGGCGTGAACTATGGAAATATGAATTTGCTGCACCTGTTGCCGATTTTGAGGCGCCTGACACCGTTTGCCTGGGCCAACCCGAGTACGTATCCTTTTCGACTTTCGCTACTGGTGAAAACTGGTTATGGGACTTTGGAGCGGATGCTCTTCCCGGTACTGCGCAGGGAAAAGGGCCGCACGACGTGAAATACACGCAGGCGGGAACCAAAACAATTCACTTAATTGTGTCAAATCCTTTTGGTGCTGATACCTCAACGCAAATTTTGGAGGTTGTGACGTCAGTCGAGCCTGTTTTTACATTTAATCAGAACGGGTTGATCGTTTCATTCATTAATTCAAGTATCGGAGCGAACAGTTACTTTTGGCAATTCGGTGATGGCACGACAAGCACAGAGCCCAACCCGATACATGAGTACCTGCAACCTGGTATTTACAATGTGATTTTAGAAGCCACAAATAACTGTTCCTCTAAATCAAGTATGGGCACAATTACTCCCGTTTCCGGTTCCGAAGAGCCGTCTGAAAATATTGCTGCCGAAATATTCCCCAACCCAGTATACGAGCAGTTGTGGTTAAACTGCCCTTCCTGCACCGCGCAAACTGAGTTTATGGTACAGGATGAATCCGGGAAAATAGTTCAGACCGGAAGTGTCCCAATAGTTTCCGGTACTTTAACGCCTCTTCAGGTAGAGCCGCATCTTGTTTCGGGCGTGTACTATCTGATTCTTCTGACAAAACATGTTCAGGCGCTTCCGTTTTTTATTCAAAAATAAAGCGCTTCTAAGAAATTCCCCAAATGCGTAAATTCTCTGCCGACCAGGTTTTCCCCGTTTCTTCCCCACCCCTCGATAACGGTGTAGTCATCACCGACGACGACGGCCGCATCCTGGCCGTCGAGCCCCGCGAGCGCCACGACCCCGCCACGCTCGAAATTCTTCCCGGCGTACTAATTCCCGGCTTCATCAACACCCACTGCCACCTGGAATTGTCGCACATGAAAGGGCTGGTGGATACGGGAACCGGCCTGCTCCATTTTATAAAAGGTGTGGTTACCCGCCGCAATGCGCCGCCGGAAATCATCGCCGCCGCCATCGATCAGGCGGAAAAGGAAATGCTGGCCGGAGGCATTATGGCTGTCGGCGATATTTCCAATGTGTCCGATTCATTTGCCGTGAAAGCGAAAGCCCGCCTGCGCTATTACACCTTCGTGGAAGCCTTCGATTTTTTGCGCGACAGCGGCAGCGAAAAAAACATGGAGGGAGCCCGGGCGGTGTATGAGCAATTGCAACTGTCCAGCGGGCATGCCCGTTCCATCGTGCCGCATGCGCCTTACACGGTGAGTACAAACCTTTTTCAAAAGATAAAAGAATTCAACCCTGCTTCCGGCATAACGGTAAGCATCCACAACCAGGAAACACCGTCGGAAAACGAACTTTTTCAATATAAAACAGGTGGTTTTCTGCCTTTTTATGAAAAATTCGGCAGCCTGCTGGAAGATTTTCAGGCTACCGGCCGCACCTCCATTTTTTACATACTGGAAAACGGGAATCCGCAAGTGCGCAACCTGCTGGTGCACAATACCCTGACCACCCGCGAAGAAATTCGCGCAGCGCAGGCCTGGAGCGACCAGGTGTTTTGGGCGACCTGCCCGAATGCCAATCTGTATATTGAAAACCGCCTGCCCGATTATCAGGCATTTCTGGATACCGGCGCCCGGGTGACGATCGGTACCGACAGCCTCGCATCCAACTGGCAACTATCTGTTTTGGAAGAAATAAAAACCATCGCCCGCCTGCAATCCTACGTGCCTTTCGAAACGCTGTTGCAATGGGCAACGCTCAACGGCGCGCAGGCACTCGGTTTCGACGACACGCTGGGAAGCCTGGAACCCGGGAAAACGCCGGGAATTTTGTGTCTGCAAGGGCTGGAAGCCGAAGGGCGGCTGGGAGAAGGCGCGCGGGTGTCGCGGTTGATTTGATGGTAGTTATTGGTTATTGGTTATTAGGGGTAGTAACCCCGGGCTATGGTATGAATAGGCCAGGGGCTACCACCCCTAATAACCAATAACTGATAACTAATAACCACCTCAGAAATTCACCAGTTCGATCTCAAAAATAAGCACCGAGTTTGGCGCGATACTTCCCACGCCGTTCGGTCCGTAAGCGAGTGCCGAAGGGGAGAAAAACGTGCCTTTTCCACCTTTTTTCAGCAGTGGAATACCTTCCTGCCAGGCTTCGATCAGGCCGTCGAGCGCAAAAGTTGCCGTTTCGGTGCCGCTGGTCTGGTCGAATACGGTGCCGTCGAGCAGGTATCCCTTGTACTTAACGGTTACCGTCGACAGCGGGCTGGGATTGCCGCCGGTGCCTTCCTGCGTGATGATGTAGTGCAGGCCGGAGGGGCGTTCAATCGCCGTCAGGCCGTGGTCGGTGAGGTGATTTTTGATAGCCTGAATATCATCTTCCAGTTGTTTTTCCGGAGAGTTGTCCTTCAGGCAGGACATGGTCGTGAGGCTGAATGCAGCCAGCATGATAAGGAGTAGTCGCATTATGTTTATTTTTTGTGCAAAAATAGGGATTGTGCCGGCTTTTAAGAGCAATTTGCGCAAGACACAAGTTTTTTCACATTCCGTTGGGTCGGTTTCATTGCAAAAAATCCGGCTCCATATGGAATGCAATTTTACTACCTTTGTTCGCCAGACCAAAACATCAGCGAACATTCGGGATGCCCACTGAAACAACTCAGCCTGCCGGAAACGGTAGTTCCAATGACACCAACAAGGAAGTTTTCCAGGCCATCGCCCGCAAGGTGAAGGATGGGGTCGCTGTCCTGTTTTTGGGCCCGGGCGCCCTGGTGGCAAAGGACGAAAAAGGAAACTGGACTCCGCTCACCGATATGTGCGCCGCGTATCTGGCCCGCAAATACAAACTGGAACTATCTGATAGTGAGGAATGTACGCTTTCCTATGTAGCCAGTTTGCTACGTGTGCGGAATCTTTCCACCGACAATGTTTTGCAGGAAGACGTGGCGCGGTTTTACAGCGAGCAAGCCAATAAATGCGAGTTGCACCCGGCCCTGGAACAACTGGTCGACCTGCGTTTCCGTATCGTGATCAACACCACGCCCGACAACTTTGTCACCCGCCTGTACGACGAAGTAGCGGCGCCTTATTACCCCGATTTTTACAACTACTACAAGCCCGGCAGCGCCTTCGTTTTCGACTTCGAAAAAGACCCGCGGGTAGTGGTGTACAACCTGTTCGGCACGTATAAAAAGCCCGAATCGCTGGTGCTGACCTACAAGCACCAGTTGAATTATATCAAAAAAATCGTCGGCGAACAACAGAATGAGCGCCTGCCCGACGTGCTCACCAATGCCTTCAAGGATTTCCGGTACCACCTGTTCCTGGGCTTCGATTTCGAGGACTGGAACCTGCGCCTGCTGCTGGATACGCTGTATAAAAACGTTCGGGAAAACATACAGCCCTTTTCCTATCCGTTGAAAGGCGAACGGGAGGCCGACTCCGAAACGAAGGTGTTTTTCCAGGGCGAATTCGGCATGCAGTTCAATCCGATGGACCTGTATACGTTTGTCGAGCAACTCGTGCTGGAATACAACAACCTCGACAACCAGCCCGCCGGCGCACCTGCCGAAAAGCCCCGCGCGGAGGTATTGATTTTGCACAATGAAACCGCCGACAAGGATGGTTACGACCTGCTGATCAAACATTTAAAAGCCCTGCCCGCCCAGTTTTACACGCTGGCCGATGCGACGGGACAAGGCGATATGAAAGCCTGGCTGGAAAGTATGCTTGACCGCTGTCAGGTAGTGCTGCCGCTTCTGAGCGTCGATTTTTTTGACGAACAAAGCAATCCGGCCATTCCGCTGCTGGAGGAAATTGCCCGCCGCAACAATCCGCGCAAAGGTTTTCTGGTGATGCCCGTGCTGTTAAAACCATTGGCACTCGATGGTCCGCTGGGGCGCCTGAGCACCATTCGTCCGCCCGACCGCACACCGATACTTGGCAGCGCCAACGAGAGCACGTACATCAGCGAAACGGTAGAAAGTCTTCGGAAATACATTGAAAACCTTGCCCGGACATGAAGAAAAACGCCGCCGACCTCCCTCGCCGTTATCCGGGCCTCAAACCCTTCGAACGCAGCCAGAGCGCCGTTTTTCACGGACGCCGCGACGATATTCAACGCCTCACCAACCTCATCCTGCGCGAACGGCTGGTGGTGCTGTTTGCCAAATCGGGTATCGGTAAAACATCCCTGTTACAGGCCGGCGTAGCGCCCGAACTCGAACGCCAGGATTATACGCCTGTCTTTCTGCGCGCCGATAAAACCAGCGAACCGTTGCCGGATGCCATGAGCGCCGTACTTGCCGGCCATGTGCAGGTCGGTGGCCGCGATACTACCGGCGAACGACCGGGCGAGAAGCAGTCGCTTTGGGAGCAAATGAAACGGCTCGAATTCGACCTCAACGGATTGCCCGCTACGCCGGTGCTCGTGTTCGACCAGTTTGAAGAGATTTTCACCCTGGCGCACACCGAAGAAAGCCGCAACCGTTTCCTCGCCGAGCTGGCCGACCTGGCCAACGAAACCATGCCGGAAGCATTGCGTTCCAGTTTGCTGCGACAGTTTCAGGAAGGTGTGATAGACGTGAATACCATGCAATGGTGGGAAAAACAACCCGAAATACGTGTGGTGCTGAGTATTCGTTCGGATTTTTTGCACCTGATCGACGGCATGAGTACCCGCATTCCGGGTATTTTGCGCAACCGGTATCAATTACAGCCGCTCGACCGCGAAAAAGCACGCACTGCCATCGTGCAGCCGGGCCTGGCGGAAGGAACATTTTTGAGCCCGCCGTTCGAATACAACGAAACGGCGCTGGAAGGCATGATCGATTTTCTGGCCGGCCACAGCGCTACCGAAAATGATGCCGGCAACGTACAATCGATCCAGAAAAAAGACGAGATAGAGGCGGTGAACCTGCAGATCGTCTGTCAGGACATCGAGGAAAAGATCATTGACGAACAGAAACCCGAGTGTTTTGAGGTGACGCCGGAATTTTACGGTGGCCCACAGGGACTGAATTTATCGATCCGGAATTTTTACCACAACCAGTTGTTGCTGTTCCCAAAAGCCTACGTGGAGCGTATTTTGAATAAAACGCAGCAGGGCACGCCGGTATCGGAAAAAGACAAAACACTCACCGCACAAACGACCGAGCAACTGTATGCCCTGGCGCAACGCGTCGTCGAGGAAAGCCTGATCACCTCCAGCAACCGCCGCAACAGCGTGGTCGACGACACCCTGCTGGATGAATATGGCGTAACACCCGATTTCCTCGACACACTGGTGGATAAAAGCCGTCTGCTGCGAAAAGAGCCGCGGCTCGACGATTTTTACTACGAAATCAGCCACGATACCCTGCTCCCGGCTATCATCGAATCGCGCAACAACCGCCGCGACCGCGAACGGGCCGACCGCGAAAAAATAGAATACGAACAGCGGCTTTCGGAAGAAGGCCGCCGCCGCGAAGAAGTGGAGGAACAACTCAAAACCTCGATGCGGCAGCGCAAACTGGCGCGAAAAGTGGCGATCACGTCGATATTTGCCCTGGGCGTCGCGCTGCTGGCCCTGGCTTTTGCCGGTTATTTTCTGCGCGATTACCTGCGCTCGGCACGCAGCCAGCTCGTGCAGGCCGAACTCAATGTGAGCAACGAAATTTATGACGCTGCCATTCAGGATTATGAGGATCTCATCGACAACTCGCGCCGCAGCTGGATCCTGAAAAACACGCCGCCGTACAAGGATGTAAAAGAGGAAATACTGAAAGTCAAGCAGTTGCAGGTGCAATACGACTCCGTTTCATTGCATTTGCAGCGAAGCGATTCCTTGTCTTTTCAGGGCGATTATGCAGGCGCGCTGCATGCCTACCGCGATGCGCAACTGGCTTTATTGCAGTACAAAGTGATGAACTACCAACTTTCCACTGAAAAAGACTCCGGCAGGATCTGGCGGGTCGATTCGGCACGGATAGAGCAGAAATACCTCGACCTCACCCGCCGCGTCATCAACCTTCGGGAAACGCTTGTACGCAATTTTGAGATCAGTCAGCGCAACTTCGAAGTATTCAAGGAAGCCAAAGTATGGGGACAGGCCATCCGCAACCTGGAAAAAATGAAACGCCTGCTTCCGAAAGAACCGGAAGATATGCAGGTGTTGCAGGAAGCCCTGGTTCTGAACGAATCGCCCGCCGGTTTCGTCGATCGGGAATTGCGACAGGCGCGCCGAATGCTGGGACAATGACAATCGGATTTTTTAATCTTGTTTTTTGAAAAGAAGAAATAGATTTGAAAATACAGTGTTGCGTGAAATTATAATCCGAATATTTTTTTCAGGCAAAATCATTGCGCACATCCCTGTTTTAAACGCCCGGTTTTTCCTGCCTTCTCAGCCGACTTTCGATCGCTGAAAAATATTATTCGGTTTGAATCCCTTATTTTCCCCGTTTGAAAAACTATCTTTGCTGCGTTTTTTAACATTAACAAGTTATGATAAAAATTCTTGCTAACGACGGCATTCACCCTGACGGTCGTTTGCTTCTTGAAGAAGCGGATTACATTGTGGATGATGATAAAATTGCACAGGATGATCTTCCTGATCGCATCAGTGAATATGACGTCCTGATCGTGCGCAGCGCCACCAAGGTGAACAAAGCTGTGATCGATGGCGCTAAAAAACTGAAGATCATTGCCCGTGGCGGCGTGGGACTCGATAACATCGATCTGGAATACGCGCAGTCGAAAGGCATTCAGGTGTACAATACACCGATGGCTTCGTCGAGAGCGGTGGCCGAACTGGCGTTCGGACACATTTTTACCCTGGCTCGTATGTTCCAGCGCAGCAACCGCGAACTGGCTTCCGGCGGCGATTTCAAAAAACTGAAAAAAGCCTTCGAAACGGGCTTTCAGATCAAAGGTAAAACCCTGGGTATTGTCGGTTTCGGCCGTATCGGTCAGGAACTGGCGAAAATTGCACTGGGTATGGGCATGAGCGTTCGTGCGCACGACCCGTTTGTGAACGACGCCGAGATTGCCATTCAACTCAACGACTTTTCGGACATTAAACTGACCGTTAAAGTACGTACGGAACCACTTGAAAAGATCATCCGCGAATCTGATTTTATCTCGTTTCACATTCCGGGTATCAACAAGCCGCTCATTACGGCCGACGAACTGGCCAAAATGAAAACCGGCGTATTCCTGATCAATACTGCCCGCGGCGGCGTGATCGAAGAAGAAGCGCTGCTGGCAGCCCTCGATTCGGGTAAAGTAGCCGGCGCAGGTCTCGACGTTTTTGAAAACGAACCTACTCCGCGCGAACAACTGCTGCGCCACCCGCTGGTATCCTGCACGCCGCACATCGGCGCCAGCACCGTGGAGGCCCAGTCGTATATCGGTATGGAACTGGCCGACAAAATCCTGGCTTACTTCGGCGACGACAAGTAAAAAGCAGGTTTATAAAAAACACTTTCCAGTCATGGGCTGTTCTCTTCACACAGAACAGCCCATTTCTATTGTGTGCCGCTTCCTACTGACTCAAAAGCGAAGCGGTGTACGCTACGCCTCTCACTTCTCACTTCTTACCTCTCACTTCTATGTTTTCCCTCCGTCACACTTGTTCCGGCCACAAAGCAGCCTTGTATGCGCTGGCGCCCGGTCGTGACGCCCGGCATTTCCTTTCTACCGGTGGAGACGGATGGATCGTGGAGTGGGACCTCGACGATCCGGAAACCGGGCATTTACTGGCTTCTGTAGACACACAGGTGTTTTCCATGCATGTAGTGCCCGAACGGAATCTGGTGATCGCCGGTAACATGAATGGAGGCGTACACTGGATCCGCTACGATCAGCCGGAACTGACGCGCAATATCCTGCATCATAAAAAAGGCGTGTACGACATCGAAGTGCTGGGTAGCCGCGTGCTTACAGCCGGCGGAGAGGGTTTGCTGACTGTCTGGGATCTGGAAACGGGTCACGCCGTCGAAAGTTATCACTTGTCCAACCAGGCCCTGCGCAGCATCGCATACTCGGCCGACCGGGAAGAACTGGCTGTGGGGGCCAGCGACGGCTCCATTTATTTATTGAACAGCGAAACGCTGGCTTTGAAAAAAGTGCTGACCAACGCCCACGAAAATTCCGTTTTTACCCTGGCTTATACACCCGGTGGACGGCATTTGTTGAGCGGCGGGCGTGATGCCATGCTGCGCATCTGGAAAACGGATGATTTTTTGCCGGTTTCCGAACAGCCGGCGCACTGGTATACCCTGAATCACATCGTTTTTTCACCCGACGGCGCTCATTTCGCTACCGCCAGCCGCGATAAAACGGTGAAAATATGGGAAGCAGAGACTTTTTCACTGGTGAAAGTGCTGGACGTTGTACGCGATAACGGGCACATCAATTCTGTAAACAGGCTGCTCTGGCTGCCGGATGGCCTTGTTTCGGCGAGCGATGACCGGAGCGCAAAGATCTGGCAGCGGGAGTTTTAAATTTTATGAGGATATGAGGATTTGAGGATGCGAGAACTGCCACTCGCATCCTCAAATCCTCATATCCTCAAATCTTTTTACTTTTGCCGCATGCCATTACTTCCATTCCTTCATGCGGATCTGACCGAGGCCGGCTGCGACGAAGCGGGGCGCGGCTGTCTGGCAGGACCCGTGTTTGCGGCGGCGGTTGTTTTGCCCCGGGATTTTTTTCATCCGTTGCTGAACGATTCCAAGCAACTGACAGAAAATCAGCGGGATACGTTGCGATTTGTAGTGGAAAAGGAAGCGCTTTTCTGGGCGGTCGCGCGTGTGGAGCCGGAAGAAATAGATCGCATCAATATTCTGAAAGCGTCTTTTCTGGCCATGCACCGGGCTTTGGAGAAACTGACGCAGCAACCGGAATTCGTGCTCGTAGACGGCAACCGCTTTGTGCGCTACCGCGAATTGCCGCACGCCTGTATCATTCAGGGAGACGGTAAATACGCTTCTATCGCTGCGGCCTCCATTCTGGCCAAAACCTATCGCGATGCATACATGCACGATTTGCATGCGCAATACCCGCATTACGACTGGCACAGCAACAAGGGTTACCCGACCCTGGCGCACCGCGCGGCGATCCGGCAACATGGCATCACCCCTTTTCACCGCCGTTCTTTTCAACTACTCCCCATCGGCGAACAAATGGAACTCTTCTAACGCTCACCCGCTCACCCGCTCACATCTCTCACTCTCTCACTCTCTCACTCTCTCACTCTCTCATACCTCTCACACCTCTCACACCTCTCACATCTCTCACCCTCTCACCTCTAGTTAATGTTCATTCACCACGTTTACTTCTGGCTCAAATCCGGCGCCGACCGCAGCGAACTCATTGCAGGTCTTCAAAAACTTACATCTATTAAAAGCATCGGACAGTGGCATATCGGTACGCCTGCCGCTACCAACCGCCCGGTGATCGACAGCAGTTATTCCGTTTCCTGGATGTTGCAATTCGATAGTCCGGAAGACGAAGCCTTTTACCAGGATCACCCGGATCACCACCGTTTTGTGGCCGAATGCGGGCATTTGTGGGAAAGGGTAGTGGTGTATGATTCGGTGAGCGTATAAGCAGTGCGAAGTCTTCAGTGCGAAGTCCACATTCACTCACAATGTTATTGACTTCGCACTTCGCACTGAAGACTTCGCACTCGTCAGTGTCGTTTGCTCAGGTTCACCAGCGCTTCTGCCAGGTGGGCGTTCACACTTTTTTCCTGTTCCAGCATTTTCGTGAGCCGGGCAATTTCCTGTTTCAGGGCATTGTTTTCCGTTTGCAAGCGTTTTTCCGCAGCGCCGTAAACAGCCTCTCCTTCGGCTACACTGACGTTATTTTCCGAGTCATTTATAAAATAAGCCGCTGGGACGTGAAAAACCGCTATCGCTTTCTGGAGCGGTTTGCGCGGCAATTTGTCCATTTTATAGAGTTTTGGTAAGTAAGACTTATCCAACCCCAAGGCATCGGCAATTTCTTCCGTGGTGCGGCTGTCTCTTTTTACCAGTAACATCAATTTCTCTCCTTCTTTTATTGGCGCCATGTCAGGAAAAATTCCGATTTTGGTCTAAAAAATAAATTTTATGGAAATTAATATTTTTAAAATCCATAAAGTGGAATAAATTTGCTTATTCATTTATGTGTAAGCAAATCTACGCCATTTATGCCGGACCATGCAAACAACTGCAGCGGGAATCTCCTGCGTGTCATCAGCGAAACCGTCGCTTTCCGATACAGCGATGATGCCCATCTTATGCTGGTGGGGGAAGCGGAAATCGTCATCATTTTAACGGGCTGCAGGTCCGAGCCGGGGGTAAACCTGCATTCGGTGCGGGTGGATATTCTGGCGGCCTACAATGCGGAAGGCCAGGATATTTATACACAAATACTAGCGGATACCGCACTGAAAAATGCTGTAGAACGAACCGCACTGGAGCATTATCTGTCGCCGCCAAAAGTCCCGGTCGGGTTGCCGGGAAGGACGGAGTGGTAGACCCGAACCCCAGTTCGGGGTGTACAAGCAGATGCTGTGTTTGAACCGAACTGGGGTTCGGTTGTACGTTTTGAACCGAACTGGGGTTCGGTTGTACGCCTACAAATATCCTTTCACCCCATCCACCGCTTCTTTCAGTTGCGCCGTATCGCTACCGCCTGCCGTCGCGAAACCGGGTTGTCCGCCGCCGCCGCCTTTCAGGAATTTTGTGGCGAGTTCGCGCACGATGGTACCTGCGCTCAGTCCTTTTTCCTTCACCAGGTTATCGCTGATGCGGACCGTGAGCAGCGGTTTGTCGGCATTAACCGATCCGAAAGCGATGACGCAATTCCCAACTTCGCGTTCCAGTTCGTAGGCCAGCGTTTTGATGGCATTGGCATCGCCGAGCGGGAGCACGGTTCCGATGAACTGGATGCCGTTGGCCAGGGTGGTAAATTGTGTGCGGAGTCCTTCGCGCAGGTTGTTGGCCTGGGCTTGCACGAGTTGTTCGATTTCTTTTTGCAGGCGTTTATTGTCTTCCTGCAGGTCGGCTACACCTTTCACTAAATCCTTGGCTTTCAGTACGTTCTTGATTGCGGCCATTTCCGTTTCGAGTCGGCTGACGTATTGTTCGGCGCCGGCAGCCGTTACGGCTTCGATGCGGCGCACGCCGGCTGCTACGGCGCTTTCGGCTGTGATTTTGAAATAGCCGATTTTGCCGGTGTGGCTCACGTGGCAGCCGCCACAGAGCTCGCGGGAGTATGTGGGATTGAAGGTGATCATGCGCACCGTTTCGCCGTATTTTTCACCGAACAGCATCATGGCGCCGGCTCTTTTGGCTTCTTCGATGGGCAGGTGGCGATTCTCTTCCAGCGCGATGTTTTCGCGGATGCGTTCGTTGACGATATGCTCGATGCGAGACAGTTCGTCGTCGTTCACTTTCTGGAAATGCTGGAAGTCGAAGCGCAGCGCCTGGTCGTCGAGATAAGAACCTTTTTGCTGCACATGTGTACCCAGCACTTCGCGCAGGGCGGCGTGCAGCAGGTGTGTAGCCGAGTGGTTGCTTTCAGTCAGGCGGCGGCGCGTGTTGTCCACCTCGCATTTGACGGACTCGTCCTCCATGTTTTCCGGCAATTTTTCCAGAAGGTGGATGATCAGGGTATTTTCTTTTTTCGTGTCGAGCACGCGGATTTTTTCATTGCCGAAGGTCATCCAGCCCTGGTCGCCCACCTGGCCGCCGCCTTCCGGGTAGAAAGGTGTGCGGTTAAGGACGACCTGGATTTGCTCCCAGCCTTTGCTGGTGACGGTGCGGTATTTCACCACGTAGGAAGAATGTGTTTCGAGCAGGTCGTAGCCCACGAATTCCACATCGGCTTCGTCGCGCAGCACGAACCAGTCGCCCACCTGTTTCACAGCGTCTTTGCGGGAGCGGGCTTTTTGTTCGGCGAGGGCTTTTTCAAAACCGGCATCCTCCACCGTGAGGCCTTTTTCGCGGGCGATGAGTCGAGTGAGGTCGATGGGGAAACCGAAGGTGTCGAGCAGCTCGAACGCCTGGTCGCCGGTAACGGTATTGTTTTGAATATCGAGGTTTTCAAAACGTTTCAAACCCGATTCGAGGGTGCGCAGGAAGGATTTTTCTTCTTCCAGAATTACTTTCGATACGAAATCGATCTGCGCTTTCAGTTCCGGGAAAACGTCGGAAAACTCCTCCGCCAGCACGGGGCACAAGCGATACAAAACCGGTTCTCTCAAATCGAGGAACGAATAATAATAGCGCACCGCCCGGCGCAAAATGCGGCGGATCACATAACCGGCGCCGCCGTTGTCGGGCATTTGCCCGTCAGCGATGGCGAAACTGACTGCCCGCAGGTGGTCGGCCACTACGCGCATGGCCACGTCGGTTTTGGCGTTGGGATCGTAGGAGCCCGTGTATTTTTTACCCGAGAGGTTTTCCAGCAGGTTGAACAGCGGCAGCCAGAGGTCGGTATCGTAGTTGCTGGCAACGCCCTGCACGGCGCGGCAAAGGCGTTCGAAGCCCATACCGGTATCCACCGATTTGGCGGGAAGTTCTTCCAGCGAGCCGTCGGCCTTGCGGTTGAACTGCATAAATACGTTGTTCCAGATCTCGATCACGTCGGGGTGATCGTTGTTCACCAGCGCTTTGCCGTCGACGCGGGCGCGTTCGGCATCGGAGCGCAGGTCGACGTGTATTTCGGAGCAGGGGCCGCAGGGGCCCTGGTCGCCCATTTCCCAGAAATTTTCTTTTTTCCCGAAGGGCAGGATGCGGTCTTCCGCCACAAACTGTTTCCAGGTATCGAATGCTTCCTGGTCGAAGGGCAGTTTTTCTTTTTCATCACCCATAAACACCGACACGTACAGGCGATCTTTGGGGATTTTGTATACGTCGGTGAGCAGTTCCCACGACCAGGCCAGGGCATCTTTTTTAAAGTAGTCGCCGAACGACCAGTTGCCCAGCATTTCGAACATCGTGTGGTGATACCCATCGAAACCCACGTCTTCCAGATCGTTGTGTTTGCCGCTCACGCGCAGGCATTTTTGCGTATCGGCCACGCGTTTGGCAGGCGGCGTCTGGTTGCCCAGGAAAAAATCTTTCAGCGGCGCCATGCCGGAGTTGATAAACATCAGCGTAGGGTCGCTTTTGGCAACCATGGGTGCGGAAGGAATGATTTTATGGCCTTTCGATGCGAAAAAATCGAGAAACTGACGGCGGATGTCGCGGGAAGTCATGAACGGTTCGTTGATAATGCTGTAAACACAATGCCCCTGGCGGGAAAAACGCTGCAAATGTACTGCGTTTTCATAAAAACCACGGAAACCCCAGGCATGTTCCCTTTGCTTTTTACAATTATTAAATGCGTGACCCAAAAGGGTGGAATGAAACAACCAATTGTACGCGAAAGTCGTGTTATGGCATAAATTCAATTTCGGAACATGCAGAATTGGTCCTGCAACGTCTCACTTTTGCCGCCACTTTTTACATTTTCCAAAACATGCTGAATTCCTGCCGCAACATGAAAAGATTCTTTTCCCTTACTGCATTTCTATTCCTTCTGCAAACCGCTCATTCCCAGAATTT
Organism: Bacteroidota bacterium; assembly: GCA_029561355.1. Taxonomy (GTDB): domain Bacteria; phylum Bacteroidota; class Bacteroidia; order Chitinophagales; family Saprospiraceae; genus M3007. The sequence goes on along the minus strand of JAKQJD010000192.1, from coordinate 24,706 downwards.
CTGGGAAAATACTCCCGAATCGTCTGTTTCTCAGGTCGGTACACGTTATATCGTGCCCGATAAATATCAAACGAAATGGTTGAATGTCCTGGCATTGCAACAGTTTCTGGCCGATGTGCCGGAACGTTTCACATCGGCCGCCCTGGAAACTTCCCAACTTCCGGTATTTATTTTGCCTGATCCGGATGGCCGCTCCGTACGTTTTCAACTGACCGAATCGCCGGTGATGCACCCCGATTTACAGGCGCAATATCCCGAAATACGTTGCTACACAGGTTATGGAATAGACGATCCCACGGCTTTTTTGAAATGTGACCTGACGCCCCACGGTTTTCACGCCATGGTAACAAACGGTACGCAGGGTACTTATTTCGTGGACCCGTATAGTTTCGGCGACCGGGATAATTACGTGGTGTATTATAAAAAAGACTATCCACGGCCTGCCGGAAAGGAATTTGAATGTAAAACAGGTCCCGGTAAACCGATCGACGAGCCCGCCGACCCACTGGACGTGCCGGAGCAAGGAAGTTGTCAGTTGAGAAGGTATCGCCTGGCACTGGCCTGCACGGCGGAATACACGTCTTTTCAGGGGGGCAGCGTAGCGCTGGCATTGGCTGCTATGAATACTTCGATGAATCGTGTAAACGGCATATACGAAAAGGAACTGGCGGTGACCATGCAACTGGTGGCTAACAACAACCTGCTCGTTTACACCAATTCCATCACCGACCCATATACAAATGATGATAGCAATGCGCTTACCAACGAAAACCAGGTCAATTGCGATGCTATGATTGGCACTGCTAACTACGATATCGGACATGTATTCAGTACGGCCGGCGGCGGACTGGCTTGCCTGGGCTGTGTTTGCGTGAATGGTGCAAAGGCGTCTGCGGAGACGGGTACCGATTTCCCCATAGGTGATGGATTCGATGTAGACTACGTTGCACATGAGATGGGGCACCAGTTTAACGGCGACCATACTTTTAATGGCACTGCCAGTTCGTGTGGCGGCGGTAATAGAAATCTGCCCACGGCATATGAACCGGGTAGCGGCTCGACCATTATGGCATATGCAGGTATTTGCGGCGCACAAAATGTGCAGACCAATAGCGACGCTTATTTTCACGCCTCAAGCCTGGTGGAAACAGGCACTTATATCATTGGTACCGGCGCTACCTGCGGTACGATCATCAACACCTCCAACAACCCGCCGACGGCCAGTGCCGGGTCAAACTACACGATCCCAAAGTCCACGCCGTTTACGCTCACCGCCAGCGGCACCGATCCGAATGGCAACGCGCTGACGTATAACTGGGAGCAATTTAACAACAACAGTTCCACTCAACCACCCCTCGCAACGGCGACCGGCGGGCCTAATTTCCGAAGTTTTGCCGCTACTACTTCGCCATCGCGTACATTCCCGGCACTGAGCGCCATTATCGCCAACACTACGCCTACCTGGGAAGTGTTGCCCTCTGTGGCGCGGACGATGAATTTTCGCGTCAATGTCCGCGACAACGCCAGCCCTTACGGTTGTACGGAAAAGAGCGACATGACGGTTACGGTGAATGGCACGGCCGGGCCATTTCAGGTTACTGCGCCCAATACTGCGGTATCGTGGGCCGGAAATTCTACACAGACAATTACCTGGAATGTGGCAGGCACAACTACCAATTCCGTCAACTGTGCAAATGTGAAAATTTCGCTGTCGACAGACGGCGGATTCACATACCCGACCGTGTTACTTGCCAGCACGGCCAATGATGGCACGGAAAACATTGTCATGCCCAATATCAGCACCACAACCGCCCGCGTCAAAATAGAAGGCGTGGGAAATATCTTTTTCGATATTTCCAATGCAAACTTTACCATTACGTTCTCATTACCTGTAGAACTGATTGATTTTCAGGTAAATGCAAAAGATGCCGGCGATGTGCTGCTGCAATGGACAACTGCTTCCGAAAAAAACAACTTCGGTTTCGACATCGAAATGAAGCATGAATCCGACACTGATTTCCAAAAAGCAGGTTTTATGTATGGCCGTGGTACGACCACCGAAAAAAGCACTTATGACTTTCTGATTCGCAACCTGAAAGAAGGCCGATGGTATTTCCGGTTGAAACAAATGGATTCAGATGGAAAAATGGAATACTCGCCCGTACGAAATCTGGAAATTCGTGCACCGTTTTCGATTCAGGTGTTCCCTAATCCTGCCCGAAACGTCCTGAACGTCGTCGCTTACTCCGACAAAGAAACGTTGCTTTCCTTTGAACTGGCCAATCAACTCGGCCAGCGCTTTCCTCTTCTGGAATCGGAACAATCCCTGCAACGAGGCTACAACAACTTGCAATTCGACGTCAGTACGTTTCCTGCCGGCATTTATTACTACACCTGCCGCACGGGGGGCGGCCTGTTGCAGGGAGAAGTGGTGGTGGAATGAGGTTGATGAGGGTTGATGAGGTTGATAAGGTTGATAAAGGTTGATGAGGGTTGATATTCAGCCGCTCGGTAAAAGAAACAATTTTCTCCTTTCCGAGCGGCTGAATATCAACCCTCATCAACCTTTATCAACCTCATCAACCTTTATCAACCTCATCAACATAAACCCATAAACCTATAAACCTATAAACCATCAAACCCCTACCTTTGCCGTCCAAGTTTTAAAAAAATGGCAAAGAAGCATTTTGTGATCGAGGGGGTGCCCATTCACGGTATCGCCGATCGGGGTAAAGGAGTCGGACGTACGGAAGACGGTATGACCGTTTTTGTGGAAGGCGCTGTTCCCGGCGACGTGGTGGACGTATTTATCCAGAAAAAGAAAGGCGGTTTCGCCGAAGGCGTGGTCGAACGGATCGTGCAACCTTCTGCCGACCGGGTGCAGGCCTTTTGCCAGCATTTTGAAGTGTGCGGCGGCTGCAAATGGCAGAACCTGTCGTACGAAGCCCAGTTGCGCCACAAACAGCAGGTGGTGGAAGATGCGCTGCGGCGCATTGCGAAGGTAGACGTACAGGAATTCCAGCCCATTTTCGGCGCTCCAGCCACTACTTTTTACCGCAACAAACTCGAATTCGGCTTTGCCAACCGCCGCTGGCGTACCAAATCGGAAATGAACGTCGACCCGGAAGCACCTGCGAAAGAAGGCCCCGACGATTACGCTTTGGGTTTCCACAAAGCCGGTTTTTTCGACAAGATCATCGATATTGAAAAATGCTGGCTACAGCCCGAACCGTCCAATGAAGTACGCAATACCTGCCGTGCCATCGCTTTCGAGCAAGGGCTGACTTTTTACGACCTGCGGAAACACACCGGCATGCTGCGCAACCTGATGGTACGCCTCACCAGCACCGGCGAACTGATGCTGCTGGTGAGTTTTGCCAAAAACGACATGGAGGTCATCACGCGCTACCTCGACGCCATTCTGGAAAAATTTCCCGACATGACGACGCTGGTGTACACGGTGAACACCAAACTCAACGATTCCATGTTCGATCTGGACATGATCACCTATTCCGGAAAAGGCTATGTGGTGGAGCAACTCGGCGACCTGCGTTTCAAGATCGGCCCGAAATCGTTTTTCCAGACCAATTCCGTGCAGGGAAAAAACCTGTATGACGTAACCGCAGAATTCGCCGGACTCACGGGCCATGAAAACGTGTACGACCTCTACACCGGCACGGGCAGCATTGCCCTGTACCTCGCCCGCCAGTGCCGCCAGGTTGTAGGTATCGAGGAAATACCGGAAGCCATTGCCGATGCGGAGGAAAATATGCGCCTGAACGGCATTGAAAACGCCGTTTTTTACGCCGGCGATGTGAAAAATGTGCTTTCCCCGGAATTTGCCGAACGCCACGGTCGTCCCGACGTGGTCATTACCGACCCGCCGCGCGCCGGTATGCACGAAAAAGCCGTGCGGTTTTTGCTCGATCTGGCGGCTCCGCGCATCGTGTACGTGAGTTGCAATCCTGCCACACAGGCCCGCGACCTGCAACTGCTTTCCGAAAAATACGAGGTGCTGAAAGTGCGGCCGGTCGACATGTTTCCACATACACACCACATCGAAAACGTGGCACTGCTCGAACTGCGCCCTTAATCTCTCACCCTCTCACTTCTCTTACTTCTCTCACCACTCTCACCACTCTCACTTCTCTCACCCTCTGTCATGTACTCTGCTGATCAGCAACGTTCGCTTTACGAACTGTCTAAAAAATTACTTTCGAATACCGCTCTTTCGGAAAACGAATTCGCACAGCGCGTGGAAGATTTGCAACAGGTGCTGCGTTTCCACGAATGGAAATACTACGTGCAGAACGATCCGTTGGTGAGCGATTTCGAGTACGACCAGTTGTACAAACAACTCGAAGCGCTGGAAGCGGAGCATCCCGAACTGATTACGCCCGATTCGCCGACCCAGCGTGTGGGTAAGGACCTGACGGGCAATTTCAACCAGGTACCCCACCTGACGGCCATGCTTTCGCTCGACAACAGTTACGATGCCGACGACCTCAACGACTTCGACGAGCAGGTAAAAAAACTGTGCAAACTTGAAAAAGATACGGATATCGCCTACTGCGTAGAACCCAAATACGATGGCGGCACCATCGCCCTGGTGTATGAAAACGACCGCCTGGTACGCGCTGCCACCCGTGGCAACGGGGCCGTGGGCGATGACATTACCAATAATATTCGTACACTCCGGTCCGTACCGCTACAGGCAGGTTTTTCCAAATCGGGTATTTACAAAGTGGAACTGCGCGGTGAGGCACTGATCCGGAAAGACATTTTTGAACGTATCAACAAAGCCCGGCAGGAAGCGGGCGAACAGGTGTTCGCTAATCCGCGCAATGCCGCTACCGGCGGACTCCGCATGAAAGACCCGAAGGAAACCTCCGAGCGCGGCCTGGAAGCATTTTTGTACCAACTCGGCTACGCTGTAGATGCCGACGGAAAAAACATCATCGAAAATTTCCACAGCCACGATGAAAGCATCCACCTGCTGGAAAAACTGGGCTTTAAAACCCCGCTCGCCAAAACCGCCGCACATCAGCACCTGCCCGCCACCAAAACCTGTACCAATATTCGCGAGGTAATCGATTTTTGTACGCAATGGCAGGACTACCGCGACGAATATCCGTACGAACTGGATGGCATGGTGGTGAAAGTAAACGATATATTGCTACAGGAACGCTGCGGCTTTACCAGCCACCACCCGCGCTGGGCTATCGCGTTCAAATTCAAGGCGCGGCAGGCCACAACGAAAATGCGCGACGTGGAATTTCAGGTGGGCAAAACAGGCGCTGTTACGCCCGTGGCCAAACTTGAACCTGTACATCTGGCGGGCGTTGTGGTACAAAATGTGAGCCTGCACAACGAGGAATTTATTCGGGCCAAAGACCTCCGCATCGGCGACCACGTGCTGGTGGAACGCGCCGGCGACGTCATTCCCTACATCGTAAAATCGCTGCCCGAACTGCGCGACGGCTCGGAAGTTCCGGTGGAATACCCGAAACACTGTCCGGTGTGCAAGTCGCTGCTTGTAAAACCCGAAGAGGAAGCCGTGTGGCGCTGCGAAAATGCCGAATGCGAAGCGCAGGTGCTCCAGCGCATGATCTTCCACACGTCCAAACACGCCATGGACATCGAGGGTATGGGCGAAAGCACCATCGAACGTTTTTACAAACTGGGCTGGCTGCACTCCATTGCCGACATGTACCGGCTTGATTATGAAGTTATTGCAAAATTGGAGGGCTTCGGGAGGAAATCTGCGGACAACCTGCAGGCTGCCATCGAAAAGGCGAAACAAAATCCGATTTACCGCCTCCTGCATTCGCTAAGTATTCACCACCTCGGACAAAAAGGTTCCAAACTCATCGCTGCGGAAGTCGAACACGTGCTGGATCTGAAAGACTGGGACCTCGAAAAATACCAGACCATCAAGGACGTGGGCCCGGTCCTGGCCAAAAACGTATTCTTCTTTTTCCAGAACGAACACAACATCGAACTGCTGCAAACCATGGAGCAGTGCGGCGTCAACCTCCGCCAGACGGAGGCCGATAAACGTCCCGATGCGCCTACGGAAGGCCCGCTGCTGGGCCGGAGTATTCTGTTCACCGGCACACTTTCACAAATGACTAGGGAAGAAGCCGAAAAACGCGCCGTGGCTGCCGGCGCCAGTCTGGCCAGCGGTGTAAGCAAACACCTGGGTATCCTGGTGGTAGGAGAGAAGGCAGGCAGCAAACTTAAAAAGGCGCAGGCTTTGGAAACGGTGGAGATATGGAGCGAGCAGGAGTTTTTGGATCGGATTGAAGGGGACGCGTCCCCATCCCAATAAAAAAAGCCGCCTGTGCATTTCGCGCAGGACGGCTAAACCCCAAAAAACCAAATGAAAACAATCTTCCTTTTTTTTGCCTTTTGCCCTTGCTCACTTGCAAAGACATACTTTATACGCGGCTACGCATAGAGGTCACAGGCAGAAAAGGATTTTCCTGAAATTTTAAAAGTCGTTAACAAAGGAGCCTTGTTACGGGTGTTTTTGGCAATATTTAATATAAACCACAAGGGCACAAAGTCACAAAGCGTAGATTACACCATTCTACACCTTTGATGTGGATGTATAAAGGGTAATCTACGCTTTGTGACTTTGTGCCCTTGTGGTTAAATATTTAAAATGTGCGGTAATTCAAGCCGGATTCAAAACTGCGACATCGGGTCCCCGAAATCGTAATCGATAAATACCGCATCCAGCAGCGGATCGGCGCCTACGTTATAGCCCTCCTTGAGGTCGTAACCCCAGAGTTTGCCCAGTTGATGCCAGTAAGTGGCCGTCGTTCCGCCGCGCGTTTCTTTGATAATGGAATAGAACGGCTTGTGTAACTGGCTTTCGATCATCTTGATCAGCACCCGGCCCTCCGTTTTGGTGAGGTTCATCATCTGATCTTTCATATCGTCTTTCAGTTCTTTGTGTTCGTGGCGGATAAAACGACGGCGTTGGCCCTTGCGCATGCCCTCCGTTTCGTCCTGGATGTCCTCGTACAAACCGACCGCCTGAATGGCATACGGGTACACTTTGCGTGCTGCACGGGTGTACAGGTAGTATTGCCGCTGTTGCTGCAAATCGGTGAATTTCCAGCGGGCGGTGATCCGCACCGGCCGCAGCGACATAACGAAGGTCGTGTCGCCGTTCACAATTTCCATACGCGCCCAGGCGCCCAGTTGCTGGGTCGTGTCGGTATTCGGTGTGAAGGTCACTTGAGCAAAAACAGGGCTGCTGAAAACCAGCAGGGCCAGCACAAACCCGTATTTCAGGTCGGATCGATTCGAAAGAAGTAGTTTCATTGTGTTCGGTCGGTACGAAAAGAACGCTTTCAAAACGACAAGCGCGGCCCTTTGTTGTGAAATCAGTGCGAAGTCGACAGTGCGAAGTGCGAAGTCGTTTGGCGTTCGAGGTTAAGACGCGTCAGTGCCTTGCTTGTAACTTAAATGCTTACTGACCCGGACTTCGCACTTTGCACTGACGACTTCGCACTGCTTCCAGACTTCGCACTGACGACTTCAGACTGCTTCCAGACTTCGCACTTCGCACTGACGACTTCGGACTACAGTAGTGCTGCCCCGAACACCCCCGCGCTGTCGCCCAGTTTGGGTTTCGCAAAAATCGTATCGATCCGCGGGTTAAACAGGTATTTCAGCGCTTCCTGTACACCGTCGGTATACAAACGGTCGATATTGCCCACGCCGCCGCCGATCACGATCACGTCGGGGTCGAGGATGTTGATCACGACGGCAATCGCTTTTCCAAAATAATGAATCAGGTGATCCATCGTAGCCGTTGCAATCGGGTCGGCGCCTGTGAGGGAAAGCGCTACGATTTCTTTCAACGGCAGGTGTTTGCCACTATTTTTTTCATAAAAACGTTCGAGTGCCGGACCGGAAATAACCGTTTCCACGCATCCGGTGCGACCGCAGTAGCAAGGGCCTCCGATTTCGTCGAGGAAATTATGCCCCCATTCGCCGCCGATACCCTGGCGACCATTGATCACTTTGCCGCGCACCACAACGCCGCCGCCCACGCCCGTACCCATAATGACGCCGAAAACGACTTCGGCGTTGGGCAACATCTCCGGTGCAGCGCCCATGAGCGCTTCCGCAACGGCGAAACAGTTGGCGTCGTTGGCCAGTTTGACGGGAATGCCGAGTGTGTTTTTCAGGTCTTCATGGAACGGCCTGCCATTCAATGCCGTCGTATTGGCATTTTTAATAACGCCTGTGATCGGGTCAAGCGTGCCGGGATGGCCGAGGCCCAATGACTCGGGGCGCATTCCCGATTCTTCAGAAAGCATGTCGACCAGAGTTCGAACCTGCCCTATGATGTGATCATAGCCTTTTTGTGCTTCCGTAGGAACGCGCATGCGATACAGCACACGCGGGTTTTGGCGGCTTTCTAAAATAGCCCCCTCGATTTTAGTGCCTCCCAGGTCGAAACCCCAGATCGGGCGATCTTGTTGCATGGCTCTTCGTTAGTTTAAAAGGTGTATCGGGGGTGTTTGGTTTATCGTGTATAGTGTGTAGCAAAAAGTTGGTAATCAATCCCTTCCAAACACCAAACACAAAAAACTAAACACTCTCGGTGTATCCTGATTTCTTACCGGACCAGCAAAGGAAAAAAATATTTTGAAAATAACGGCATGGGTTGTTCACGCCGACGGGGTTACGGGCATTTATATGCAGAACGAACGGAGCGAACAGGAAAAGCCGCGCGATCGGAACCTTAAAAGCGTTGCAACAATAATCGGCTGATAAACCCAGCCAGTGGAAACGGCCCCCGCCTTCCTTCATTTTCTTCCTGTATAATCCTGTTGAATGCCAATTGAAAGACCCGGGAAACCTCCCATGAATGCCCTGAAACCAAATGCCTCGTTTATGAACAGTGTGCGCGGGTTCTTACCAACGCCACTGCTGCAATGAAATTTCCCGGATGCTCCCAGGTGGGGTGTCCGGGATTTTCATTTTCACCGCGAAGGAATATTTAACCACAAGGGACACAAAGGTTTTTCACAAGGTGCACAAGTAGGGTGCATTCTGCTTTGTGGACCTAGTGAAAAACCTTTGTGTCCCTTGTGGTTAAATAAATCTTCAACGGTGGACGATGAGTTTTTTTACTTCTTTCACGCCATTTGCCTGTAAATGAACAAGATACATGCCCGCAGGCAGGCGGCGGGTATCCACGGCGATTTGCTGTAAACCGGAGGAGCAGGGTTGTGCGGGAAGATCGAGCACCCGACGACCGTCGGCGCCCGTTACCTGCACGTGTACATCGCCTGCTTCGGGCAGGTTGAAACGGAGCAGGGTGCGATCCTGCGCCGGATTGGGAGAAAGGCTGCAACCCAGTACCGTAGCGGGCTGGTGGGTGCCCACCGAGTTGAGCAGCCCGGCACGCGGACCCGTCAGCACCCCGCGCATGATTTCCACCTGACCCTGGGTGAACATATTCATACACTCCTCGCTGGAATAGTCCATATAATTCTCCACCAGGTCGAGCGGATCTTCATTAAAAAATAGTTCCACCAGATCGCAGGAATTCCTGGACTTGTTGCAATCGAACTCCGATTGTGCACTGGCAAAAGGCGTATCGTCCACACCGTCGCTTTGCGCGCAGTCGTTCGGGCCGAACAAGCCTCCGTCGCCCCAGATATGGCGCAAACCGAGGTAGTGTCCTACTTCATGTACAGGAGTACGGCCTTTCAGGAGCAGCGGTGTGCCGTCGGCAGGGTTGTCGATCGGATTGGGATTGATACTGCTGAAAGCGCGGAAATCGACCACTACACCGTCTTCGCCGGGTGTCGGCGCGCTGGATCCGTCGGGCCAGTGCGAAAGGCCGGTAGGCGGGAACGCGAAACCCAGGATTTGCCCTATTTCGAGCCCGAAAATGGTAGTAGGCTGTATTTTACACACCCAGATGTTGAGATAATGTTCCGGATCCCAGGCGCTGCTGCCTCCGGTTGCGTCGCTTTTTAGATCCGACAGCAGGTCGTCGCCGATTACATCGATTTCAAATAAACTCTGCGTTTGCACCCGAACGACCTGGGCCAGTTCGAAATGGATATCCGCATTGCCGGCGATATAATGGAATTCTTCGCGCAGGTCGCCCGTATCGGCATTCATGCGGTTGTAATCTTCATTCAGGATACGGATCTGGTCTTCAATAATCTCGTCGGAGAGGTTTTCTTCCGCTTCGTTCCATACCACGTGCACGACCACCTGGATGGTGAGTGGCGAACGTTCACGTACTTCCTTATGGCCGGCGCGTTTCGCATCTTCGAAAGTGGCCCGAATGGCAGCATCGAGTTCGGGGTGTTTTTCGCGGACGATGCGGGAATAGACGTCATTGCCGCAAATAATGGACGGGGAAATGTGCTGGGCGGCAATGCTCAACAGCGTGGATACGAAAAGGAACAGGGTTAGCAGGTGTTTCATAGTCAGTTGTTTAGTGAAGCGGTAAAAATAGCGGATGGCGGTAAATACTGTGTTCGGGCTTTTGTTAAATGTCCCGATTTGGCAAAGAAGTACGAAGTGCGAAGTCGGCAGTGCGAAGTCCTGCGGGTGTCGGCCAGGTTGCAGTTGGGGGCGAACAGTCTTATTATTGACTTGTTTTAACACTTGCAGGCAGCAAAAAAACGCTTGCCTGTATCTGTTAAAAATCGATTACCTTCGGCTAATTTCCCGCTCAAAACCGGTGTTACACCATTCAAAATAATCCTCATATTGAACGAAACTGATATGATCCAGGGTTGTTTGCGCGGATCGGCGCAGCACCAGCGACTTTTGTACGAGCAGTTTGCCGGCAAAATGTACGCGGTATGTCTGCGGTATGCACGTGCGCAGGCAGATGCCGCTGACATTTTGCAGGAGGGTTTTGTAAAGGTGTTTACCAAACTGGATCAGTTTCATTTTCAGGGTTCTTTCGAAGGCTGGATCCGGCGGATTATGATCAATACCGCCTTGCGGGCTTATCAGAAACAGCGTTTCGAATTCGAATCTTCCGGTTACGAATATTTCCCCGATGCGCCAGTCGAGCCCGACGCCATCGCTGCCCTGTCGGAAGCCGAACTGCTGGTACTGATCGGCCGGCTTCCCGAAGGATACCGGGTGGTTTTTAATCTGGTAGCCGTCGAAGGCTATTCGCATGCGGAAGTGGCGCACATCCTGGGTATTCAGGAAAGCACCTCCCGTTCCCAACTGACCAAGGCCCGGCGCTGGTTGTGCGAACAACTGGAAATCATCCAGAAAATCAGGCTTCAATCATCCTTAAACCCCTGAAAGACAAATAGATAGTGCAATGAAACAAGATTCTAATCATATAGATGAACTGCTGCGGGAGCGCCTGCACGACGCGACCGCGCCGCCGCCGGCCTTCGTATGGCCGCGGGTGGAGGCGGCCCTGCGCAAACGCCGCCGCCGTTTCCTGTTTTTCTGGTTTTTCGGAACAGGGCTGGTCTCTGCGGGATTACTGACATGGTGGCTGACGACCAATGGCCGCCCGCATGCTGAAACGATTCAGCAAACGTCGACGACAGCACAGGACATTTCGAAAACCATTACAGCACCAATTGCAGCATCCGAACCTGCTGCACGGAACCATCAAACCGACGCACCGGAGGAAAATGTAGCACGGACCGACTTGCATACAAAAACGCAGGCCGCCGTTTCCGGGAATAACGACCGCCAGGGTGTTTCACAAAAAGCAACAGCCGGAACGGTTGCAGTCGCACCTGCTGAAAGGCATTCGGACCCGACAGGCACTCCAGCGCTTGCCGGCACACCCGGCAACCCGGAAAAAGGAGTGCAGGCGCCTTTGGCTGCCATATATCCTTTCCCGATTTTTCAGCCGCTTTCCTCCATTCAACCATTTTTGATTTCCAAAGCGGTGAAATCGCGACCTGCGGGTTTTGCTGCGGCCATCCCTGCACCGATCAATATTGTCCGCAACAAAAAAGAAACACGCAACTGTTACGATTTTGCACAGCACCCCAACGTGTTATTGCTAGATGCATACCTGGGCCCATCGCTGGCCCGTAAGGAAATGCACACCGGACCCGATAACCAGCCTTACCTCGCGCAACGCCGGAATACGGAAACGCGCGACTGGTCGTTCAGCGCCGGCCTGCGGGCTTCCCTGCTGCTCGACCGGCATTTCCTGCTGCGCAGCGGCGTTCATTACGATCAGGTCAATGAAGTATTCGAATACATCGATCCGAATTCCGTCGAGGTCACCATCCGCCAAACGACCCAGATCATAAACGGGCAGCCGGTTACCGTCATCGACACGCTGGGCGTGGAATACGGCGAGCATTATTTAAAAACCTACAACCGTTTCGGTATGCTGGACATACCGCTCGAAGCGGGCGTGGAACTGCGCAACGGCCGCAACGGCGTGAGTCTCAATGGCGGTATTGCGCTGAATGTCCTGTTCTGGAAACGCGGCGCTATCCTGTCGCCGGTCGACGGACGCCCGGCTTATTATACGCCCGGAAAAGGCACCGTGGACGTTTTTCGGGCCAATGCCGGACTAAGCGCTATTGGCAGCATTCAGTGGTTCTGCCACGTGCGGCCGCGCCTGCGTGTGTTCGCAGAACCGTATGCGCGGGTCGTTTTGCGCCCGATCAACGTGCCCAGCCATCCCGTCGAGCAACGGTACGGCATGCTGGGACTGAATATCGGGATGACGCGGATCCTTGATTAATTGATAAAATTTCTAAGGACCCCGGCTTTGGAGTCTTTTAAGCCATCGGATGACTCGAAGTCATCCGATGGCTTAAAAGACTCCCGAAGCCGGGTCCTTAGAAAAAATAATTTTCAAAGCAGCGTACTGGTATGCCATTGCATCTGCTTAAATGAAAGGGGAATTTTAAAAATTCCGCTCTCCTTCCTCAATACGCCACATATTTAAAAACCATGCATATTTTTAAAACGACAGGACTGGTCTTATTGCTTTTGCTCGCGGGCTGGAGTTGCCGGAAAGACGTAGATACGTTCCGTCCTTACGATATTTCCTTGGCCGACATTGTGCTTGCCTTGCAGCAGGCGCCGGCAGCTCAGACTACCTCGCTGTTGACTTTGAACAACCAGCAGGCAGATACGATCTGGACGACGTCCGGTGGTGTCCGCATTTTTATGAGCCAACTGGATCAACTGTTTTCAAATGCTGCGGGCGTCATCGTTCCGTGCAGCACCTGTCCCGATTTTCGGCTGGAAGTAGTGGAAGTAGCGCAAAAGGGCGACCTGATTGCGCGCAACACCGGCACCGTAACTGGCAGTAACCAGGTTTTGGAAAACGCCCGTATGCTGCACCTGAAGGCTACCTGCAACGGGGAAGAACTGCATCTGACGCCGGGAAACCTGCTGAAAATTCAGATCCCTGCCGGACAGCCGCTTTTTGCCAATCAACTGTTTGCGAACCCTTCCGCCGTAACGACAGACGTATTTGCCGGCTGGAGCAGCACCAGCGAGCCGGTGAACAACGCCGAATGGACCATTCCGAATAACCCGGATTTTCAGTTGGGCTACGAGTTGTCCACGCCCTCGCTTCAATGGATCTGTGCGGGCCGTATGCTGGAAGAAGCCAACAGTGCTTTCTGCCTGGAATTGCCGCTCGGGTTTTCCGACCAGAACACGAAAACGTATATGGTGTTTAATAACCTGAACTCGGTAGTGCCGCTGAAATACGAAGCGTCCGATTTCAGGTTCTGTGCACCTTTTGTACCGCAAGGTTTTCCTGTACAACTGGTGAGCATCAGCAAACTGGGTGGCCAGTACTGGATGGGATTTAAAGACGCGGTAACGGGCGGCTCCAATTCGGCCACCATCGAACCCCAAAAAACGACCGAACAACAAGTCATCGATTTCATCAAAAATCTTTGACCGAAAATAATTACCCGTGTTTAGTAACGTTACCTGATGCCGGGCCGGAGCAATCTGGACCCGGCCCTTTTTTTTTAGAAGTGAGAGGTGAGAGGGTGAGAAGTGAGAGCCGACTTCGAGTACACGGCTATAAAGAGAAGTGAGACGGTGAGAAGTGAGAGAGTGAGAGCCGACTTCGAGTACGCCGCTTCGCTCACAGGATTAGAGAGTGAGAGGTGAGAGGGTGAGAAGTGAGACGGTGAGAAGTGAGAGGGTGAGAGTCCGTAGATTGTACCGCTTCGCCCGTGTTTTTAGAAGTGAGAGGTGAGAAGCGGTGTGGTATGGTGAAAAAGAAAGATTCCTGCTTTTTTGAACAATTTTTTCAAAAAAGGATTTCCCCTCTTTGACATATGTTTGCGCATCTAATCTTCGCGCCATGGAAATCTTTACGACGAACGGCATTACGGTGAGTGTAGAAACGCAATTCATGCCGTTTCATTCAAACCCTCGACGCGCCAAGTTCATTTTTGGCTATCATATTACGATTGAAAACGGAAGTCCGGATACAGTGCAGTTGTTGCGCCGCCACTGGGTTATCCGCGACTCCGACGGCCAGGTGCGCGAGGTGGAAGGAGAAGGTGTAATCGGGTTGCAACCCGTGTTGCTGCCCGGAGAATCGCATTCCTACGACTCTTATTGCGATTTGAGCACGGAATTCGGCAAAATGTCGGGAACTTACCTGATGACGCGCCGCGACGACGATTCCCTTTTTGAAGTGACCATCCCGGAATTCAGGATGGTCGCGCCGTTTAAATTGAACTGAGGATTCGGGAATCTGAGGATTCGGGAATCTGAGGATTCGAGTATCTGAAATCAAATACTCGAATCCTCAAATCCTCCAATCTTCAAATCCTCGCATCCTCAAAAATCCTTCCCTCTTTATGAATCTTTCCGACATTTCCCTGAGACGCCCCGTACTGGCTACGGTAATGAGTATCCTTATTGTTTTGTTCGGCTTTATCGGCTTCAGTTTTCTCGGGGTGCGCGAATATCCGGCCATCGATCCGCCGAATATTACGGTGCGGACCAGTTATACCGGCGCCAGTGCCGACGTCGTGGAAAGTCAGATTACGGAGCCACTGGAAAAAGCCATCAACGGTATTGCGGGTATCCGTACCGTGTCGAGTTCGTCGGCACTGGGCGTGAGCAATATCACGGTAGAATTCGACCTGGGTGTCGAACTGGAACAAGCCGCCAATGACGTGCGCGACAAGGTGAGCCAGGCGCAACGCAACCTGCCACAGGACATCGACGCGCCACCGGTGGTAACCAAAGCCGATGCCAGCGGCGACCCGATTCTGTTCGTACCTATCCAGAGTAGTACGCGCAACATCATGGAACTGTCGGACTACGCGGAAAACGTCATCCTGGAAAAAATTCAAACCATTCCAGGCGTCTCGGCCGTGAATATTTTCGGCTCCAAACGCCCTTCCATGCGCCTGTGGATGAACCCGTCGCGTATGAATGCCTACGGGCTCACTGCGCAGGACGTACTCTCCTCCCTCGAACGCGAGAATGTGGAACTGCCCGGCGGCAAGGTGCGCGGCGACGCCACCGAACTGACCGTTAAAACATTCGGCAGGCTCCAGACCGATACGGATTTCAACGACATGATCATCCGCGAAGTGCCGGGACAGGGCGTTGTGCGTTTTCGCGATATCGGCGAAGCGGTACTCGGCCCCGAAAACGAAGAAACTGGCGCCCGTCGCAACCTGGTTCAAGGCGTTTCGCTGGCGGTTATTCCGCAGCCGGGTTCTAACTGGGTAGAAATTACCGATGAATTTTACCGCCGGTACGAACAGATCCAAAAAGAACTTCCGCCGGATATCGTGATGAACGTGGGTATCGATAAAACGCGTTTTGTGCGGCGTGCCATCAGCGAGGTTACCGAAACGCTGTTTATCGCTATCGGACTCGTGGTGCTGATCATTTTCCTGTTCTTCCGCAACTGGATCATCGCCTTGCGACCGCTGATCGACATCCCCGTTTCGCTGATCGGCGCTTTTTTCATCATGTACATTTTCGGCTTCAGTATCAATGTACTGACGCTGCTGGCGATCGTACTGGCTACCGGCCTTGTGGTCGACGACGGGATTGTGGTGACGGAAAATATTTTTAAGAAGATAGAAGCGGGCATGGACAAGTGGACGGCTGCGCGGGAAGGAACCAAAGAGATCTTTTTTGCCGTTATCAGTACGTCCATTACGTTGGCTGTGGTGTTCATTCCGGTGGTATTCCTGCAAGGGTTCACAGGGCGGCTGTTCCGCGAATTCGGGATCGTGGTGGCAGGCGCCGTACTCATTTCTGCATTCGTATCGCTGACGCTGACCCCCGTTCTGAACGTAAAACTGGGCGGCAACCTGAAGGAACACGGCCGTTTTTACAACGCCACGGAACCGTTCTTCAAGGGGATGGACCGCGTGTACGGAAATGCCCTGCGCAGTTTTATGCATATGAGGTGGCTGAGTCTGGTCATGCTCGGGGCGTGTTTCGCCATGATCTGGTTTTTTCAGGGACAACTGAAATCGGAACTCGCTCCATTGGAAGACCGCAGCATTATCCGCACCAACCTGACCGCCGCGGAGGGTACCGACTACGATAAAATGGAAACGATCATTTATGATCTCTCCAAACGTATCATGGATTCTATTCCGGAAAAAAACATGGTGTTCGGGATTACGGCGCCGGGATTCGGTACTGCGAGCACCAATTCAGGTTTTGTGAGTCTGCTGCTCACCGATCCGGAGGACAGAAACAGGAGCCAGGCGGAGATTTACGCCAAACTGCTGGCAATGACCAAAAAAATGCCCGAAGCGCGTATGTTTCCCAACCAGGAACAAACGATCACCGTCGGTTTCGGACAAGGGCTGCCCGTGCAATACGTTTTGCAAAACCTGAATTTTGAAAAACTGAAAGAGGTGGTCCCCAAATTCCTCGAAGAAGCCCGCAAGGATCCCACGTTTGCGAATGTGGACGTGAACCTGAAATTCAACAAACCCGAACTTCAGGTGACCATCGACCGTCTGAAAGCGGCCGAACTCGGTGTGAACGTGCTCGACGTGAGCCAGACGCTTCAACTGGCGCTTTCCGGTCGCCGTTTCGGCTATTTCCTGCAAAACGGCAAACAATACCAGGTTATCGGCCAGGTAGACCGCGAAAACCGCGACGAACCCATCGACCTTGCTTCTCTCTTTGTGCGCAACAACCGCGGCGAAATGGTGCAACTCGACAACATCGTGCACTTCGAAGAAACCAGCAGCCCGCCGCAGTTGTACCACTACAACCGCTACAAAGCCGCTACCATCAGCGCATCGCTGGCGCCCGGCAAAACCCTCGGCGAAGGCATCGACGCTATGGAAGGCATCGCCAGTAAACTGCTAGACGATACGTTCGATACCGACCTGAGCGGCCCCTCGCGCGACTTCCAGGAAAGCAGCGGGAATACGTCGTTCGCTTTCCTGCTGGCACTGGGACTTATTTACCTGATCCTGGCTGCTCAGTTCGAAAGTTTCCGCGACCCGTTCATCATCATGCTGACGGTACCGCTGGCGCTCGCCGGCGCTTTCCTGAGTCTGTATGTTACGGGCAATACGCTCAATATTTTCTCCCAGATCGGTATGATCATGCTGATCGGCCTGGTTACCAAAAACGGGATTCTGATCGTCGAATTTGCCAACCAGAAACGCGACGCCGGCATGGATAAAAAACAAGCCGTTTCGGAAGCATCACAGGCGCGTCTGCGCCCGATCCTGATGACTACCCTGGCGACCGCGCTGGGCGCGTTGCCTATCGCTATGTCGCTCGGCGCGGCTGCCACCAGCCGTATCGGACTGGGTGTAGTCGTGGTAGGCGGACTGTTGTTCTCGTTGCTGCTGACCCTGTTCGTAATTCCGGCTATGTATACTTTTTTGAGCGGGAAAAAACGCTCGCACGCGCCGTGGACGCAGGAAGAGAAGTGAGAAAGGTGAGAGAGAGTGAGAGAGGTGAGAGAAGTGAGAGTTCGTAGAGTACACCGCTTCGCCATTGGCATTGTTCCAAGGAAGGCATGGGCGGAGCGGTGTACTCTACGAACTCTCACTTCTCTCACCCTCTCACTCTCTCACTTTTCTCACCTCTCTCACTTTTCTCACCCTCTCACTTCTCTAACATCAAGCGCGTCCCGCAGCCCGTTCCCCACCAAATTAAAAGCCAGTACCGTAACGGCAATGGCCAGTGCGGGTGCGAGCGCCATGAGCGGTTTTCCGCCGAGGGCATAGCCGTAATTTTCATTGAGCATGGAGCCCCAGGAAGGCGCGGGAGGCTGAACGCCGAAACCGAGGTAACTCAAGCCCGATTCGACCAGAACGGCCGTTGCGAAATTGCCGGCAGCCACAACCAGTACCGGCCCCATCAGATTGGGAAGTATGTGCCGGAAAATAATTCTGCCGGCGCCGAAACCCATACTCTGGGCCGCTTCCACAAATGGCAGGTCGCGCAGGGCCAGTACCTGTCCGCGCACCACCCTGGCCACGTCGACCCACATTGTGAGGCCCACTGCCAGGAAAATGATGCCGATGCCGCGCCCCAGCGCCAGCACAATGGCAAACACCAGCAGCAGGGTAGGGATGGACCAGACGGTATTGATGAGCAGCATCGCTGCATCGTCGACGCGGCCACCGAAATAGCCGCCGATAGCGCCGATGAACAGTCCGATCGTGAGCGAAATCAATACGGCAATACCGCCTACGAGCAGGGAAATGCGAAACCCCAGCAGCAGGCGACTCAGGATGCAGCGACCGAATTTATCGGTTCCGAGCCAGAAGGTGCGGTGTTCCACGACGGCGCCCGATTGGACTTGTTGGGCTAAAACTGAACGATCGAGGCGCTGCGCCTGTCCTGACGCGTCATAAAAAACGTAAGCGTTGCCCGTTTTTACAATGCTGTCGCGTACCGAAGAAAAAAGAGCAGTCAGATGCACGGCATCCTGTTTCCCTTTGCCTCCCGTCCGGCTGAAATAAACACTGTCTTCCCGCAATTGAACGCTTTCGGTTTCAACAGGTATCAAACGGACGGCAGCAGGCGCGCCCGACACAATGCGTTTCCATAAATTTGCCGGTTCCGGATCGCGGGCCAGGTGGATGGGCAATAATTCGGCCTGGAAACCCGGTTCGCGCAGGGCCAGTTCGCTTATTTGCATATTGGCGTCGGGCGTATGATCGGGCGCCAGCAGGTACCCGAAAAGTGCGATACCTGCCGCCAGTACAATGAAGCACAACCCCGCTACTGCGGGAGTATTCCGGCGAAAACGCCGCCATGCTTTGCTGTAGGCCGAACTGTCTTGCAAGTGAAAAGTAGGTTGATGATATGAGTTGTTTCCGGCGCCGGCCTCTCCTGTCGGGTTTTATAAAGGGTTGATTATCAGTATTTAATGGAAATCTCAACATGCGCTAAAGGACCGTTGGATTGTCCGCCCTTTGTTTCTCCAGCCTTTTTTTCCTTTCCCAACGGCTCAGGGTTTCGGTCAGCAGCCATGCCAGGCCTATCAAAACCAGCAGCAGCGGAAAGGTGCCGATATTGTGTAGCAAGAGTGCTATTGCTGTAAAAAACACACTGACGCCCACCAGCAGTATAGTGGCCTGCGAATGCGTACAACCTATATTGAGCAACAGGTGGTGAATATGGTTGCGATCGGGTGAAAACGGAGATTTCCCATTCAGAATTCTTCGGGCAAACACCCGTACCGTGTCGAACAGTGGAAAGATCAGCACACCAACGGCAATCACAGGCGCTGCATCGAAACGCATCGGGATTTCCGAAATGGGACGTGTATTGATTTCAATAAAATTGATCGCCAGAATGGCACATACCATGCCTATAAAAAGCGACCCCGTATCGCCCATAAATATCTTTGCGGGTGACAGGTTGTATTTCAAAAAAGCCACAATCGAGCCTGCCAGCGAGAAAGCAAGGACTGCCATAGCCGGCGTGTCGGTAAACGCAAACCAGCTGCCCCAGATCAGGCACACCCACAGCCCGATACTGCCCGCAAGCCCGTTGATGCCGTCGATCAGGTTGAAAGCATTGATAATTCCGATAATGGCAATGATGGATAGCGAAAAACTGGTCATTTCGGGCAGTTGTTCGATGCCGAACAAGCCGAAAAGGCTGGTAATGCGCACATCGGCTTTATAAGCCAGAATGATAGAAACCAGCATTTGCCCGCTCAGTTTTTTGGTAGGCGACATGGGCACCAGATCGTCGAGAATGCCGGTTAAAAAAATGAGAATAAAAGCAGCCAGAATATATTGCAGTACCCCGAAAGCCTCCATTGGAGTCCAGAGAACGATGGCGCAAACCGTACCTGCGAAAATAGCGATGCCACCCAGTGACGGTGTCGGTTCGACATGTGCGCTGCGCTCGTTAGGGGCGTCGTATAGACGCCTTTCTTTTGCTACCCTGATAATGATCGGTATGATCAGGTAGGTCAGGGTAAAAGAGGTAATGAAGCCAAGTATAAGAGTGTACATGAATAATCCTCAATGTTTTGGATTTTGGGCATTGGCCCTCCGAATGGCGGACTCTTCAAATTGAACAAGAGGGAGGCTTCACCAAACTTTTCATAAAATGGGGATTCCCGGCACAAAGAAAAGAGCAAAAAAGCATTTGAGGGTAAATTCTCTGGTTTTTAGCAAGATACTTTCATATGATTCACATACAGTGCTTCTTTCCGGCAAGCGCCGTATCTTTGCGCTCCTTTACCATTTAAACACTTCGGCTTCCAACCTGTAATCGCAGGAAGCGAAAAAAAAGTTATATCCTGATGAAATTTGCCACGAAAGTGATCCATGCGGGTATCGAACCCGATCCGGGTACCGGCGCCGTGATGACTCCGATTTTCCAGACGTCTACCTATGCGCAGACTAGTCCCGGCGAGCACAAGGGCTTCGAATACGCCCGCACGCAAAACCCGACGCGCTCGGCACTGGAAAAAAACCTGGCTGCCCTCGAAAACGGGGTCGACGCCATTTGTTTCAGTTCGGGGCTGGCTGCCCAGGACGCCGTGATGAAATTATTCAAATCCGGCGATGAAATACTGGCTGTCAACGACTTGTATGGAGGTTCGTATCGCCAGATGGTACGTGTGTACAGTCAGTGGGGACTGAAAAGCCGTTTTGTCGATATGTACACCGCCTCCAATGTGGAGCAGGAGATCGGCCCGGATACCAAACTGATCTGGATCGAAACGCCGACCAACCCCATGCTGAATATTGTAGATATCGCGGCCGTATGCGCCATCGCCCGCAGCCGTGGCATTCTTACCTGCGTCGACAATACTTTCGCTTCTCCGTACCTGCAAAATCCGCTCGACCTCGGCGCCGATATCGTGCTGCATTCCGCTACCAAATACATCGGCGGGCACTCCGACGTGGTGCACGGCTGCCTGATCGTGAAAGATGCCGGACTGGCCGAACGCCTGCATTTTTTGCAGAACGCAACGGGGGCCATTCCTGGTCCGCAGGATTGTTTTCTGGTGCTGCGCGGTATCAAAACCCTGCACCTGCGCGTGCAAAGAGCCTGCGAAAACGCTGCCGTCATTGCGCGCTACCTCGCCGATCACCCTAAAGTGGCCAAAGTGTACTGGCCCGGCTTCGACACACATCCCAACCACGAGATCGCGCGGAAACAGATGCGCATGTTCGGCGCCATGGTTTCTTTCGACCTGAAAGACAATTCCGTTGAAAACGCGACGCGTATACTGAGCAGCACGCATTTGTTTACCCTCGCCGAATCGCTGGGCGGCGTAGAGTCGCTCATCGGTCACCCCTCCAGCATGACCCATGCCAGTATTCCACGGGAAGAACGCCTGAAAGTCGGGCTTACCGATTCGCTCATCCGGCTCAGCATCGGGGTGGAAGACGTGGAAGATCTGATAGAGGACCTGGAAAATGCGCTGGGTGGTGTGGGCAAAAGCAGTGAGGCGGAAGAGATTCCGGTGGTGCAGGCGTATTGAGGGGTTTATGAGTTTATGGGTTTATGAGGTTATGGGTTTATGGGTTTATGAGTTTATGGCCGCTCGGGAAAAGAGGAGATCGTCAGCCGTCCGAGCGGCCATAAACTCATAAACTCATAAACCCATAAACTCATAAACCCATAAACCCATAAACCCATAAACCCATAAACCCATAAACCCATAAACCTCATAAACCTCATAAACCTCATAAACCCATAAACCTCATAAACCCATAAACCCTACACATGTTTTCCTCCCGTCCATCCCTGCCCGCTCAAATATCGTTCCCCATCAGCCTGCGCAGGTGTTTCCAGGGAGGTTCCCATACTGTCGTTCCAGCGGTTAAGGTAGCCGAAAAGTGCAATGACACCCAGGATTTCCACGATTTCTCCATCGTCCCAGTGCAAATGTAAACGTTCCGAAATATCCGCATCCACGCTGTTGGGCACGGCGGACGCGGCCACCGCGAAATCGAGCGCCGCCCGTTCGGCTTCCGAAAACGCCGGATGGGTGCGAAATTCCCAGATGTGCTCCATTTTTTCTGCATCGGCGCCGTAGCGTTCGGCCGCCCGGATGGTATGCGCCTGGCAGTACTGGCATCCCGCCGTCAGCGAGGCCAGGTACCCGATCAGGCGCTTCAGATCGCTGGTTACGCGGCCCCGGTTTTCCATGACAGCTTTGTTCAGGCCGATAAATGCCTTGGCAATGGCCGGGCGGCGTTGCATGGTGAGCACGGAATTGGGGCAGAATCCGAGGGTTTCGTTGAAAAAACGCGCCAGTTCGGCAACTTCGGCGTCGTGGTCGGAGGGTAAGGGGGAAACGAGGGGCATGTGGTAGAAGTGAGAAGTGAGAGGTGAGAAGTGAGATGCGTAGATTACACGGCAAATCTCGGCATTTTGGCGAAATGGGTGGTTTTGTGTTTCTTTGTTGGAGTAAAATCAGATGCCGGAAACAGGAGTTATCCCTGTAAACAACCAACAACCAAAAATGTCCCCACTCGCACTCGCATCCGAACGAATAGAAGCAGCGCTTCAGGAAAACAGCAGCCGGCTCGACCTGAGCCGGTTGGGATTGAACGCGTTGCCGCCGAATTTCGCACAAATTGCGCCCGACTTGCGAACTTTAAACTTGTGGGACAACAAATTCCAGTCCGTGCCACCCGAACTAGGCCTGTGCACCCAGCTCGAATCCCTGTATTTTTCGCAAAACGAACTGATGACGGGCTACGGGCTGGCTTCCTTTCGCCAACTCACCCTGCTCGATCTGCAAAGCAACCGATTCACGGAGTTCCCGCCGGAAGTGATGGAATTGCCGTTGCTGAAAACACTGTTCCTAAGCAAAAACAATATTGCGCGCCTGCCCTCCGGCATCCGGCTCCTGAAAGAACTCGAAAACCTCGATCTGAACGATTGCCAGATCGAAACGCTGCCTTCCGAAATCGCCGAACTGCCGCTGCTGAAAGACATCAAACTGAACAACAACCCGCTGAAATCGCCGCCGCTGGAAGTAGCATTGCAGGGTATCGGGGCGATCCGGGCATATTTCGACGATTTTACGAAAAATACCACGCGCGCCGTAAGCCGCAAACACCTGTTCAATATCGTCATCGAACAGTATGATGCACAGTACAATTACCCGCCCCGCCCCGGCGCCCTGGACGAGTGCAGGGACCTGGCAAAGGTGCTGGCACAAAAATATGATTATCAATCGATTACGGGTGTAGTCAATGAGGAAGCCACCCGGGATGCTATTTTCGAAGGGCTGGAAAATTTGTGCAAAACCACTGCCCCCGAAGACTGCGTGATCGTCTATTTCAACGGCTGGACCGGCGACGGCCTGCCCGAAGGCGACCTGCGCAGTTACGACAACGCCTATATTCCGTTGCCGGAGGTTTTTGCCAAATTCTCTTCGATGAAAGCCAAACATGCGCTGCTGATCGTGGACAATCATTTGCAGTCTCGACTGTTCAGCCAGACGCGTGGCACCGGCTCCGAACGCGCTTCGTTTGCCTCGCGCTGGGCGCTGTACCGGATCGGTGCAGAGTGGGATGCGCGTTTCACGCCGCATTTAACTAACTGGCTGATAAACAATACGTTGGGCGAAGTGAGCGCGCGGGAATTGGCCTCGGTTTTAACGGGAGTACTGGCCAGTTCTTTGTCGATTGCGGGTGATGAAGGCGGGGAGTTTTTGATAGAGCCGCGGGCAGAAAGTAATGTGGGAATGCCGCCGATGGAGCCGCCGGCGATGGAGGAACCGAAAGAGGCGGAGGCGGAACCGCCGGAACCGCCGGAAAGCGACAAAGATCAGGATTTTATTTTTCAGATATTTATTGATGGCATAAAGGATAAAATTGCGGACGGGGAATCTCGAACGGCCATTCATGAATTGCTGGAGGTTGTCGATGCAAAAAGTCAAATAAAGGGCGGTCTCACTTTGCAGGCAAATCGATTAAACGATATTTACAAACAACAAGAAAGTGGTATCATTGATCCGAGCAGTTCCAGGGAAATCAATAGGGTGAATTATAGCATACTCGGATCATTAAGTCAACTAACTCGTGCCGACCTGGACCTCTCCAAATTCTCCGTTAAACCCAACACCAAAACCCGCAGCGAAGCGGAAAAAGAATCGCTCGACGAAATCACCCGGCTCATTTCCGATATAGAAGAATTGCGAAAATCCTATTTATCCGAAACCTCCCTGGAAAAGAAACGGGAACGGGAATTGGAACTTCAATCGGTTGTGGGAAAACTGGAAACT
>JAKQJD010000463.1 GCA_029561355.1 Bacteroidota bacterium | reverse complement strand
CAGGGTGCTTTCTTTTGCTACGGCAGTGCAAAAACCGTCAACAATAGGGCCTCAGAAATAGCGGGTGAGTTTTCATACAAGAGTGTTCAAGTAATTGTGTCACAAATGTACGGATGATATTTATAAGTCTATTAAATTAATGGACTTTTTTAAATTTAAACATGTAGCGATCTACTGCTGAAGGCTTTTCAACATTTTTTTCCAACGAAACCAATAAACAATGGGTGATTTTCAGGCAGGTATTTGCCCATCATTTGCGATCAGAACCCGGGTTAACAACCCATCACAATCCAAACACAAAAAACCAAACACAAAACACGCTCCTAGTACACGTCTTCGAGGTACCGGCGCTGTTTTTTCAGATTCTTCAGATACTCGGCAGCGTATTCGTCTCCTTTAGCACTTTCTTTCGCAATGATTTGGGTGACAACCTGTTGCACATCGGAAGCCATACGGTTTTTGTCGCCGCAGACATAAAAGTGGGCGCCGTTTTCCAGGCGTTCGAAAATGAGGCGCGAACGCTCGGCCAGGCGGTTCTGTACGTAAATTTTGTCCTGCTGATCGCGGCTGAAAGCCACGTCGAGGCGGTCGAGGGTGCCGCGTTTGAGGTGGTTGAGCCACTCGATCTGGTAAAGGAAATCGGTTTCGAAGTGCGGGTTGCCGAAAAACAGCCAGTTTTTGCCCGAGGCGCTGCGTTCGCTGCGTTCTTCCACGAAAGCGCGGAAAGGCGCGACGCCGGTGCCCGGCCCCACCATGATGATGTCGGTGGCATCGTCGGCAGGCAATTTGAAATACTCGTTGTGTTCTACAAAAACGGGTACGGTTTCGCCCGCTTTTATGCGGTCGGCGAGGAAGGTAGAGGCGACACCCTGGTGTGGCCGGCCG
Organism: Bacteroidota bacterium; assembly: GCA_029561355.1. Lineage (GTDB taxonomy): Bacteria > Bacteroidota > Bacteroidia > Chitinophagales > Saprospiraceae > M3007. The sequence continues at coordinate 1,528 of JAKQJD010000463.1, read as the reverse complement.
TTGAAATCGTATCGTACTGCGGCTACCGTAAGGTGCACTTCATCGGGGTGCGCCAGCAGGCTGGATGCGATGGAATACGAACGCGGCGGCATTTTGCGCAGGAAACCGAGCAGGGTCGCTTCGGACAGGGCCGCTGGAAATTCGCGCAGCAGGTCGGCCACATTGCGGCCCCAGAGAAAGTTTTTCAGGGCAGTATTATCTTCTAGCAGGGACTTGAGTTTTGTGTTATTGGTCCAGTTGGCGTAGTTTTCCACCACTTCGCGAGTAAGCACGCTCAATTCCACGTCGCGCAGCAGGATGTGCCGGAATTCGTCTTCTTTTCCGTTGAATGTCAGCACTTTATTGCCGTTCAACATAGCCGTGTAAAGCACTTCTTTCACCAGCGGCTCCGGATTTGTCGCGTAAATACCCAGCGAATCGCCCGGCTCGAACGTGAGTCCGGAACCTTCGAGCGAGAGTTCGAGGTGCCAGGTTTCTTTTTGCGAGCCGCGGCCGTTGAGTTGGATTTTTTCCAGAACAGGCGCAGCGAACGGTTTTTTGCGGTCGTATGAAGTAGTAGCAATTTTTGCAACAGGCGACAAAACTGCGTGGCCGTTTGACAATGCGCCATTGGTAGCAACCGCAACAGGAGCAGCGGCCGGAGCAGGCAATTTTTGCAATACTTCCGTAAACCAGCCTTCTACTGCATCTTCAAAATCGACATCGCAATCGACACGATTGGACAAACGTTTGGCGCCCAGCGCTTCCAGGCGGGCATCCATGTCTTTTCCGGTCTGGCAAAACTGCACATAACTGCGGTCGCCCAATGCGCATACGGAAAATTGCAGGCCTTCCAGTTGCGGTGCGCGCGGACCGTTCAGCCATTTATAAAATTCTTCGGCGGCGATCGGCGGTTCACCTTCACCCTGGGTGCTGATGACCAGCAACACAATTTTTTCCGATTTCAGGTTCTTGGTCGGGTAATCATTCAGGTCGGCCACCAGCGCCTGAAAACCACGTTCTTTTACTTTGGTAGACAACTGATGCGCCACTTTTTTACTGTTTCCGGTTTGGGAACCGTACAGAATGGCCACCTGCGGCAACGCTGCAACAGGCGCAATGGGCGTGGCGCCGGCCGGCGCCGGTGCTTCGACGGAAACGACCGGAGCGGATTGCCCCGCTCTGGAAGCAATGCCGTACAGGTAGCCGCTCAACCACATTTGTTGCAGCGTATTGTGCTGTGCCAGTTGCTCCAGCAACTTTTCGTCGAAACCGACAGGCGGCGGAGGAAATGTGGGTGTCATTTGTTGTTCGTTATTAGTTATCAGTTATCAGTTATCAGGGTGGTAATGAGGCATTTGTACGATTTTTATATCGATCACGACTGATTCGAAACGAGTATTTGTTCCAGTTCGAATCTGTTACGCACCACTTCTCCCATGACAATCACAGCGGGGCTTCCTGCATTTGCGTCCTGCACTTTTGTAGAAATATCCAAGATCGTACCGACGAGCACCTGTTGTTCGGGAAGTGAAGCGTTTTGAATGAC
>JAKQJD010000191.1 GCA_029561355.1 Bacteroidota bacterium | reverse complement strand
GTTGCAGCGTTGTAGTTACTTCTTGATCCTGAAGCACTTGTGTATCCGTTCATTCCTGAAATCGGCCGGAATGGTTTGCTGGGTAATCTCCTGAATGGAGGTAGCCCGTATCTCCTCGGCTTCCATTTTGAAACGCCGGTAATTGGTAGAAAAATACACCGTGCCGCCCGGTTTGCAGAGGCGGAGCACGGATTCGAGCAGTGCCACGTGGTCGCGTTGCACGTCGAGTGTGCCGTACATCCGTTTGCTGTTGGAAAAAGTAGGCGGATCGATCACGATCAGGTCGAAACGCTCGCCCGTGGGTTGCCGCAGCCATTGCAACACGTCGGCCTGCAGGAAACGGTGCTCGTCGCCCGAGAAACCGTTGAGCGTCATGTTGCGGTCGGCCCATTGCAGGTACGTATTGCTCATATCCACGGTGAGCGTACCCGCCGCCCCGCCTGCCGCCGCGTACACCGTGAAAGAGCCGGTGTAGGCGAATAAATTCAGCACTTGCTTGTCTTTGGCTTCCTCCATCACCATTTTACGGGTGTTGCGATGGTCCAGAAACAGACCCACGTCGAGATAGTCGGCCGGTCTGATCATAAAACGCAGTCCGTTTTCCCGTACGATATATTCGGAATTGGTACGAGCGAATCGCTCGTACTGTTGCAACCCGCTCTGGCGCTGGCGGAATTTGAGGTAAATCAGTTCAGGCGAAATATCCAGCACTTCGCTGATTACCGCGATACAGCCGTCCAGCCAGGCCGCGTGTTCGTCGGGCTCCATGCCATGCGGCCGTGCATATTCCGACACGTGCGCGATGGCCTCATAGCGATCGATTGCCAACGGAAAATCGGGCATATCGTCGTCGTACACCCGGAAGCAGGTGATTTCCTGTTTGCGGGCCCATTTCCCGATATGCTTGTACACCTTGGTGAGGCGGTTGCGAAAGGCTTCGAATTTGGTATTGTCTGGCGTCAAAATGTGCAGGTGTTTAAAAAACCGGCGAAATGTAGGGCTAATTCGTGTTTCGTGTCTGGTATTTCGTGTTTGGAAGCGCTCAAAACGCGAAACACGAAATACAAAATACAAAACACGAAATACGATACACGAAACACGTACTTTTGCGCACCCATTTCCAACACTAGACATCTCGCATGGAATATATTGGTGAACACCTGTTGCCAGGTCAATTGGGCCACCTTTGTGTGGTACTTTCTTTCGTAGCCGCACTGCTGGCTTCATTTGCGTATTTTTTTGCTACAAAACACAGAAACACAGCCGCTTACGACGGCTGGCGCAACCTCGGGCGTTTCGGGTTTCTGCTGCACGGACTGGCGCTGCTGGGTATAATCGGCACCTTGTTCTATATCCTGTCCGGAAAAATGTACGAGTACCAGTACGCCTGGGCCAACATTTCCGACGACCTGCCGAAGCAGTATATTTTTTCAGCCTTCTGGAAAGAACAGCAGGGCAGTTTTCTGCTCTGGAGTTTCTGGCACGTGGTGCTGGGCGTGGTACTGATGCTGCGTTCCGGGAAATGGGAAACGCCGGTGCTGGCCGTGATTGCGCTGGCGGAAGTCTTTATTGCAAGTATGATCCTCGGATTGTGGTTCGGTGATTTCCGGCTGGGCGCAAGTCCGTTCGACCTCCTGCGCGATACCATGGATGCGCCGATTTTCAACCAGGCAGATTACCTCGGTAAAATAAAAGGCAACGGGCTAAACCCGCTGCTGCAAAATTACTGGATGACCATTCACCCGCCGACCCTGTTCCTGGGTTTCGCGAGCACGGTCGTTCCATTCGCTTTCGCCATTGCAGGCCTCTGGACGCGGGAACACAAGGAGTGGCTGCGGCCGGCCCTGAACTGGTCGCTGTTTTCCGGAGCCATTCTCGGTACCGGTATTCTGATGGGCGGCGCCTGGGCCTACGAAGCGCTGTCTTTTGCCGGCTACTGGGCCTGGGACCCGGTGGAAAACACGTCCCTCGTGCCCTGGCTGACGCTGGTGGCAGGTATCCACACCAACCTGGTGGCTCGTGCAACGGGTTTTTCTATCCGAAGCACGTATTCCTTTTACCTGCTTACTTTCATTCTGATCCTGTATTCCACTTATCTGACGCGCAGCGGTATCCTGGGCGATACTTCCGCGCACGCATTTACCGAAATGGGCCTCGGGTTTCAGTTGGTGCTGTTTATGGCTGTCTTTTCCATACTCGGCATTGTGCTTTGGCTGGTTCGTTACAAGGAAGTGCCCGACGTGAAAGGGGAGGAGAGTGCTACGAGCCGCGAATTCTGGATGTTCATCGGGTCGCTGGTATTGTTTTTTTCCGCCGTGTTGATTACTGGCGCCACTTCGCTGCCGGTGTGGAATAAAATTGTACAGTCGTTCAACCCCGATTACATCGGCGCTGCACTGAAAGACCCGATAGAGCACCACAACCGGTATCAATTGTGGATCGCGGTATTTATCGGCTTGCTGACCGGTATCGGGCAGTTCATGCGCTACAGCGAACGCAACTGGAAAATGGTGTCGAAAAAATTCGCCACGCATATGGGCATCGCCGCGCTGGGCGCACTGGCGCTCACGCTGCTGAATACGATGTGGATCGAAGTACGCGCCTGGCAGTTGTATACGTATCTTTTTGCAGGCATGTTCGCGATTTCCGCCAACCTCGATTACCTCATCACCGTTCTCAAAGGCAACCTGAAACTGGCCGGTTCGGCGGTTTCGCACTTCGGTTTCGGGGTTTTATTGCTGGGAGTTCTGAGTACCGGACTGGGCAAGGCATGGATTTCTTCCAATTCATTCGCCATGGACGGCCTGATCGAAGGCGCCGATTCGGACGAACTGAATAAAAACGTACTGCTGCTGAAACAGTCGCCTATGCCGATCAAAGACTTTACGGTGGCTTACCTGAAGGATACCATGGAGCGGCAAACACGTACGTTCTCCGTTCAATTCAACCGCCGCGATGCGAACGGCAACCCGATCGGCGAAGAATTCGTACTGCGCCCCAATGTGATGTACGACCGGCAGTTTTCCAAAGTGGTAGCCAGCAACCCGTCTACACAACACTACTGGAACTACGATATTTTCACCCACGTTTCGTCCCTCCCCAAAGCGGAACTTGATCCGGAATTTGCGAAGCAACAGGAAGACAGCCTGCAATGGAATAAATACGAAGCCATTATCGGCGATACGATTTTTACCAAAAAACATTTCGTGATCGTCGACGGCGTCACCAAAACACCCGAGCACCCGGAATATAAACCTGAAAAAGGCGACCTGGCTTTCGGCCTGAAATTGCACGCCCGTTCT
>JAKQJD010000182.1 GCA_029561355.1 Bacteroidota bacterium | reverse complement strand
CGGCTCTGGTTTGCCAGCGGCGACGGCGTGTGGCGCACCGGCGAGCCGAGTGGCCAGTTCCTTACCATCGGCGGCTCGGTCGGCACAGACGTGGTCGACGACTGCACCCTGGCTTTTACCGAGCCTCGATTGAGCCGTTTTATGGTCAAATCCGTCGGCGCAAACGGCCAGACCAAATACGGTATGTCCGATCAAACGGGTTATTATCGGATACTGTCCAAGGCCGGCGAATACCAGGTCAGCGCGGTTGCGCCCAACGATCTCTGGGAACCCTGCACCTTGCCCGTTTCGGTGCCCGCCATGCCAAGTTCCGGTAATATTGGTGGTAAAAACATCGCCATCAAACCCGCCGTTCTTTGTCCGCGCCTAGAAATAGATGTAGCGGTGCCGCTGCTGCGCCGTTGTTTCCAGACTAAAATGGCGGTTTCGTACCGGAATACTGGCACACAAGCCGCCGCCAATGCATATATCGAACTGGCGCTCGACCCTTATCTGGAAGTACTGGGCACTTCGGCGCCCATCGCTTCGCAGTCGGGCGATACGCTGACATTCGAACTCGGCACGGTGGCGGCCAACGCCAACGCCACCATCTACCTCGACCTGCTGGTGTCCTGCGAAGCGCCGCTAAGCCAGATGCACTGCACGGAAGCCAAAATTTTTCCCGATGCAGCTTGCTCGGGCTGGCAGGGTCCTGTTATCAGCACAAGTCTGGAATGTCTGGGCGATTCCATTTTACTGGAAATAAAAAACACAGGTGCAGGCGATATGGCATTGCCCCGCAAATGGCAGATTTGGCGCGGCATCTGGACCGGTTTTGATTCTTTGCTGGTGACGGAGGGTAATTTTCAACTCCCGGCGGGTGGCATTTTTACTAAAAAAATAGCCACGCCGGGCGACGCGACACTGTTGCTGCGGGTGCCGCAGGAAGCGGGTTATCCTTTTGGTTCGGGGTACGCGCAGTCGGTGCTGCTCAACTGCGACGACAGCGGCTATCTGCCTTACAGTTACGAATACCAGGCCTATGAACCCAGCCGCGATCAATTGTGCCTGCGTAATATCGGTTCCTTCGATCCCAACGACAAAACCGGTTTCCCGGAGGGCATCGGAGCGGGGCATCATATAGACAAAACCGAACCGCTCGAATACCTGATCCGTTTTCAGAACACAGGCACTGACACGGCATTCACGGTGGTGATCCGCGATACCATTTCGCCCTTTTTGAATATTGAAACACTGCAACTCGGCGCTGCCAGCCACGCCGTTGTGATGAATGTGCGCGACTCGAACGAACTGGTTTTTACCTTCAATAACATCATGTTGCCCGACTCGAATATTAACGAAGCCACTTCGCACGGTTTTGTAAAATACGCCATCCGGCAAAAAGCGGACAACCCCGACGGGGAAGTGATCCGCAACCGCGCAGGCATTTATTTCGACTTCAATCTGCCGGTGATGACCAATGAAACCTGGCATACCGTGGGGTTGCCGCAGGTGTCGGGCATTTCAGATCTTGCAAACAAAAAGACACCTGCACTGCTGTGTTCGCCCAATCCGTTTTCGGAGCGTTTTTGGGTGGCTCTAAGCGACGGAGTGGCTTCGAACCAACCTGTCCCTAGCGCAGGATTGAACCTCGAAGTCACCGATGCCAGCGGGCGATTGTTGCGGCGCCAGGCTTTTTCGGGCGACAAAATGCTGGTGGAGCGCGGCGATTTGCCGGAGGGGATGCTGTTCGTTTACCTCAAAAACGCTTCCGGCGCTATCTTGGCGAGCGGCCGGGTAGTGGCGATTTCGATAAAAAAATAACAGGCAAAACATACCTGCTAAATTCTTTGTAAATGCCTGATTATGAACACCAATAACGAATAACCAATAACCAATAACTACATATGATAAAATCCAATGTTGTACTGTCTGTTCTACTCTTGACAGCGCAAATGCCACTGCGCGCCCAGGCCCATCTCGAATTTGACCTCAACACTGCTCCCGACGACCCTGCAATCCAGCAAATGTTCGCCTATGAAAGCAGGCTCTATTTCGATGCCGACGACGGCTGCCATGGCGGAGAACCCTGGGTGTACGATCCTGCTACAACGGAAACCCGTATGATAGCCGACCTGGAGCCGGGTGGTGGTGGCAGCGACCTTTGGATGCAGGCAGGCTACCAGGGCAGGGTGTATGGCAGTAATTACGAGGGTATTTTCTGCTATGATCCCGTGTCCCGGCTGCTTTGGCAAATAGCCGACCAGAGTATAGTCAACAACAACATCACATTGCTGGGTGGGAAGTTGTATTATATGGCTGCAACAGCACAAGGACGCAGCTTATATAGCCTGGATTTGAGCAGCGAATCTGTGGAAGAAATCAACTTTACAGCCGGTATCAGTACCAGTGACTGGAACCCCAGCTCGCTCGTTGTGCACAACAACGCGCTTTATTTTCTAGCAAAAAACGACCAGGATCTCGTTCGTTTATTTCGTTATCACCCTGTTTCAGGTACCCTGCATGAATTGCCGATGCCGGCCGGTATCACCACAAGCCTGAATTTTCGGTCGATGATTTCCTGCGGCAACAGGTTGGTAATCAGTTTATACCTCAATTTCACAACGCCACCGGAGTACACTTTGTGCGCCTATAATGACGCCACCGATCAAATACAGCCCTTGGGATACGATAACATATTGGGCTCCCAGAGTGCCTGTTTCGAAAATGAGGTGTACTACATTGCCAGTGGCTCAAAAAAATTGAAAAAAATCAACCCGGTCAATGGCGCAGTTTTCGCGAATTTCGACATCCTGCCCGGAGTCGATGAAAAAACCAGTGCTGTTAAAATACTGGATGGGGCAGTTCATGTCGAAGTCTATCCTGCCGCCGGGGGCGCTAACCAACTTTTTCGCTGGAATACTGCCCTCGAAGTATTTGAACCGGTAACAGCGGTGAATAGCGTCATGACCGAAAACGCATTGGGTAACAAGCAATTGGAACGCATCGGCACACAATATATATTCCAGGGAATGGATACGGACGACGCCCGGGCACTCTGGGAATACAGTTCCGGGAATATGGCTCCCACCATACTCAAGGACATTAATCTGGCTAATGCCAATACGGAAATCTGGGAAATAGACCACCTGGGCGAACACGGCTACCTCTGGGTGAATCAACGAGGTATCCTACGTTTTGACACTACAGACACACCGAATCCTACATGGATGAATGCGGAATGGGGAATCGATAGCACTGCCCCGGTTATCAGTGGTATCCATGTTGTGAACAATCGTTTGTACCTCAGCCGCGTCATCTCGCAAGGACAGCGCTACGGGGTGAGCGTTTATGATCCTGCGGCGGACAGCCTGCAACATTTTCTACCCAACTATTTTTTCGGCGGATACAATTTTGCCGCTTTTCAGGGTAAAACATATTTTATCGCAGATTCTGTGTCCTCTTCAGGCCGGATCCTTCGGCACGATCCCGGGAATCAGACCGTTCAAGACCTCGATATCAGCGTGCTGGGCAGTTCGCCCATTGAACTGGTTGCCCATGAAGACGCACTTTTTGTTTTTACCGAAAACAAAAAACTGTTCCGTTTCGACGGTGCAACCTGGATTCAAATTCCCGGTACCATAGATCTGCTCGATCTCTATTACCAGGAACCTTTTTTCTGGAATGGGAAACTGTTTTTTGCGCAGCAAATCACAGATACGTTGACCGGGGAGTATATACGGAGCGGATTGTACGGCCTGGACCTGCAAACGCTGGACATTACGATGGTTGCCAATTCTGAGGCAGACGTTTACGGTTATCTGGAATTTTATGCGGTAGAGCACCTCGGTGAATTATATATCAGTAAAGGTACTTTCACAGAAAGTAACCTGTATCGATTCAATACCATGGGCGACACCATGCTGCTGTTCGTGGAAGGGGCGCCTTTTTCCATAGGATTCTGGACGCTTGCTTCGCTGAATCAGCAACTCTTATGCCTTGGTTACGGCAGGCAATATGGCTCGGAATGGTACCGGATTAACATTTCCGACAACCAGCCGGAGCGCCTGACCGATATTAGTCCGCTGAGCGGAGACGGCGTATATGGAGAAGGCGTTGTCATCGGCTCGAAAATGTATTTTGACGGAAATGATGATATACATGGCTACGAATTATGGAGTTACCGCGATTGTTTTTCCGCTGTTATCGCCGCTGCGCCGACGGAATACAGCGACAGCACAGGGCAGGCTAGCGTGGTACTGAATGGTGGTACAACACCATTTATGTTTGAATGGAGCAATGGCGCAAACACTCCAACCCTGGATAATTTACCGGCAGGCATTTATGAGGTAACCACTACCGATGCCACGGGCTGCAAAAGTACCCTGCATGCCTGTGTTGAGTCGGTGGGGGGCGCCACTGGAACGATGGAACAAGATGCTACCCTCACTTTTAACATCTATCCCAACCCTTTTGAGCAATGGCTGCGGTTAGAATCGCCGGAAAGCAAGGGAGAAGTGTATACGGTACAACTAATTGATATACAAGGAAAAGTAATCGAGTCGGATACCTGGAACAGCACAACGCCGAAAGTTTTTGTAAATGCCCGGTTGCCTGTAGGAATCTATGTTCTATCGCTGCGGGAAATGGGTGGCGGGATACTAAAAACCATGAAGGTGGTGAAAATGTAGTATTCCACACGGTTTGCGATACACTACAAATGATCAACACTGAAACACCGCAAACCATAACTTAACCCAAACTTAAATAGGCTACCCGGAAGGCAGGGGGGCGGCAGCGTAACTTTGCGTAAAATCAAACCCATGCGCCGCTCCCTCCTTTTTTTTCTGCCATTTTTACTGCTGCAATGCCGCAGGCAGCACGTAGAAACGATTGCCGTAAAAGGCTCCGACACAGAACTCAATCTGGTACTTCAACTGGCTGAAGCGTATATGGAGATCGAACCGGGCGTATCGGTTTCCATTACCGGCGGCGGGAGTGGGGTGGGTATTGCCGCCCTGATCAACGGTAAAACGGATATTGCCAATTCGTCCCGTGAAATCAACAAATACGAAATTGGAATGGCCGGAAACCGGCACATACACCCAGAATCATTTGTTTTTGCCGCCGACGCGCTGGCCGTCATTGTGCATCCATCAATACAACTCGACAGCCTTCATCTGAGTGATCTCGGGAAAATTTACGCCGGAGACATCACCGACTGGGCCCAAACGGGCGCCGGCGCCGGGCGAATTTCCCTGTACGGGCGGCAAAGCAACTCGGGTACTTTTATCTATTTCAGGGAAAAGGTTTTACATCGCGATTTTTCACCCGACCTCAAACAAATGAACGGTACGGCCCAAATTCTGGAGGCCGTCAGAAACGACCCCGGCGCAATCGGCTACGTCGGACTGGGTTACCTTACCGACCTGCATGGCACCTTGCGGGAAGGCATACGCATCATCCGTTTGTCGGATGGTCATGGTGGACCCGCTGTTTCTCCCCTGGAAAAATCTGCCGTACAAAAAGGGCTGTACCCGCTCACCCGCCCCTTGTACCAGTACACCGACGGGTTTCCGGAAGGCAAACTGCGCGAATTCATGGAATTTGAAAAAACCACGGCCGCAGAAAGTATTATTGAAAAAAACGGCTACCTGTTGCCGCGCGACGCCGGACTTGCTGCCTCTATCCGATGAACCGCCGCTTTTTTTGGGATCGTTTTTTTGAAAAAGCCTTGTACGGCGCCGCCTGGGTTTCTGTGATGACCCTGGCAGGTATTTTTTTGCTTCTTTTGTACAACGGCGCACAAACCTTTATTTCGATTGCTCCAGGCGATTTCTTTTCCTTTTCCAGATGGAATCCGGCGGCCTACGACCAACCGACGTTCGGAATTGGCGCCATGCTGGTCAGTACCCTCCTGGTCACGGCAGGCGCCATGTGTATCACCATTCCATTGGGTATCGGTACGGCGGCTTTTTTATCGGAAATGGCTTCGCCCCGACTGCGCAACGTCCTGAAACCGGCAGTGGAAATGCTGGCGGCCGTGCCCTCGGTCGTTATCGGATTTCTGGGAATCGTACTGGTAGCGCCGGCGCTGGCAGCCGCATTCGACCTGCCAAACGGCCTCAATGCACTAAATGGCGCTATCCTGCTGGGAATCATGGCTTTGCCCACGATGGTTTCGGTAACGGAAGACGCCATTCATGCCGTGCCGGGCCATTACAAGGAAGCCAGTTACGCGCTTGGCGCCAACCGCTGGGAAACCCTCGTACACGTGACGCTGCCGGCATGCAAATCGGGTATTCTGGCAGCCACGATGCTCGCCCTGGGGCGTGCGCTCGGCGAAACCATGACGGTGCTGATGGCGACAGGCAATGCTACTTCGCTGCCACACGGAATTTTTGATCCTGTGCGCACCATTACCGCTACCGTTGCCATTGAAATGGGTGAAGTTCCCTTCGATACGCCGCATTTTTTCAGCCTGTTCGCCTGTGCGCTGGTGTTGTTTCTAATTACCCTCGCGGTCAATATACTGGCGGAAAGAATGGCTGCCCGGTTCCGCAAAAAAGGTCAGTAAGATGAAGAAAATCACCCAGTTATTCGGATTCGCCTTATTGCTGACGGCTACGCTGGTGGTCTTGTCCATTCTGGGCCTGATCCTGTTCGATATCGTGTTAAAAGGAGCGCCGGTTTTTAACTGGAAATTTCTGACGCATTTCCCCCAAAAAGGTATGACCGAAGGCGGCATTTTTCCGGCGATATTCGGCACCACCCTGGTGACCCTGATCTCCACAGTTTTTGCCATGCCGTTGGGTATCGGTTGCGCGGTATACCTGAACGAATATGCGCCCGATAACAAGTTTACCCGGCTGATCCGCGCCTCGGTACGCAACCTGGCAGGGGTTCCGAGTATCGTGTACGGGCTGTTCGGATTATCCATCTTTATACAGGGAATGGGCATTCCGCCATCCCTGCTAACGGCGGGTTGTACGTTGGGCCTGCTCACGCTGCCTTTTATCATTGCCACTACGGAAGAGGCCCTGCGAAACGTGCCCCGGCTGACGCGGGAAGGAGCGCTGGCGCTGGGCGCTACCCGCTGGGAATGTGTTTACTCCGTGGTGTTGCCCTCCGCCGTACCGGGTATCCTCACGGGATTGATCCTGGCCTTGTCGCGGGCGGCGGGCGAAACGGCCCCCATCCTGTTTACGGGCGTCGCACTGTATACCCGTTACCTGCCCGCATCACCGCTCGACGAATTTATGGCGCTTCCGTATCACTTGTATATCCTGTCGACCCAACACCACGCCATCGAACAGGTACGCCCCCTGGCGTATGCGACGGCCATGACACTGCTGCTGGTGGTGTTTTTACTCAATTTTACCGCTTTTCGTATTCGTGCAACGTACAAAAGATGATGTTATGGAGAAGATCAAAATGGATATACAGGCACTCGACCTGTTCTTTGGCAAAAAACAGGTACTGAAAAACATACACCTCGGCATCGGAGCAGGAAAAATAACGGCGTTGATCGGGCCTTCCGGCTGCGGAAAAAGCACGCTCCTGCGCTCGCTCAATCGTATGCACGACTTACACCCGGATGCGCGTCTGACGGGAAAAATCATGCTCGATGACCACAATATCCTGCACGGGAATACCAACGTGGTGCATCTGCGGAGGCGCGTGGGAATGGTTTTCCAGAAACCCAACCCTTTTCCCATGACTGTTGCCGATAATGTGGCTTACGGAATGAAAATCAACGGGTTGCACGATAAACCCGAAGTGCGCCGGAGAATAGAGCAATGCCTGCGCAGCAGTTTTTTGTGGGAAGAAGTATCCGGCGAACTGGACAAATCAGCCCTCGACCTCAGCGGCGGGCAGCAACAACGCCTGTGTATCGCACGAGCCATTGCAGTTGAACCGGAAATAATTCTGTACGACGAACCCTGCTCGGCACTCGACCCCATTTCTACTTCCAAAATCGAGGAACTCATCCTCAGCCTGCGTGAAAAATTCACGCAGGTGATCGTCACCCACAATATGCAACAGGCGCAGCGGGTGGCCGATTACACCGCATTCATGTACCTCGGCGAAGTGATCGAATTCGGAGAAACACAACAGATATTCCAGTCGCCCCGGCATGAATTAACTAAAAACTACGTGGCGGGGCATTTCGGGTAAAGGGTTTCAATCCGTCTGTTGCCGGATTCTGTTTTATCAATCCAGCCGTTTCAGTGCCAGCGCAATATTCGCCAGTTCCGTCTCGCGCTCCAGTTCCGACGGTGCCGCCGCCCGGCTTTCACAATCGGGCATGGCGCAGGTTTCGCAGGTAGAGCCCACCGCCTTACGAATGATCGCCGGATCGCCCGCGAATTTGAAAATGCGTCGTAAATCGTCGGTCAGGCGCAGGCCGAGCGTTACGCTGACGCCCGATTTGGCGTTCTGATACGCTGGTTTGGCCATACTGATGACGCAATATTCGTTTTCCGTCTGGTAATACGAACTGATCTGAGCCATGGCCAGCACCTGCTGTTTGCCGCGTACACGCAGTTCGCGCAGGATTTCCACCGACACCCAGCGGCGGCAATAGTGCCCGTTTTCCGTTGCGTACGGACTCTGGCGCCCGCTCAGGTGCAGCTCCTTGGTCATGGTAAAATGATTCAGCGATTCGTTGCCCTCGATGCGCAGGAAAAACAGGTCTTTCAGGCCGAAATGACCCGGCAAAACGTTCGTAAAACGCTGTAGCAGCATTTCCGGCGTCACTTGGTAGCGCTCCAGCAAGCCGAGCCATTCAGCAGGATTCCATTCCAGTTGGCCGGCGCAGCGCCGGATGTCTTCCGCCAGCAGTTCCGGCGGCATCAGCAGCGCGGAGGCGAAGTACGAGGCATGAAAATTATGCAGCAAGTGGTCGAAGTGCTGTGCCTGCTGGATGATGGTTTCGTAAGGGCGCACCGTCAGGCCCAGCGCCTGAAAACCGATTTCGCGGGCCAGTAAAAAACGCTCCTGTGCAACCGAAAACCCGGCGTTCAGGAACAGCGTTCGTTTTCCCTGACTGTAATAGGACCGGATGCGGCGCAGTTCGGGTTGCAGCGGAAGGGTATTGCGGTCTACCTGAATGTCGTACGTCTGCCGCAACGCTTCTTCTATCGGCGCCACCGTGGGCGGGCTGCTGAAAAACTCCGGATGCGACTCCCTGAACAGGCGGGCCGCCGCTTCGATTTCCGGAAAATAGTTGTCGTGCATATCCTGGTACGAACGCAGCGCCACGGAATACAGGTTTTCCCTGCGCATGTGATAACTGCGTGAAATTTTCAGGATAGTACTCAGAAAAGCGCTGATCCGCGACGGATCGTCGGACAGCATTTCCAGGATTTTGTCGGGTTTCAGGCCGAACAGTTCGAGCGGATAGGTTTTGAAAAATGCCGATTCCAGCAAATCGATAATAGGCTGCAACTGTTTCATACCGCCTACCGCTACCAAAGCGTCGTAGGTGGTATGCAATGCGGCTGCCAGCGCTACGATTTTATCCGTAGACGGATACTTTTTCCCCTTTTCAATATCGTGCAGGTAAGAAACGACCGTGCCCGTTTTTTCCGCCAGTTGCTGGAGGGTAAGTCCTTGCTGTTGGCGCAAGAGGTGGATTTTGAGTCCGAAAATGAGTCGAAGTGTATCTTTTTGCATAAAACCGGAGGGCTTGAACCCCGGCAAATGTAAGCAGATTATCGGGCTCTAGAAAAAATCCGAATTTGAGAAAATAATATTATTAGAGAAATTTTCTCTAATAAAGAAAATGCATGTACATTTGTGCATGTTATTCACTTCTCACACCATTCGTTATGTTCGACACCTTTTACGCTACCGCACCCGATAGGCAGGCACTTGTAAAAGTCAGGCAATCCGAATTCGAAGGCGTTCTTACGCCGGAGGCGCTGGAATTTCTGACTGCCCTGCACCGCCGTTTCGATGCAGGCCGCCTGGAATTGCTGGCCGCGCGCCAGGAACGCCAGAAGCGCATCGACCGGGGGGAACACCCCCGGTTTTTAACCGAAACATCCGATATCCGGAACTCCGACTGGACGGTAGCGCCTGTGCCCCAGGCTTTGCAGGACCGGCGGGTGGAAATCACAGGTCCGACGGAACGAAAAATGGTCATCAACGCCCTGAATTCCGGCGCCCGGGTTTTTATGGCCGATTTTGAAGATAGCCTCGCGCCTTCCTGGCACAACGTTTTACAGGGGCAGGTGAACCTTTCCGATGCCATTCGGGGCACCATCACCTACGACGATCCGCAAAATGGAAAGACGTACCGACTGAACCCGGAGACTGCCGTGCTGCTGGTACGTCCCCGCGGGCTGCATTTGTCGGAGCAGCACATCCTGATCGACGGTGTTCCGATGAGCGGCTCGTTGTTTGATTTCGGATTGTACTTTTTCCACAATGCCGTGGCGTTGCTCGAACGCGGGCGGGGGCCGTATTTCTATTTACCCAAACTGGAAAGCCACCTCGAAGCACGCTGGTGGAACGAAGTATTCCGGTTTGCTCAACAATACCTACGCCTACCCCAGGGTACGATCAAAGCCACCGTACTGATAGAAACGATCCTGGCGGCATTCGAACTCGACGAAATTTTATGGGAACTGCGCGAACACTCCGCCGGACTCAATTGCGGCCGCTGGGATTATATTTTCAGTGTGATAAAAAAATTCCGGAACGACCCGGCGTTTATACTGCCCGACCGGGCCGAGGTAACCATGACCTCGCCGTTCATGCGCGCCTATTCCCTGCGTGTGATCCAGGTTTGCCACCGGCGCGGCTGCCACGCCATCGGCGGCATGGCAGCCCAGATTCCCATCAAAAACAACCCCGAAGCCAACGAAGCCGCACTCGCCAAAGTGAGGGCTGATAAACTCCGCGAAGTAACCGACGGCCACGATGGCACCTGGGTGGCACATCCGGGCCTGGTACCCATTGCGCTCGACATTTTTAACGAACACATGCGCGCTCCCAACCAGGTTGGACGGCAACGCGACGACTACACCATTTCCGAAGACGACCTGCTGGAAATGCCTGCCGGTGCCGTGACGGAAGGAGGCGTCCGCCAGAATATCAACGTCAGTCTGCTGTACCTGGAAAACTGGTTGCGCGGCAACGGCTGCGTGGCTTTGTACAACCTGATGGAAGATGCCGCCACCGCCGAAATCAGCCGCTCGCAACTGTGGCAATGGCTGCGAAACAGGGTGACGCTTTCCAACGGCAAAACCTTCGACCAAAACCTGTACCAGGCACTCAAAGGGGAAGAACTCCTGAAAATCAGGGACATGCTGGGAGACGGCACTTTTAACAATGGCAAATTTCCCGAAGCCGAAGCCTTGCTGGACAGCCTGGTTACATCGAACGAATTTCAGGAATTTCTCACCCTGCAGGCCTACCGGCTGCTGGAAGACTAACACACTACTTCTACTCTCATTCTTCACCCATATACTTTTTACACATTATGAAAAGCAATACGGACAAAATACAGGAACTCACCCGAGATTGGCAGGAAAACCCGCGCTGGAATGGCATCCACCGGCCCTATTCGGCTGAAGAAGTTTTGAAACTGCGTGGTGCTGTGGAAATCGAATATTCCCTGGCCAGGCGGGGTGCTGAAAAACTCTGGCGCATGCTAAACGAACAATCGTTCGTAGGCGCCCTCGGCGCGCTCACCGGCAACCAGGCTGTGCAGGAAGTTACAGCCGGGCTCGACGCGATTTACCTCAGCGGCTGGCAGGTGGCTGCCGATGCCAACCTGTCGGGACAAATGTACCCCGACCAGTCGCTTTACCCGGCCAATTCGGTACCGTCGGTGGTGAAAAGAATCAACAACGCACTGCTGCGCCGGGAGCAAATCCGCTCTGTCAATGGTGAAGCGTACCGCGACTGGCTGGCGCCCATCGTAGCCGATGCGGAAGCAGGTTTTGGAGGCAACCTGAACGCTTTCGAACTGATGAAGGAAATGATTGAGGCGGGCGCTGCGGGGGTGCATTATGAAGACCAGTTGTCTTCCGCCAAAAAATGCGGCCACCTTGGCGGCAAGGTACTTGTGCCCACCCGCGAAGCCGTGGATAAACTCATCGCCGCCCGGCTTGCCGCCGACGTGTTCAACGTGCCCACAGTGCTCATTGCGCGCACCGATGCCGAAGCCGCCAACCTTATCACCAGCGACATCGACGAACGCGACCAGCCGTTTCTGGAAGGCGGCCGCACCGGCGAGGGGTTTTATCACCTGCGCAACGGCCTGGAAGCCTGTATCGCACGCGGACTCGCCTATGCACCCTACGCCGACCTGATCTGGATGGAAACTTCTCATCCCGACCTGGGCATGGCGCGCGAGTTTGCACAAGGTATCCGGCAGGCATTTCCCGACAAAATGCTGGCATATAACTGCTCGCCTTCCTTCAACTGGTCAAAACACATGGAACCCGCCCAAATGGCCCGTTTCGGCGATTCACTGGCTGAAATGGGGTACAAATTCCAGTTTATCACGCTGGCCGGTTTCCATGCGCTGAACACTTCCATGTTCGAACTCTCGCTGGCCTACCGCGAACGCAATATGGCCGGTTTTTCCGAATTGCAGCAACGCGAATTCTCCCTGCAGGATGCCGGATTTACGGCCATCAAACACCAGGCTTTCGTGGGTACGGGTTATTTCGACTTTGTGCAGAGTACTGTACAGCAGGGCGATTCGTCTACGGTAGCGATGGCAGGCAGCACGGAAATGGAGCAGTTTCATTGAGGTTGATGAGGGTTGTTAAGGGTTGATATTCAGCCACTCGGAAAAGAAGAATTTCTACATTCATCGAGTGGCTGAATATCAACCCTCATCAACCTTATCAACCCTCATCAACCTCATAAACTTATCACTGACTACTCACAACTGACAACTGACAACTCACAACCTTGGTTTTCAACAGTCTCACCTTCCTCATCTTCATCCTCCTCTTCTTTCCGCTCTATTACGGAACGAAAGGTCGCTGGCGCACCTGGGTTTGCCTGGTGGCGAGTTATATTTTTTACGGCTGGTGGGACTGGCGTTTTTTGTCGCTGATCGTTTTTTCGACGGTGATGGACTGGTGGTTCGGGCTTTGGATCGCCTGGAA
>JAKQJD010000180.1 GCA_029561355.1 Bacteroidota bacterium | reverse complement strand
ACACCAAACACGCTTTGTTCTAACCCTGCTTCACCAGTTTCACCGTCTGGTTACTAAAAGGCGTGCTCAGTTTGATAAAATACGTGCCCTGCGGATAGCGGCTTAAATCGATGAACAGCGCGTGCGGCCCTTCGATCATATTCTCCTGATCCGCAATCTGTTGCAGGAGTTTGCCGCTGATGTCATACAGGTCGATACTGGCATAAGTATCCTCGAACATCCAGAATTCGTACACACCGACGCCGTTGGTGACCGGGTTGGGCTTGAATTTCGGTTCTTTCGGAAAATTGTTGTCCACGTTAGTGATCCTGAAGAATACGGGGCTTCCCGTCAGGGTTACTTCTTTGGCGTTGACCAACTGGCCCACCGGATTTTTGCTGTAATTCCAGGCGCGTGCTTCCAGGTACTGAATATTGAGTTCCGGCGGGAAGGTGTAAGTGGCTTCCGCGGTTTCATCCTTATCCAGACTCGTCACAGCCCACAGTACGTATGTGTACTGGCCGAGATCGGTTCGGAAAGCCGCGCCGCGAATATTGGCAGGCAGGTTGAGGCGACTGGTGCGCACGGGGTCGTAGCGGGCGCCGCGCAGCATTTGTTCGGTCGTTTTCATGGCCCAGGCCACCGGATTGGGTTTTCCCTGGAAAGGCACCAGGTTGTTCAGGTTTTCGAACAAACCCATAAAAGAGAACTCGTTGTTCGCTTCTGCGGCGGGTTTTTCGTCTGACAAAGCGTACACGTGCATTTGCAGCACCTTGCGCATTTGTGCGGTGACGAGCGTTTTAATCATAAAATTGACCTGCCCCTCGTCGGAGCCCATGTACTCGCCGAATGCCTTGCGAGGCAGGTTGAATTCTGTGCAGATTTTGTATTTCTCCGGATACGTGGAATTGTCGTATCCGTTTGCTTTCAGCACGGCGTCGAATTTATCCAGCAACGCCCATATGCCGTTCACGGCCCGGTCGGAGTGGCGGAAATACTTGAAGTTGTTGATCTCGTTGCTCCATTCCCGCAAAGAATTGTCGAGGTGCGGGTAAGAGTGAAAACTCATCACGTCGAAATAGGCGCCGCCCTTGTGCGGGTAATCTGTGCTTTCCGTACCGTCGAACGGGTTATCGGTATACCTGCAAATCACGTCTAAGTAACTCGGCCAGCCAAGTCCGCCAGTGGCGATCAGGGCATCCGGATCGACGGATTTGATCACCTCATAACTGATGCGCAGGAGCCGGATGTAAAAATAAGCGGGCGATTTCAGTTTCGTTTCGCAGGGCTCGGGTGCGTTTTCCCACCAGTTGCCGGGCATGCCGCGCTCTTTCCAGGCATTTCCGTTGTCCACGTCGGGTTCGTTCCATACTTCCCAGGTTTTGATCAGACCCTTGTAAGTCGTGGCGGCTTTCCAGCAATACAGTGCGTAGGGATTGTTGTCGTTCACGGGGGTGCCGTTTTCGCCATTGTCCCAGATAGGTTCGTACAGGTTTTTGAACAGTTCGCTTTGTTGACCGGGACAGTAGGAGGCCGCATCGCGGTGCGCTTCGGATGGAAAACCGATGATGGCGACGATGTTTTTGAGGCCGATGCTGTCGTAATACCGGAAATGTTCTTTGCGAATGTCGTAGCCCCAGTAATCGAGAAAATGCTCGAACAATCCGGGACGAAGTGTGGTAACGCCCATGCCGGGCACTTGCCCGTCGGGAGTTCCGTGCGCCAGTGCGGCCAGTTCCATGTCGTAGTAATACGGCGGAAAATAGCCCAGGTTGGCGCCATAACCAAATGGCTCGTTGTAAGCGGGCACCTGGTCGTTGGCAGTAAAAATCGGTTGTGTGCAAGCGGCAATCGGCAACGAAAGTGCAAGTCCGATCAGGCAGGCAGGGAGTAAATCCTTCATAAAATCGATTATTAAAAAAGTGATAGTTACACGCAAAGTCGTTTTCAATGGGCTTTTAATGTAGAATATCGACGGCTTGTTTTCCGCAACAAAACAGGAGGTCGAGCACGGAAAGATTGGGAATAAATCCGCTTTTTTCCATAAAAACCTGGGAGTAGCGACGCGGCTCGAACCATGAAGGGTGATCGTTACCGTCTGCCGCAAAGGCGTTCCTGAAGTCCGTTTCCTCCTGAGGGTTACCGGGTGTCCGGTATTCGCTTGTCAGGGTAAAACGACCTTTCCATCCCAGTTTTTCCTGTAATATAAACTCCAGAAAATCAAGGTTATAGTCGAATAAAAAAGAATAGGGTTTCTCGTAAAACCGGCTGAGCCGGTCTGCATAATGTTCAAAAAACGGTGCATTCCCATAAGCCGTCCTGATGCTGCGCCAATGCAGGCGTTGCCAGTCTTCGTCGTACGAAATACGCACGTCGCGGATGGGAGTCTGTTGGTTTTTCCCTTTAACGAGGGGAATACTGAGGCGCTGGATGCCATTGGGGCCGGCAATATAACAACGGTTGCGCAACGAACCTTTCTGGTAATGATCGCAGGCTTCGAGTGCCACCTGGTCCGCTTGCCATGCTACGGAGCACCAGGCTACCGGCGGCAGATATGCCAGGGAAAGCAGCGGAATCATATTTGTACCAGTGTTTGTTTTAAAATAAGCCGGTGCGCCTGCCAAACTTGCGGGATGAGCAGTCGCTTGCCGTCGTTATGGATAACAAAGGTGGCAAATTTTATTCTATCTGCCTCCGTAATTTGCTGGTTAATTCTCGCCCGCACCTGTTCTTCGGTCGTTTGGTCGCGTCGCAGCACCCTTTCCACGCGCACTTCTACGGGCGCTGTGACTACAATCAGGTAGTCGAGATGCTTGTACGTTCCGCTTTCGATCATCAGTGCGGCCTCCTTAACGGTGTAGGGTGCACCTTTATTGGCCCATTCTTCATGCCAGGATTTTCCATGGCGTTCTACTGCCGGGTGAACGAGGGCGTTGAGCGCCGCCAGTTTGGCTGGATCCTGAAAAACGATTCCTGCAATAAAGGCGCGCTGGTATGAGCCCGCTTCGTTGTAAGCCTCTGGACCGAAGAGGTCCAGGATACCGTTTTTTACCTCCGGATCGTTTTCGATAAGCCACTTAGCCCAGGTGTCGGCATCGTACACCGGGATGCCCATCGACTGAAAAATCCGGCAAACGGTGGTTTTGCCGCTGCCAATACCTCCGGTAACGCCTACACGAAGACATTTGGGCGTTGGGGGAGATTGTTGTTCGGGAACGGGCATGGAATGACTGGTTCATACGTGAAAAAACTGCCTGCATTGCCGCCACGCCGCTTTCAGAAAGGGCAGGGCAGGGGGCGCATTCAACAACCGCAAGGTTTCTGCAAAAGTAGCATCCTCATCCAGAAAACGAAAAACGAGCGGCGCTTCCAGTTTGCGGAAAATCTGCGTGAACAGAATATGCCCCGGTAAAAGCCTGTCGCCCAGCACCCGCAACATGATGGAATCCAGGATTCGGAAAGCCCTGGGTGATTGCAGGAGCGCCGGGTTGGGAGCGCCGGTTTTTTCCCAGCCGTCTATAAATGCCTGCATTTTTCGCTGGGTGCGTTTGAAAGCATAACCGCTGGACGGTTTTACGAAGCCGCCCACGGTGCCGATGTTCACCACGCGCCTGTCGACCTGCGGGCCCATCGGATGGTCGGTCATGGGAATGACGCCGAACTCCGTATCTTCCACCCGGTAATCCCTGATATTCAATTGATTGCGAATGTAGTCCTGCAAAGCGACGTCATATTCTTCCGCTGCACAAAGTGCCGGCGAGAATACCGTAAATTCCACCAGTGCCCGGGTCGGGCTGAAAGGCAACACATACACGAACCGTGTTTCGCTCTGTTGTTTCGTCCGGTAATCCATAAAGGTGACCGTTGCAGGATCGAATGCAGGCTCCGGGGTTTCGATGATCCAGCCTTTAAAATGTTGCAGCAGCCAGGTGTACTGCTTTTCCTTTTTTTGAACGGCCAACTGGCTGATGGGCGGCAGCGGATATTGTGCGCCGGCTTCCGGCAGCAGGGGCAGGGTAGTGCGGGCGGAGTTAAAAATCCGGTTGCCAATAAAATCGCCCGCGCTTGTGCTGACCATACCTGTGGCGGGATCGATGGCCAGAATATTTGCCGTAATTATTTGAATATGAGGTACCTGGGAAATCTGCTCCTTTGCCCAGGTGTAAAAATCGATGCCCCGGATCATCCGGTATTTAAACGGCGAAATGCGCATGGGCACTTCCGCGTTTTCACTGAAAAAGCGGCAGGATTCCCAGGTTTTGAACAGCACCGGCGGCAAAGGTTCTTCATCCGTGGCCCAGAAACACCAGGTCCGGTCGTTTTTTTCCTTGGTGTCGCGGTCGATGAGCAGGATCTTTTTGTCCTGAAAAAAAGTACGCTGTGCCAGTTGAACGGCGAGGGTGAGACCGGCCAAACCGGCGCCCGCAATAACGATATCGAATTTTTCCTGCTGCATATCGTGTGAAACAATAGATGTACGGAAATTTGGTTCAAAACAAGTGGAAATTTTTCCACTTTTGCAGAGTGAATAAAGCATATTAAAATAACTAAAGCGGAGTGCAACTTGCAGCCGTTTACCCACGTCCAAAGCGAAATAATGAGCGCATTAGCCGTATTTAACCATAAATGCCTCATTATGAACACTGATAACTAATAACCGATAACTAACAACCCGTGAAACACATCCTGAAATTTTCCTTCTGCCTTTTTCTTTTTGCCTCTCTGCTGAGCAGTTGTATGAAAAGCGCCTCCCTGACGGTGCTGCAACCCGCTCAAATGGCTCTTCCCGAACACATCGCCACAGTAGCCGTAGTAGACCGCAGCAAACCTTCCAACGGCTGGCTGAACGTGCTCGAAGGCTTCGTCACCGGAGAAGCCATCGGCCAGGACCGCCGCAGCCGCGAGGAAGCCGTGCGTGGACTGACCGACGCGCTGACGCGCACTCCCCGTTTTACCGTAAAAAATACCGGTATTGAAATGGCCGGCAGCAAGGCGGGCAATAACCTGCCTGCTCCGCTTCCATGGAATGAAGTAGAACGTATTTGTGCCGATTACGGCGCCCATGCCGTCGTTACGATCGAATCCTTCGATTCCGACAACTCCAACAGCGCCCGCCGCGTGGAAACCAAACGCAAGGACAAAAACGGCAAGCAGTACATCGACGTGAGTTACCAGGCACAGCAACGCACCGGCGTACGCATCGGCTGGCGCCTGTACGATCCGAGTACCAAAATCATCATCGACGAGTACACTACGGATGATTACCTGGAAAAATCCGCGTCCGGCTCTACGGAACGTGCCGCTATCGGAAACCTGCCTTCTCAGGTGTCCGTCACCCGCTCGGTCGCGTTCAACGTAGGCCGCGAATACGGCGCCCGCATCGCGCCCATTTACGTGCAGGTGTCGCGGCAGTACTATGCCAAAGCCAAAGGGTACAAACCGGATTTCCAGCAGGCAGCCCGTTTCCTGAAAAGCCGCGAATATGAGAAGGCCGCCGCCATCTGGAAAAAGATAGAAGCAACCGCCGCTGACAATAAAAAAGCCGCCGGCCGGGCTGCCTATAATATGGCTGTGGTAGCGGAGTTGAACGGAAACCTCGACCTTGCGCTGGACTGGTCGAAAAAAGCATGGAACGATTACGGCAACAAAAAGGGCCGTAATTACATTTCAGTGATAGAAATGCGGCAGAACGACGCCCGCAAAGTGGAGTCGCAAATGCCGAAGAAAAAAGTCTGATTAAAAGACAGAATGGACAACGCCGAATTTAAAAAACTGGGATTTCAGGATAACGGGCTTACCGAAGAGCAGGTAAAGCAGCGGTTTATTCCGTTTCTGAAGGACTTCTACCGCAATCGCTACGAACCTGTGCCCAACAGTATCGAGGTGGAACTGGACAACGTGAGCGCGGGCGGACTGGTGGCCGACGGGAAAATAACGTTCCGGAAAGAAGACGGCGCTTTGTTTGTTTGTACTTACGAAGCCACGTCGAAAGACAAAGCGGACGAGGTGAAATACCAGTTGAACGTCGACTATTTCCTCTGGGATTGTACGGCTTTCGGCGCGGTCATGGCCGCTATTTTTTATGCGGGCAGTTTTGTTTACAACAGGACGTGGCTCATCGGTTTGCAATGGGCCGGCAATATCGGCCTGCTCATCGGCGTGGGCATGATCGGTTTTTTTGCCTGGCATTTCACCATGCAAAAGTGGAGAAAGTATCGCTATATCTTTGCTATTCAGCAGTTTAAACAATATTTCGCCGACGAACAATGGGTGGCGCTGGCGGAAGATGTATTCCCCGGCCCCAGCGATCCGTACCTGCTCGAATTGCGCAACCAGTGCGTGTACAACGGTATCGGACTGGCGATTGTACCCATCGAAGGAAATGTGCGAAAGATCAACGATCCATCCCGGCTCGGCATTTACGGAAAGGACCGGAAAATGGCCGATTGGGTCACCCGAAGCCAGTGGTACCAGTTGGTCAGCACCACTACATCGCCGCTGAAACAGATCCGGCAGAAAGCGCCGGATTCGCTCACGGTGATGGCCAACAAGATCATTCGCCCTTTCCATTACCTCATTCTCGACCCGCTGAAAAAGTATGCGGGCGGCGCTTTGAGAAAACCGTACAGCCAGACGGCTTCGGCGTACACGCGGTTCATGAGTTCGCAGATCATGCAGAAACTTATCGTGTTGTCGGCAATACTGGTCATCGCGCCCTTGTTCTGGAAAGTGATTAGTTACCGGGAAGAAGACGTAGCCAGCCTGAAAGAACTGCAAGACTGGAGGGCCGGCAAAAATCCGGAAGATGAATACGGGTATGTGATCGACGGTGAAGCCATCCCCTTTAACGGCGAGCCCAAAGGTGTGCCCAAGCAATACCCCGTTTCATCCAAAACAAAAGCTGCACCGGCCGACGACGAAGTGGCTACCATCAACCTTTCCGGCGACGACGAGGAAGAAGAACCTGCTCCTCCGCCTAAAAAAGCGGCCGTTCAAAAGAAAGCGACGGCTATTGCAAAAACAGTGGCCACGGACGCCTGTAGCCTGGTGAAAAACAAAAAAGGCTGGATTTTGCAGGAAAATGCCTTTGCAGGCAAAGATGCGGCCAATGCGCGTGTAGCGGCACTGGCGAAAAAAAAGATTCCCGCCCGCGCACTGGCCCAGAGTTGTATCACCTCCGGTAAAACGGGCTGGATCGTTTGGATCGGAGAGATGCAGCCGTCGGAAAGCGCCGCCCGAAGTGCCGCCACAAGCCAGCAGAAAGCCATAAGAAATGCGGGTTTTTCGAATGCGAAAGTTATGATCAAGCCCCTGAAATAATGGATGCCCAAACTTCCGCCATTTCCAGCCGGGCCGTCCGGATCGCGCTTTGCGGGCTGGCAGCCTGCATCGTGTTCAGTTGGGATATGTGGGGTATGGGCAACCGGAGTTTTCCCTGTCTGCCGGTTTTCGGAGCGGCAATGGAACAGAGCGGTTACCTGCACGCAATCCTGTTCGGCGGCCTGAGCGCACTACTGATCGGGGGCATTTACAATCCCCGGCGGGCATTTCCGCCGGCAATTGTGGCTATGCTGTTGCTCATGTGCGCAATCGACCTCAATCGCCTGCAACCCTGGACCTGGTTTTACGTGCTGATCCTGAGCATCGTTGTTGCAGGGAAAACCAGTGCTGCGGTGGCTTTGCGGTGGCTGTTGGCGGCGGTTTACTTCTGGGGCGGGGTGAACAAACTCACGCCGTATTTTGCGGAGGAGAATTTCCAGTGGTTCTGTGAACTGTTTGAGGTAACCCGTTTTTTAGGGCAGTATCCGGTGCTGGGCTACATCGTGGCTGTATTTGAAATCGTACTGGCGGTGCTGTTGATCGTGCCTCAACGGAAAGCGTGGTTCGGATGGATTTACGTGGTTTTTCACGGCCTGATCATCCTTTCCCTGCTGAAAGCCCACTGGAATTACGTGGTGATTCCCTGGAATGCCGCGATGGCTGCCCTGGCAGTTGTACTGCTTTTTACGCCCGAACCCGTCCGGAAATTTAATACACCACAGGCGGTTTTGCTCTTTTTAGCGGGCATGATGCCCCTGGCCAATCTTTTCCATTCCTGGCCGCACCAACTTTCCTGGCAACTATACTCGAACACACAACCCGAAGCCGTGTTTTACAGTCCGGCGCCCTGCGAAAAGGCCGGCGACATATGGCGGGAAAAGTCGTTCGATGAAGGCCGCCGGTTGTTGCTCGACGACTGGTCGGGCGCCTCGCTCGGCGTGCCGATGTTTTATTCCGATCACACATTCGGACAAATGGCGCGTTATCTTTGCGATTGTATTCCCGAGCCGGACAGCGGAAGGCTGATGATTCTGTATGTAAATCCCTGGGATAAAAATGCGGAGCGAACTACCGTCATTTCCTGCCCGGAAGTAAAATAGAACGTGTTTCGTTTTGGGTGAATAATGTTTTAAAAGGCTTGATAATCAGGTACTTCCAAGCACCAACACGAAAAACGAAACACCCTTACAAACAAACGAACTTGAAAAAATCATTGCTCTGGCGCATTACGCCGCCTCAAGGTGGACCGGATTCCTATCTGTTTGGGACCATGCACGTACGCGATTTACGGGCATTTAAATGGCTGGCGCCCGCCCAGGCACACATTGCCAATTGCGAAATATTCGCGACCGAATTCGACTTCAGCGAGATCGACCCGGTAGCCCTCCAGTCGGCCCTGCGCCTGCCGGAAGGCCAGTCGCTGGATATGCTGCTGAAACCGGGAACCTGGAAAAACCTCGACCGGTATGCCCATAAAAAACTGGGTGTGGGAGCGGCGGTTTTCCGTTTTCAGCACCCCATGTCGGTCAGTACGGCGCTCACAACCGCATTTCTGACGGAAGAGGCGCCGCAGTCGCTCGATGAAACCCTCTGGAACCATGCCCGGTTTCTGGGAAAAACGACGGCAGGTGTGGAAACCTTTGACGAGCAACTGCAAACGCTGCACTCCATTACGCTCGACCAGCATTTGAAAAGCCTGACCTGGCTGCTGAAAAACTACAACCGGCAGAAAAAACGGCTTAAAAAAATGATGAACTGGTACGTTGCGGGCGATCTTCAACCGCTGTATCAGGCGGCCAAAAAAGATGCGAAAGGTATGCGCAAGGTGATGATTTACCGCCGCAACAAACTCATGACGCAGCGTTTCGAGGAAATCAGCGCCAATCATTCGCTCTTTTGCGCCGTCGGAGCGGGGCACTTAGCCGGCGAAAAAGGTATGCTGCGCCTGCTGAGAAAGAAAGGATTTGTGGTAAAACCGGTGGAATGATAACTTTTTCAAGAAAATGTTTTGAAAACAACAGAAAGTGTTACTACATTTGCGGCTCCAAATCAGGAATTACAGGATTACAACAAATTTCAGCATCAATAGTCATGAAAAAAGATATTCATCCGTCCAGCTATCGTACCGTAGTGTTCAAAGACATTTCCACGGACGAAGCATTCCTCGGTAAATCTTGCGCGAACTCGAAAGAAACGACCACCTGGGAAGACGGCAACAGCTACCCATTGATCAAAATGGAGATCTCCGCTTACAGCCACCCGTTCTTCACTGGTAAAATGAAATTCGTTGACACGGCCGGCCGTATCGACAAATTCAACAAGAAATTTGCCAAGTTCTCCAAGTAAAACTCCGCTTCCGCGGTTTTTTTTAAAGTCCCGATAGGCTTCGTGCGTGTTGGGACTTTTTTATTTCTCAAATTTGCACCGGAATAGGCTCTAGGTACCAAATCTTAACCACCGGCTATAATGCTCAATATCATTCTTTTTGATTCCGACGCGCGCAGTCACCTGCAACCGCTCACCAGCACAAGGCCCATGGGCGAATTGCGGCTGGGCATTCTCACCTTGCGGGAAAAATGGGAGCGCCGCCTCCGCGGAAGCGTTTCGTATATTACCCAGGAATATTTACAGGAAAAATACCCGATCAGTATTGAAGATGAAAACCTGGTCATCAACAGCGGCATCATTCCTACGGAAATGCTTTGCCGCCGGATCGATGAAATCAACATGGGTGAAGCCTTGTTGTATGAAGGCGAACTGGTAGCAGCCCGTTTGAACGAATCGCAGTTCGAGGCACTCATCGAAGACGAAGAAGTGCGCGAACTGATGGGCAAGGAGTTGGAATCCAATATCCCGATCGTCCCCATCGAGCGTTTGTGGGAAATGACGCGCCTCAACGCCGCGGCTATTCTGGACGATTATCAGTTGATCACTTCCGGAAGGAAATCGCAGCCTGTTTCGCCTACCAACCGTATTATCGGCCCCACCCAGAATGTTTTTGTAGAAGAAGGCGTACAAATGGAGTGCTGCATCCTGAATGCGCACGACGGCCCGATTTATATCGGCAAAGACGCCGTGATCATGGAAGGCTGCATGTTCCGCGGCCCCATTTCCATTGGCGCCGACGCCATCGTTAAAATGGGTGCTAAAATTTACGGTCCCGTTTCCATCGGCTCTGGCTGCCGCGTAGGCGGCGAAATCGTGCGCTCCATTCTTTATCCGAATGCCAATAAAGCCCACGACGGCTACCTCGGCGATTCAGTCATCGGAGAGTGGTGCAACATCGGTGCGGCTACCAACAATTCCAACCTGAAAAACAACTACTCCGAAGTAAAACTGTGGGATTACGATACCCAGAAATTTGAAAAAACGGGGGAGAATTTTGTCGGCATGATCATGGGCGATCATGCTAAATGCGGAATTAATACGATGTTCAACACGGGCACGGTAGTGGGCGTATTCGCCAACGTGTTCGGCGCAGGTTATCAGCGCAACTTCATTCCCGATTTCAGTTGGGGCGGCCCCGATAAGGGCTATCGCACCTATAAATTTGCAGAAGCCTGCGAAACGGCTGAAATTGTGATGGCCCGCAGGAATCAGCCGTTTACGGATTTTGATAAAGCCATTTTGTACCACGTGTACGATCATGCGGCGGCTTTCAGGACCTGGGAGAAGTAGATTAAAGGTTTATATGTTTATGGGTTTATAAGTTTATTTGTTGATGAGGTTGATAAGGTTGATGAGGGTTGATATTCAGCCGCTCGAAAAAGGAATGAATCCATCTTTTTTGAGCGGCTGAATATCAACCCTCATCAACCTCATCAACTTTTATCAACCTCATCAACCCTCATCAACACATAACCTATAAACTATAAACTCATAAACTATAACCCCATAAACCCCAATACATCCACCACCCACCTATGAACCTAAAATACGACCTGCGCGGGGTTTCGGCCTCCAAAGACGAAGTACACGCTGCCATCCAGCATCTGGATAAAGGCTTGTATCCCAATGCGTTCTGCAAAATATTGCCCGACCTGGCCGCAGGCAGTGCCCGGCATTGCAATCTGCTGCACGCCGATACGGCCGGCACCAAAACCAGTCTGGCGTACCTGTATTGGCGCGAAACGGGCGACCTGTCTGTATGGCCCGGCGTATCGCAGGATGCCATCGTGATGAACCTCGATGACATGGCCTGCGTGGGTTGTACCGATAACATACTGTTGAGCAGCACGATCGGGCGCAACAAAAACCTGATCACCGGCGAAGTCATTGCAGCAGTAATCCGCGGCACCTCCGATTTTATAGATAACATGAAGCAGCACGGCGTGGAGATACACCTGGCCGGCGGCGAAACAGCCGACGTGGGCGACATCGTTCGCACCATCGACGTGGGTTTTACGGCATTCGCACGTATGAAACGCAGCGACGTGCTGGAAACCCGCATCCGGCCGGGAGACGTGATCGTCGGCCTGGCTTCTTTCGGACAGTCGACCTACGAAAATACCTACAACGGCGGCATGGGCAGCAACGGACTCACCGCTGCACGGCATGATGTGTTGTCGAAAATATACGCCACGAAATACCCCGAAAGTTTTGATCCGAACCTTCCGGAATCCGTAGTTTATACTGGTAATCAGCAACTTACGGATACGGTTGAAGTGCCCGGCAAAAACGGCACCCAACAAATTCCGGTGGGCAAACTCATTCTTTCGCCAACCAGAACGTACCTGCCGGTGTTACAGGAAATACTGCGGCTGTACCGCAAGAAAATCCACGGCCTGATTCACGTTACCGGCGGCGGACAAACGAAAGTGCTCAAATTTGTCAAAGATGTACACCTCATCAAAGACAATCTGTTCGAGCTGCCGCCGTTATTTCGCCTGATCCAGCAAAGCAGCGGCACCGAATGGCGTGAAATGTATCAGGTGTTCAATATGGGGCACCGCATGGAGATTTACGTGTCGCCCAAAGATGCGGACGCTATCATGTCCGTTGCAGAAAAATTCGGCATTGCCGCGCAAGTGATTGGTCGGGTCAAACGCGCCCAGGGCGAACGCGTCACCGTAAAAACGCCGATGGGTAAATTTGAATACGTATAACCAAACCCAGTTCGGTTTTGCCAATACGTATAACCGAACCCCCGTTCGGTTTTGTTAGTAAAACATTCAAAATCAGTATTTTAGAATAAAATAAGCCATGAGAAAGCATCTCTTGTTTGTCCTTGCCACAACGGCTTTTTTTGCCTGTAAACAGGATCCCAACAAAAAAATAACCGACCTCGAACAGAAGCTCGTTACCATTGACAAAGAGATCGGTGGAGCGAAATCGCCCGATAAAGAAAAGGCTGCACAGTTCATCCAAACTTCGGAAGAATTGGCTGCACTGTTGCAACCGACCGATCCGGACAAATATGCCACTGTGATGCTCAAGGCTGCCGGACTTGCCAAATCGGTGGAAAACCCTGCCAAGGCCATAGAATTATATGCCAAAGTATCGGAAGGCCTGCCGCAACACCCCAAAGCGCCGACTGCGCTGTTTATGCAGGCATTTATTTATGAAAATGACCTGGGCAACCTTCAGAAAGCCAAGTCCACCTACGAATCCTTTTTGCAGCGGTACCCGAACGATGCCGACTTTGCCGATGACGCGCAAAATTCCCTGAAAATGCTGGGCAAATCGCCCGAGGAAATCATCAAGGAATTTGAAAAACTCCAGCAAGAAGTAAAAACCCAGTAATGAGTCCTTTCGGACAACAACTGCACGATTTCATCCAAACGGCCGGCCCCGGCTGCCGGCTGCGGCTGGCGCCCACACCTTCCGGTTTTTTGCATGCGGGCAACGCCCTGAATTTTATATTCAATTGGGTTACAGCACGTTATAACCACGGTACTCTGCTTTTGCGCATCGACGACCTCGATGCCGACCGCAAACGCCCCGAATACGTGCAGGATGTTTTCGACAGTTTGCAATGGCTGGGTATCGATTGGGACACGGGGCCGAAGTCCGCACCTGATTTTGAACAAAACTGGTCGCAACACCTGCGGCTGCCCTCTTACTTCACCCAACTGGAAAAACTGCGCTCCACAGGCTTGCTGTTTGCCTGCCGCAAATCGCGCAGCGACCTGGCGCCCTTTCAGGGAATATATCCCGTCGAATTTCGCGATCAGGGCTTGTCGCTCGACGACCCGGACGTGGCCTGGCGTATCCAAACGCCGCCCGGTTTTTCCATGCCCGATTTTGTTGTTCGTCGCCGCGACGGCATCCCCGCTTACCAGGTTGCGAGCCTGACCGACGATGTTCATTTCGGTATTACCCATGTGGTGCGCGGCATGGATCTGGAGACTTCTACGGAAGCGCAAAAGTTTTTGGCCGCCTGTCTGCGTGAAGATAATTTCCTGAAAATCAAATTTTTACATCATCCATTGGTCCTCGATGCTTCCGGAGAAAAACTTTCCAAATCGGCCGGCGCATCTTCTTTACAGGCCATGCGTTCGGCGGGTGCAGATCCGGCATTCGTTTTCCGGCAAAGCGCTCAACTTTCCGGTATTCCTGTCGGGCAGGCAAAAACATTACAAAATCTGTTGAATTTTTTTCAATCCTGAAACGTTGGATGGAAAACTGCTATTTTTGCGCTTCGTTGAAATCAGTTCGGGTTATTCATAGGTAAATGCCTGCGTTTCAAGCCGGATAACCGATCACTGACAACCGATAACTATCCATGTCCAATATCGTTTCCATTCTCCAGCATGCCGTAGCCGCAGCCGTCACCGAATTGTACGGCGAACCGACAGATGCTGCCAAAGTACAGGTGAACACCACGCCAGCCGATTTTACCGGCGACTATTCTGTGGTGATTTTTCCGTTTGTAAAAGTCGCGAAAAAAGCGCCTGATGCAGCCGCAGCCGAAATCGGCGCGTTTTTGCAGGAACGTGTTTCGGAGATCCGTGCATTTAACGTGGTAAAGGGTTTTTTGAACCTGGAAATCAGCGACGTTTATTGGCAGCAATTTTTACAGTCCACCGCCGCAAATCCCGATTTCGGCCGCATGCCCCGGAATGGCAAAAAGGTGATGGTGGAATTTTCGTCGCCCAACACCAACAAACCCCTGCACCTGGGTCACATCCGCAATATTCTGCTGGGCTGGTCGACCACAAAGATCCTGGAAGCCGCCGGTTACGAAGTCATCAAAACGCAGATTGTCAACGACCGCGGCGTGGCGATTTGTAAAAGTATGGTGTCGTGGAAAAACTTCGGTGAAGGCAAAACGCCCGAAAGTGAAGGCATCAAAAGCGACCACTTCGTTGGCGATTATTACGTGCTGTTCGAGCAGAAAACCAAGGCCGAATACGATGCCTGGCAAAAGAGCGCGGAAGGACAAGCCGTATTGACGGAAAAACAAAAAACCGGACAAACGGCTGAAGCGTTTTTCAAGGAATTCAAAAACAAGTGGTTCAACGATTATTCCCAACTCGGTGCACAGGTACGCGAAATGCTGTTGAAATGGGAAAGCCACGACCCGGAAACCATCGCGTTGTGGAAAACAATGAACCAATGGGTGTACGACGGTTTTGATAAAACCTATGGCGATCTCGGTGTTTCGTTTGACAAACTTTACTTTGAAAGCGACACCTATTTGCTGGGAAAAGACATCGTGGAAGAAGGCCTGTCGAAAGGTGTATTTTTTAAAAAAGACGACGGCTCGGTTTGGGTAGACCTGACCGACGCCGGCCATGACCAGAAGGTCGTGTTGCGTGCCGACGGAACCTCCGTTTATATCACGCAGGATATGGGCACCGCCCAGATGCGGCACAAGGAACTGGGTTGCGAACGGTATATCTACGTGGTGGCCGATGAGCAGAATTACCACTTCCAGGTATTGTTCGAAGCCTTGAAACGCCTCGGAGAGCCATATGCCGACGGTTTGTTTCACCTGTCGTACGGGTTGGTGGAACTGCCTTCCGGCCGTATGAAAACTCGGGAAGGTACCGTGGTGGACGCCGACGACCTGATCGCCGAAGTACTGCGCATCGCGACGGAACAGGCAGCCGAACGCAATGAAATTGAAGGCGTTTCAGCAGAGGAAAAGGCCGACAACCTGCATAAAGTAGG
>JAKQJD010000179.1 GCA_029561355.1 Bacteroidota bacterium | reverse complement strand
CCATCCCTGCCGGTTCGGTCGCCAAAGCAATGGTGAACGATGCACGCCGCAAAAAACTGTTCCGCAAAAGTCAGTTGTGTATCGAACCGAAATACGTACAAACGCCCGACGGCCGGTTCGTTCCGCTGAGCGGCCGCCCGGTATACTTCCAGAGCAAGAATAATTTCCCGCTGTCGGCAGGGGCTACGCTGTTCTCGAATATTGCGGCAACGACGGAGGTGGAGACGGGAATGGGATTGTAGATGCCAGTGTTTTACGGGAAGCAATAGATTTACAAACAGCCGCCCGGGATGGGAGGGCTGTTTGTTTTTTAATTGTGCATTTTGTCTAAATCAATCAGCAGTGTATATTGTGCACTGATTTATTAATAGTTTAAATAATAATATTATGGAATACAAACTCTCATTTCTGACAATACTATTTTTGATTCTTTTCTGTAGTTCCGTAAAAAGTCAAAATGAAACTGCCCCTACAAATTCAACAAGAATTGCCAAGGATACTTTGGCCGCTGATTCATTTTTCGTTGAAATGAAAAATTTAATTCAGCAGAGAAAATGGGAAGAGGCGGAAAATATAGGGACTCGAGCAAGAAATATATATGTAGATATATTAGGGGCAGGTAATAAAAAAGAATCAGATGTATTGTATCGCATGGGGTTTATTAAATATTACCAAGGTGATCTTGAAAACGCGATGAGTATCTGGAATGAATCACTATCTATTCGTCTAAAGATATTAGGGCAAAGGAGCTTAGATGTTGCAAATTGTTATAATAATTTGGCGGCAGCAGCAGATGCTAAAGGCGAAGGCAGCAAATCTATTGAGTATAATCAAAAATCATTTGATATTCGTATAGACATTCTTGGCCCTGAGCATCTTGAAGTTGCTAATTCATATAATAATTTCGGTAACTACTATCATGCCATAGGGGAATATGATAAATCAATCGAAAATCATTTGAAGGCTTTGGGAATTCGCATAAAATTACTCGGCCCGAATCACCCTGATGTTGCTTCTTCTTATGATAATATGGGTAATACTCTAAGTATAAAAGGCGATTATGACCAAGCATTACAATATCAATTGACTTCTCTTGAAATTCGTGTGAAATCATTAGGGCCGGGAGACTATTACGTGGCATCTTCTTATAATAATTTAGGTGTAACATATGAAAAAATGTCTCAATATGATAAGGCGATTACTTTTCATTTAAAATGTTTAGATGTTTTGCAAAAAATTCTGGGGATGGATCATCCTAACTTAGCCAACTCATATAATAATCTAGGGGTATGTTATGAATTTAAATCTGAATTTGAAAAAGCAATTCTATACCATTTTAAGGCACTTGAAATTAGAAAAAAAATGTTTGGTGATAACCATCCATACGTTGCTGTATCTTATGGAAATTTAGGCAAAACATATGGATCAATGGAAGACTTTAAAAATGCAATATATTATCAAACTAAATCTTTGGATATTTGGAAATCACTATATGGTGAATATCACCCAAATGTGGCCAGTTGTTATAATAATTTAGCATTCTCATATTTTCTTTTAAAAGATAGTATCAGTAAAGTAATTGAGTTGCATCAGAATGCTTTAAATATTAGGCTAAAGGTTTTGGGCTTAAAGCATCCGGATATTGCACTTTCATATTCCAACCTGGCAAATGCATATGCTTATAATCGAGAATATGATAAATCTATAGAATATTACAAAAAAGCAATAGTTGCATCAGGATATGAAGGGGAAGGGTTCGAAAATGTGAATTCATATCAACGATTAATTGCAGATTTGAATTCAATAAGCCATTATTTAAGATACTTGTATATTGAAAATAAATCTCAGCATTACATTGCCGATTCCTACAATTATTGTATTAAGGCGCTTTCTGCAAACGCCTACCAACAAAATACTATTATGGAGGAAAATACTTTATCTTACTTACATGCAATTAATTTTCGCACGTTTGAACAAGCCATTGCAGTGTCACTTTTAAAGAGTCAAGTGTTTAGTAGTGACTCACTTCGGTATAACACGTTGTCTTATGTTGAAAAAAGTAAATCTTCTATTCTACAATCTCAACTCAAAGAAGCGGGCGCAAAATATTTTTCTGGCATTCCTGATTCTTTGTTGGAATTAGAATATCACCTTCGTAGTAGTATTACCTGGCGCGAAAAACAACGACAATCCCTCCTCGACCAAGGCCTCCCCGAAACCGACACCACCGTCCTCCGCATTTCCAGCATCATCTTCGACCTCCGCAGCCAATACGAAACCCTAAAAAACACCTTCGAATCCCGCTACCCCGACTACTACCGACTCAAATACGACCTCTCCACCACCTCCCTCGACTACGTCCAGGACACCCTCCTCCAAAACAACCAAACCCTGCTCGAATACTTCGTTGGCGACAGCGCCATCTACATCTTCACCGTTCGCCCCGACACTTTCAACGTCACGGAGGTTAAAAAAGACTTCCCGCTGGAGGATTGGGTAAAACACCTGCGCCACGGACTATACGATTATTACCAAAGCAAATCGACCGATCCCGTGTACTACGATTCGACGGCGGGAGAATATACCAAGGCCGCTTATCAGATCTACAACAAACTGATCGCCCCGGTGGCCGGATTGCTTACCGATAACCTGGTCGTGGTGCCCGACGGTGTGCTGGGGTACGTGCCTTTTGAAGCCCTGCTGACCAAACAACCGGCTGTGCCGCGCCGCTTTTACAGTCATACGTATTTTGGCAAGGAACGCCGCATCAGTTATGCGTATTCGGCTACTTTACTGCGTGAAATGCGCGACAAACGGCATAAAAACGAACCTTCCGGTTCACTGCTTGCCCTGGCGCCTTTCTCGCGCGACGACGTTAAGGCTTTACGCGAGCAATTAGATACCCTTTCCGAGCTCATTGCCCTGCGGAGCGATACGCTGCCTGTCCTGCGCAACAGCGGCCGGGAAGCCCTGGTGGCGGAAAAGATTTTCAAAGGGAATGCGCTGCTGGGCCCTGATGCCACCAAAGATACCTTTCAGCAACTAGCCGGAAATTACCGCATTCTGCACCTGAGTACACACGGCAAGGCCAACGACAAAATAGGGGATTACGCCTACCTCGGCTTCGGGTTGCACGGAAACACAGGCGGATTCGACAAGTTTTACGTAAAAGACATCTACAATCTGTCGCTGAATGCCGACCTGGTGGTGTTGTCTGCCTGCGAAACAGGTATCGGTCAACTGCAACGCGGCGAAGGCATTATCAGTCTGGCGCGGGCCTTCGCGTATGCCGGCGCTAAAAGCATCGTCACCACGTTGTGGCAGGTAGACGATGCGCGCACCAGCCGCCTCATGCAGGGCTTTTACAAAAACCTGTATAAAGGTATGCCCAAGGATGAAGCATTGTGGCACGTCAAACGGGATGAATTTATGGAAAGTAAAACCGATGCGCATCCGTTTTTCTGGGCCGGTTTTATTCCAATAGGCGATATGCGGCCGATCAAAAACTGATTTTACTAAAACACGCTTTTCAGGCGACTGCTCCCCGGCGGTCGCCTTTTTTATTTTAAAAAAAAAGCGGGTATGGAATGGGTACCATTTGGCGTCCGGATAAACAAATGGTGCATACAACTACTATTCATTCTTACCACAAAACTTTTTAGCAACATGAAAAAAATCGCTCTTTTTATGGTCCTGATCCTGGTTGCACTACAGGCCTGCAAAAAAACGGAAACAAGCGAAATGGAAAACCCCGAACTTCGTCCGGAACTCACTGCGGAGGCGCTGGAAATCCCGGACGACCCAACCCACTGTCATAATGCTTTAACTGACACGAATCTCCCCTGGAACAACGGCTTTATCGGTTCATTTGCCGTGCGCTACCAGGTAACGCCCGCAGGTACTATTCTGCTGGAAGGCGACATTGCCGTGCCGGCGGAACTGATCACCAATACGCCTTCCACGGAAGAACGCGGCGCCTCCAAAGCAGGCGTGTATCTCTGGCCACAGGCGCGGGTGTATTACAGTTTCGCTACGGGGTATCCGACCAATCTGCGCAACGCCTTCCTGACAGCCTGTCAGAAGTGGAACCTGTACACGGGTATTCAGTTTATCCAACGCACTACACAAGCCAATTATATCCGGGTGTTCAAGGACGGGAATTCCAATTATTCGTACGTGGGCTATCAGGGCGGTATGCAAAACCTGTCGCTCGCCGATTCCAATCCCGGCGTAGCCATCCACGAACTGGGCCACGCACTCGGCCTGATCCACGAACACCAGCGCAGCGACCGCAATACGAAAATCTGGGTGAACCCGGGCGTGGCCAATACCGGCAATTTCCTTCGCTACACCAATTCGTATAACTACACGACCTTCGACTGGAATTCGATCATGCTGTACGGATCTTCGCCTTACGGCAGTTCCTGGACCATGCTGAAACTACCCGGTAATACCCCGTTTACGAACACCATCGAGTACTGGCGCAGCCAGGGATCGTACGCGCTGCCGAGCAGCAGCGATATCTATGCGGTGAATTATATGTATTGAAACTGTTGGAATTTTTGAAAGGAAGGGGTGGCTGCCGGTGAGGTGGCTGCCCTTTTTTGTGTTGGAAAGTAATATTCATCAATGGTCTTTGATGAAATGCAGCAGTTATCTTGGCAGGTATGATTCCCGTATGTATTTTGCTGACTTATTGGATAAATTCTCAAAACTCTACTGTCATGCAATATTCCTATAATTTTTGGACAATTCTAGTTGGATTGATCTTTTCTACTCCGGTTTTCGGACAGGCGACTGCGGATACCCTAAGTCTTACGGGGACGATGGCGGATACAGTGGTGGCAAATAATTACAGTAAGGAGGCATTCACTTGTTTTAAAAGAAAGGAATGGGATAAAGCACTTGGACTCCTTGATATAGCCGGTACTATTTTTCTGTCAACCACGGGTGCCGAAAGTGCCGGTTATGGGTTAGTTTTGCATCGTAAAGGATTGATTTATCGTAATATTAATCAATTAGATTCGGCGATTCGATATTACGAAATGGCGATTTCCGTAAGGAGTAAAGCATTGAACTTCTATCATGAAGACGTAGCCAATTCATACAATAATGCCGGAAATGCATACAGGGCAAAAGGTGATGCGGATATGTCTCTGGACAGGCATAAAAAAGCACTTGAAATCCGGCAACATTTATATGGTGAAAATAATGCTGATGTTGCCGCTTCTTATTACTCTATTGCATTGGCTTATTTTGATAAAAGTGACTATGAAAAATCGCTTGAATCCCATCGGAAAGCACTCACCATTCGTTTGGTATTACAGGATGCTGTTGATCTGGCCAATTCCTATAATGATATTGGAATAACCTTGTCAGAAATGGGACAATTTGAAGGGGCGGTTGATAATTTAAGAAAAGCCCTAGTCTTTCGTATTGAATCTTATGGTTCCGACAGTCCGGAAGTTGCATCTGTTTATAATAATATAGGAGGTATAAGTTGTTATGCAGGAGATTACCAAACCGGGCTGAGTGCATTTCAGCATGCATTGGAAACACGTATTAAACTACTGGGAAACAATAGCCCCAAAGTTGCAGAAACCTATGAAAATATTGGACTTGCACTTGCAAAGATTGGACGCTATAGAGAGGCCCTGATAAATTACCTGAAAAGTAAGGCGATCATTGTAAATAACCTGGGTCCTGATGATCCGAAAGTAGCGAAAATAGATGAGTTCATCGCTGGAGTTTACATGCGTTTTGATGAACATCAAAAATCAATTGAGTATCACTTTGATGCTCTAAGGATATATGCCAAATCCATGGGGGAAAACAACCTGAAAGTTGCGGGTGTTTACAATAATCTGGGGGTTTCGTATGCAGCTCTGGGCGATTACATAAAATCTGAAGCGTATCATTTGAAGGATCTGGAGATAACCAGGCTGTTGCTTGGAGAAAATCACCTCGACGTATCAACAGTCTACCTCAATCTGGGCATCTTGTTCCGAAAAAAGCAAGATTATGAGCAATCTATTCAATACAATGAGCAAGCACTGCAAATGCGACTCAATCTGGTTGGCCCGAATAGTATAGAGGTTGCCGAGTCTTACTCCAATATGGCAAATGTGTATGACGACATCGGACAATATGATAAAGCCGTAGAACTGCACGAAAAAGCACTTTTGATATTTAAGTACAATCTACATGAAGCACATCCTTTTTTTGCACAAGTATATAATAACCTCGCCAACCCATATCTTAGTAAAGGCAAATTGGAGAAAACAATAGAGATGTGTCATAACGCACTGCTTGTTTCCGGTTACAATCAATTAAATGATATGGGCCGGGTTCTCAATTTAGAACAAACTAATAAAGCATTGTTTCTGCTTGCAAAAACAAGTATTAGACAATACCAAAACACTGCAAAATCTATTTATCTGAGCCAAAGTATGGATTGGATCAGACAGGCAATGACTGGGCTGGATTATCAATTACATTCTGCTTCCAATGATATAGATAAAACGCATTGGATAGCACTAGACAAGGATTTGTATGAATTGCCGTTTCAGGCATACTTTTCATTCAGGAAATCCATCATACCGGATGCTTTAAATCAACTCATATTTACCGCTTCTGAAAAAATAAAATCCAACTTGCTATATTCCCAGTTTAAAGAATTGGGCGCTTCTCATTTTGCCAGTATTCCAGACTCGATGCTTCAACAAGAGCAATCCCTGCGCATTGACCTTACCTGGCGCGAAAAACAACGCCAATCCCTCCTCGATCAAAACCTTTCCGAAACCGATACCACCGTCCTCACCATTTCCTCCAAAATCTTCGATCTTCGCCGCCAGTACGAAACTCTCAAAGACACGCTCGAAACCCGTTATCCCGAATACTATCGCCTCAAATACGATCTTTCTACTGTTTCCCTCGATTACGTGCAGGATACGCTCTTGCAAAAAGGCCAGACCTTGCTGGAATATTTCACCGGCGACAGCGCGGTTTACCTGTTTGTGATACGGCCGGATACTTTTCAGGTAGTGGAAGTGAAAAAGGATTTTCCACTGGAAGACTGGGTCAAACACCTCCGGCACGGTTTGACAGACGCTTTTAAACAAAACACCCCGTCGCCCACTTACCAGGAAAGCACAGCCCGGGAATACGTCTCTTCTGCGTACGATTTGTATCAAAAACTCATCGCGCCGGTGGAAAACCTGCTGACCGATACCATCATCGTCGTGCCCGACGGCGTGCTGGGTTATGTACCGTTCGATGTGCTACTCTCCGAAAAACCGGTCAATCCAACGCGTTTTCACAGCCACAGTTACCTCGGCAAGGAACGCCACATCAGTTATAGTTACTCGGCCACGCTTTTGAAAGAAATGCGGGAGAAGAAGCACCGGGTGCAGCCCACCGAAAGCCTGCTGGCCCTGGCGCCTTTTTTCCGCGGCAGTGCGGACCAGCTGCGTGAACAGGTGGATACCATGTCGGAACTCCTGGCCTTGCGGCGTGATACGCTGTCGGCCTTGCCCGCCACAGGTCGGGAAGCGCTGATCGTGTCGAAAATCTTCGGAGGAAAGGCGCTACTCGGCGCCGAATCACCCAAAGAGATACTGCAACAGGAAGCCGGGCGTTACCGCATCCTGCACCTCAGCACACACGGTAAGGCGGATGATAAAGTGGGTGATTACGCTTACCTGGGTTTTGCGCTGCCGGGTAACTTGCTGGCATTCGACAAGTTTTACGCCAAGGACATTTATAATTTGTCCTTGAATGCCGACCTCGTTACGCTTTCTGCCTGCGAAACCGGCATCGGCGAACTGAAACGTGGAGAAGGCATCATAAGCCTGGCGCGCGCTTTTGCTTACGCCGGTGCAAAAAGTATCGTCACCACCTTGTGGTCGGTCAATGATGTCCGCACTTCTGAACTGATGGAAAACTTTTACAAAGGCCTCTACAATGGCATGGACAAGGATGCTGCGCTTTGGCAGGCTAAAAAGGATTTTCTGAAAAACCATAAAGGCATGGCGGCTCATCCATATTACTGGGCGGGCTTTATTCCGATTGGAGATATGAGCGCCATTCGTAATTAAAGCGTTCTACTTTTTTATAGTTTTCTGAAGTTCCAAGGCTTGTTTGTAATCCGGATGGTCCGGATCAGCGGCGATTTTGTTCAACAGCAGGTCAAAATTACCTTTTTTAACAGCATACTGTGCCAGATAAGACATGAGTAGGTTCCATTCCACGGCATCATCCGACACCTTGTCCGAGCGCAATGCCCGGGTGTACGCCTGTTCTGCGGCGGCGAATTTTTTTTGCCGGAAATAAACCTCGCCGAGCAGAATCTGGGCGGAAATGTAATCGGGATCCGTTGCGGACAAGGCGCGTAACAGGTTGCTCGCATCGCTGTAATCTTTTTTACGGATGAATTCAGCGGCTTGTTGCAAGGTGTTTTTGGGCTGACCAGGATCGGTACTGCGCATGTAAGAATCACTTTCTATTGCAGCAAATTCCTTTTCAGCCTTTGCAATATAGCGGGGATTTGTAACGGGCAATTCCGGTTTGACGGGCGCGGTAGTGGGCGTCGTGGTTTCCTGCTGAACGACGGGCCGGTTCGGATCAATCGGCCGGGTAGTGGGAGGAACAATCTTTGGCGGAGTGTGAAACGAATCATCTCCGGCGCCGGAATCAGGGCGGTTAATAAACCAGATGGCGCCTCCAACGAATAGAATGAGCACGGCGCCGCCCAGCCATTTCCAGCCGGTTCGGGCTGGCGGAATCGTTTTTTGGGGCGCAGGCGTTTCTGTTTCCCATTCCTGCATCCAGCCGCGCACCTCGTCTTCGATCAGCACATTGGCAATATTAAAGTCGAGGCGGGCCTGCTCCACGGCTTTTACCAGGTCGGGGTCGTTTTGAAACGCCGCTTCAAAATCCGCTTTTTCAGCAGGATCGAGATGTCCCCTGACATAAGCGTCGATGGTATCCTGAATTTCCATTGTATGTTCAGTTTTTGAGCGCTTCCATTAAATGCGGCCGCGCATCGAAAAATTCTTTCAGTTTGGTCCTGCAACGATAGGTTTCTTTTTTTGCCATATCCGGACCTGCCAACCCTGCTTCCTTCGCGATTTCCTCGGGCGACATCGACAGTCCCCAAAGCCGGAGGAGTTGCCGGCAGCGTTCATTCATTTGCCCGATGACGGAGTGGAGCAGTTTTCTTTTCTCTTCATCTATCACACTGACCTCCACACTATCGGAGGTGTCCATAAAATCCGTCCGGTCATCAAGTGCCGTATACGCTCCTCTCTTTCGCAATGTATTGATCCAGTGCCACTTAACGATACCGATGAAGAAAGTGGAAACACTGCTTTTCCCTTCAAATTTTTTTTCCCGCACAGCCCTTTCAAACAGTAAAAAGACTTCCTGAAAGACATCTCTGCAATCCTCCTCCTTACCACCATGCTTTAGAATATAACTGAAGGTCATCGTGCGCAGGTCGTTGCTACGGAAAATTTGCTGCAATGCAAGTTTCCGCTCGTCTGCTGAACCGGACAATTGTTCGCGAAGGGCCTGATCAGGATTTATCGAGTTATTCATTTGTTTACGAATTCGAAATAAGTGCCCAAATATAGAGCAAGAAATTTCACTTTGTAGTGTTTCAGGTTGAAAAAGGGGGGGCACTTGATAAAAAAAGCAGGGATTACGTAAGTAATCCCTGCTTCATGCGCCGGTGAAATTTTGTTAATTCCCTCGCTCTTTGCCTGGCTTGGGCGGAGCCCCCGTTTTGGGCTTCACCTCATTTCGTTGAGGCTGCTGTTTTGGAGTAGTGGCCGGTGCTGTCTGCCGGGCGCGCTGTGTTTCCTGTTGTCTGGTTTCCTCCCATTTCTGGCGGTGGAAATCGCTGGGTTTTTCAACAGGAGGCGTTTTGGCCGGTTCTGTTCTGGGCTGCTCGGTGCGGGGCGGTCGTGGCGTTTCTTTCGTTTTGGCCGGCACCGTAGCCGGCCGGTCTGTCTGCGGTTTTTGTACAGGTTCGCTTTTGTCCTGCCTGCCGGGTTGCGTTTTAGGGTTGGCAGGTGCGGGTTCCTTGCGCGGGGCCCAGGGCGAAGGTTTGGCTGCTTCCGTTTCGCGTTCGCGTTTGATTCCGTCGGTAGCCTCGGTGCGTGAGCGTTTCAATTCCGGGTATTTGTTACCGTTTTTTTCCAGAAAAACATCCGGTGTGACGGGCGTTTTCGGGTTGCGGCCATTGTAATCCTGCAGGTTCTCTTCAAAACGGCCGTATTCTTTCATCCGTTCGGGCAAACGGCCGCGGTCTTTCATCCAGTCGTCGGAAATGAGGGTACGATTGCGTTCGTGCCAGTCGCCCACGCCGGTAGAAATACTGGTGCCGGAGCGGCGGTGGCCGTAGTAGTGCCCCACGAAATGTGCCGACAAGTGGCTGTAATGCTGGTGGTGGTGCGGGTGATCGAAATACCAGTGCATGAAGTGCCGGGAAGGCATATAAACGACCACGAAATGCTGCCGGTGGTAAAATCCCCAGTCGTACCACCAGGGGTAGGGGCGCCAGCACGGAGCCGGGTACCACCAGGGGTAGCCGAACCACCAGGGGTAAGCGTAATCGGGTGTGACATATTGTGCAGGTATCGGGCCGTTGGAATAGAGATCGTCATAATCGTCATCCGCAGCATAACTGAAATCCGCAGCATATTCCTTCGAAGCCGCTTCCAGTTCCTGCTGGGCCTGCGGGTCGTTTTCAATAGATTTTTTCCACTCATCCAGTTCGCCGGCATGTTCGCGGGCGACGGCGAGGTTGAGTGAGTCCATTTTATGAATCACCCAGGCGGGTTCGGCAGTGTACACATCGCCGACAAGTACCGTAAAGCGCAGGTCTTCATTCAGAATGTCCAGCACTTCGGGTAATTCCACCAGTTGCCGGAAAGCCGTTTTGGCCGGAGCGGGATACGCAACGATCATCGCTTCGAACGCATCCTGCGCAGTTCTTGATATTTCGTTGATTTTCAATACAGTGCGAGTTTCATTGCGCACGAGTTGGAAAGCGGCGGCCTGTTCTTTTTCGGGCATTTGCGTCAGAATGTGCTGCTGTAATTCCGGCAAGTCCGGGTTGTCGGCCAGTTGCTGCAGCATACCCGGATAGCGGCTGATGTTGTAAAATACCTCCTGCTCATTGCGGGGATAATCCTCGATGAGCGTACGGAAGGCAGCCGCCGTTTTGAGGCGGGTGTTGTTCATTTTGATCAGTACTTCCGGGTATCGGGCGGCTTCCAGGATGGCCAGTCGGGTTTCGGCGGGGTAAAGCGCCAGGGCATCGACTGATTTTTTGTTTTCT
Source organism: Bacteroidota bacterium (assembly GCA_029561355.1). Classification (GTDB taxonomy): domain Bacteria; phylum Bacteroidota; class Bacteroidia; order Chitinophagales; family Saprospiraceae; genus M3007. The sequence continues at coordinate 15,604 of JAKQJD010000179.1, read as the reverse complement.
TCCGCCAGCTCTCGCAGCAGTGCTTTGTCGTTCTGGCTCCCGGCTGTCAGAGGTGCAAACAACGACAGCAGCAGGGCGAACCGCATCAGGAATGTATGTTTCATGGTAAGTAGTTTTTTGTTCAAACAAAATTGCAGGCACATGGGCGAAAAAAATATCTCGACAGGTGTCATGAATGCGGGTGACAGATGTCAGTAACCACACATCATGTCACGTGGTAAGCAAGGTCATTGACCCGGCAGGGTTGCGGGCGGCAATTTTGTCCTATCCGATTATACAATTTGATTTTTATGAAACCTGTACTTTCCATATCCGCCCTTTTGATTTTTCTGCTGGCTTTTCAGGCATGTGCGCCTACGAATAAAGTGTATTCGGAACAGCAGCCCGGTACCAATATGTATCAGTTCAACACCTTCAACTGGATGGACCAGCAGCCTGTGATGCGCACGAGCAGCGGTACGATCTGGATGAACGACCATTCCGAAGCGAGCATTCGCATTGCGCTGGAAAAACAAATGAACAAGTTGGGATACCGGCGCTGTGAAAACGCTCCGGATCTGATGGTGTATTACCACGTAGTTGGTAAAAAAGAAGTGGTGTACGTACGTGACCTGTGGTGCGAGGAAGCAATCGGAAGCGACGCCATTCGTTGCGAGCTGGTAAATCCGGTTGAGTTCCGCAAACGCACACTTCTTATAGCCCTGATAGACTCCAGAAACGGCAGCGAGGTGTGGCGCGGAGCGGTTTCCGGCGCACTCGATCAGGTCACCGCCGACCAGATATATTATCGCGTAGACCAGGCCGTAAAAATGATCTTTAAAAACTTCCCGGAAAAAAGATTGCCGGGGGCGTGAGGAGATAGATTTGCGATTTTCGATTACATGATTTACGATTTGCGATTTTGATTTGCGATCTTCAATCGCAAATCAAAATCGTAAATCGTAAATCAAAATCGCAAATCATGTAATCGTACATCGTAAATAATTACCCCCTCCCATACCATGGACAACCGATCCCTACCCAAACCCTTCGCGCTATACATCCTGCTGTTGCTGCTGCTTGCACTCGGCGCAGGCGGCATTTACGGCGGTTTTTTGCTGACGGACGACCCGTCTGGCAATAGCCTTCAGATGCCTGCCAGTGCGCTGGAAGGTTCGCCTTTCCGGGATTTTCTGATTCCCGGCATGATCCTGCTGTTTTTCAACGGCCTCCTGCCGCTGCTGATCGCTTACGGATTGATTGTTCAGCCGGACTGGAAATGGCCCGAAATGTTGAATATTTATCCGAACCGCCACTGGGCATGGACCTTCAGTTTGTATTGCGGTATTATCCTGGGCATCTGGATCGGGGTGCAATTGCTGCTGCTGGGTCCGCCGCACAGTCCGCTTCAGGGCATTTTTGCGTTGTGGGGTACTGTGACTGTTATTTTTACAATGTGGCCGGGTGTGATGCGATACTTTGAGCGATAATAGATTAAAAAAATTACACTTTTGCAGGAAACATTGGGGTGTATGGTTTTTGGTGTATGGTGTTTGGGGCACATTGCCTATGGCCTGATTTCTTTAAAGCCAGGGGCAATGCACCCCAAACACCATACACCAAACACCATACACGCTTTTAATTTCCGGCAAATATGAAAAAAACGCTCCTCCTGCTTGTCGCCGCCCTTTTGTCGGCCTGTCATACTTCGAAAAAAATGCCGCTGTTCCAGTCGGAAACATTCACCGTTTTTCCGGCCAAAGTAATTCAGGGAAAAAACCAGGCACAAATTATTTCGGCCGAAGAAATACGCTCCAACTACCAAAGCCCGGCCAATGCCACCTTCTCGCGGCTGATTTCGTTTAAATTCAGCATCAACGAAAAAGACAACGAAGCGCCTCCCGGCCGCGACCACTGGATCGTGATCGGCGCGGAACACGAATCGCCGGTTATTGTGTTCGGCGCATCGGTGACGCAGGGGCAGCCGCCCAAACCGGCCACTTTCCTGCCGGTCGATTACGAATACACGTTCCGGGTCGATATGAGTCCCGTGATCCGGCAGTTCGAGCAACAAGGGTACTACGAAGCCTACGACGGCAGCCGGGTCGCCAAAGCCGATTTTAAAGGTTTTTACGTGGCTGGCGGTGCAGATCCGCTGAGTTGGGATTTTGTAAACCTCGACAACAATGGGCTGAAACTCAAAGACAGCGGCAAAGGCAATATCTACACGCTTACCGTTCGGCTGAATCCTTCCAAAGATACCGGTGAAAAAACCTGGAAACGCTCCGTCGACATTTCCATGCGGCCACAGTACCACTCCGACCAGCCGATCGTGGATGCACTGTTCAACCTGTCGCTGGAAGAAGCCACCAAAAATATCGAAAAAGACAGCACATTCCGCACCGGCGCCAAATGGGGCGGCGTGTGGACCCGCGACGTGAGTTACAGCACGCTGCTGGCCTTCGCCTACCACGAGCCGGAGGTAGCGAAAACCAGCCTGCGCAAAAAAGTCAACCGCGGCCGCATCATTCAGGATACCGGCTCGGGCGGCGCCTGGCCCGTATCGTCCGACCGCACTACCTGGGCCCTGGCTGCCTGGGAAATTTATAAGGCCACGGGCGACAAAAACTGGCTCCGGGAAGCCTACGAAGTCATCAAAAACTCGGTGGAAGACGACGACAAAACCCTGTACGACGCATCCTCGGGCCTGTATTCGGGAGAATCATCTTTCCTCGACTGGCGCGAGCAGACTTACCCCAAGTGGATGAACAACATGGACATCTACGTTTCCCAAAACCTGGGCACCAACGTGGTGCATTACCAGACCCGCCGCATCCTGGGAGATATGGCGAAAATCCTCGGCGAGCCCTATCTGATGTATCAGGATAAATCGGAAAAAATCAAAGCCGGAATTAACCGTAACCTGTGGATGGCCGACAAGGGCTATTACGCCCAATACCGCTACGGTCGTCCGTACCTGACGCTTTCTCCGCGTTTCGAGGCGCTGGGTGAGGCGCTGGCGGTGCTGTTCGACGTGGCTGACCCGGATCAGGCGGCCACTTTGTTGTCCAAATCTCCGGTAACCGATTTCGGCGTCACCTGCATTTACCCGCAAATTCCCGGCATTCCGCCGTACCACAACGACGCCATCTGGCCCTTCGTGCAGTCGTACTGGAACCTGGCTGCTGCCAAAGCGGGCAACGAGCAGGCCTTGAACCACGGATTGGCGGCGATTTACCGCGCCGGCGCATTGTTTCTGACCAATTACGAAAATTTCGTGGCTTCCTCCGGCGACTATGCAGGTACGGAAATCAATTCCGACCGCATGCTGTGGAGTATGGCAGGCAATCTGGCGATGGTGTACCGGGTATTTATGGGCATGCAGTTCGAATCTGACGGCATTCGGTTCCGTCCGTCAGTGCCGAAAACCTATGGAGGCGCCAAAACGCTTTCCAATTTTCATTACCGGAATATGGTGCTGAACATTACGGTGAAGGGCTACGGCAACATTATTCAAAGCATTCTGGCAGATGGCAAGCCGCTGGCCGACGCTTTTTTACCCGCTACGGCTACCGGTACACATTCTATTGAAATTCAATTGGCAAACAACGATTTTTCCCAACAGGCCGAAAACCGGGTAGCCAATCATTTCTCCCTGCCTGCCCCACAAACCCGCAGTGTCGGTAACCGCCTGCTGTGGAATGCACTCGAAGGCGCAGTGGAATACCGCATTTACAAAAACGGCCAGTTTCTGGAAAAAAGCGCCATGGCGCGCTACGATGTGAAAGACGTGTCGGCGCAACTGGTTACGTATTCCGTCAGCGCTGTCGATCGCAACGGCTATGAATCGTTTTTGAGCGAACCCATGAATTTTGTGAAAGACGACGCAGCAAAAATTGTGGAAATGGAGTCCTTTGCGCCGGGCACCATGTTTCCATACACCAACTTTTCAGGCAACGGATACGTGGAAATTTCTACGGAAAAAAACCGGACGATCGAGTGCAAGGTCGACGTGGAAGAAGCCGGAAACTACTTTCTTTCGGTGCGGTATTCCAACGGCAGCGGCCCCTGGAATACCGACAACAAATGCGCTATTCGCAGTCTGACGGTCAACGGCGCCTACTCCGGCGTACTGGTATTTCCGCAGCGCGGCAAGGACGAGTGGTCGGACTGGGGTTTTTCCAACAGCCGGGCCGTGTCACTGCGAAAAGGTGTGAACACGCTGACGCTTACATTCGAAGAATGGAACAACAACATGAACGTGACGGTGAATTCGGCCATGCTGGACTACTGGCTGGTGACGCCTAGACTGTGAGACTATGATTAACCGGCATTATTTCCTGGCAGCGGTCCTGCTCTTCGCAATCGAAGTATTGATAGCGCTGTACATGCACGACCGTTTTGTACGACCGTACATGGGCGATTTCCTGGTTGTCATATTGATCTATTGCGTTGTCAGGGCATTTGTGGATGCGTCCGTTTTGAAGACAGCGCTCTTCGTGCTGCTGTTTTCCTATACCATCGAAGTGCTGCAATACTTTCAAATCGTTCAGCGGCTCGGGCTTCAGCATGTTGCCGTAGCGAGAATTGTAATCGGCACTTCCTTCGAGTGGGGCGATTTGCTGGCGTATACCGGCGGGGTTTTATTGGTGTTGCTGCTGGAAAAGCAGTTTTGAAGCCTCCAAACCCTATTTTACTAAAATGAATCCCGCCCACAAGAACGGGTCCTTATACTTCTCCCGCATCGTTTTTTGCGCCGCATCGAAAGCATCCGGAATACTCATTTTATCCGTTATCCAGCGGCTGTAAAAAGCGGTCATCAGTTCCTGGCTATGAAAATCGGGTACCTGCCACAGCGACATAATCAGGTACTGCGCGCCGGCGATTTTGAAGGCACGTTGCAGGCCGTACACCCCTTCGTTACCCTGTATGTCGCCGAGGCCGGTTTCGCAGGCAGACAGCACCACGAGTTCGGTACTGCGCAGGTTCATCTGGCTGATTTCGTAGGCGGTCAGGATGCCGTCTTCGAGGCCGGGGCGAAATGGTTTGCCGTTTTTCCAGGCGTAATTGCCGCCTGCCAACACAAGGCCCGCACGCATCATGGGGTGGTCGGATATTTTGAAAACAGGATCCTGATCATTGCTTTTTGAGTTTTGCGCCTGTTTCGGATCGGGAAAAAAGAAACCGTGCGTGGCCACATGCAGGATGTGCGGTGAGGATTGGGCGCTGCCGACACTTTTAAACGACTCTTCGGAAGCGGCATATTTGCGGAGCACGGTGGGCCGGAAACCCGCATCCAAAAGGACCGCTTCGGTAGCGCCGACTTCCACTTCCGTCCATTTGAGGTAATTCCAGGTGCCGGCGCGAAGTGTTGAATCGGTAGAAGTAAAATTCAGCCCGCGTGGGGAAGCAAGCGAGCCGGCGTTCATACCTTCTACCGTCCGGGAGAAGGCCAATCTGTCCAGATCGTACTGGATGCCGCCGTACAGGATCGCTTCCCGGTTTTCTGATATGACATTATCCGCAATGGCGAGTTGGCGCGTGCTGTTCAGTTCGATCAAATGGAAGCGGTCGGCGAGGACCTTTCCATGAACAAGAGCAGCGCCAAGATTCAGGCGGTGCAGCAGTCCGGACGGAGAAAAGTAAACCGTTTTGATGCCGGCCAGTTGCGGCTCCAAAGGGCGCCAGATCAATTCGTACAAGGAATTGCCGGAATAAAGCGCATCGATCTGCTCGGGTTTGGACTTGCCGGTGTTGCGAAGCAGCGCATCGAGTTGTTTTTCTTCAAAAAGCGGCACGAATACTGGATTTTTTCCGGGCAGCAGTATCAAGGCGGCGTACATCGTGCTATCTGTCGGTTGCGGATTGACCACGTGGTAATGCACGAACTCGATGGCCGCTTCGCCGGGTTGCAGTTTTTGCTGCACTTCCTGCCAGGTGATCTGGCGGGTGGCACGGCCGAATTCCGAGACGGCGCGGGTGAGGTTTTTATTCAGATTGTCTGCTTTTCGCTCCAGGTCTTCCACGTCTTGTTGTTCGGCCAGAGGCTTTGCATATTCGGCAGCGAGGCGGCGGCCGTACGATTTGAGTAGTTGCAGCATTTCGGTAGTGCTGGAGTCGGTTGAAGTCAGGTTGCTGATCTTCGCCGAGGCGTTCAGCAGAAAGCCCTTGTAAAAAAGTATGTCGTCAAAACACATTCCTTCGAGGCCGGACTGATAACGGGCGAACGAAAAATTGCGATCCAGCGCATATTCGAATTTACGGATGTACAGCGATAATTCACGTTCGGAAAGGTGCCGCGATGCCTTGGCAAGCAAATCGTTTTCTGCCCGGCCGGTTTCGAGGAGGTATTCGCTTGCCGTTTTTAACCGGTTTGTTTGCCAGTAAAAATCGGTCAGGCTTTGCAGGCTTTCAAGATATTCGGGATGCCGGATGCCGAGCGTGTTTTTACGGATTTCCTTTGATTGCAGATAACATGATTCGGCCTTGGCATACTCGTTTTCCCCGGTATATACATGGGCGAGATTATTCAGAAGTCCCGCGTATTCCGGGTGATTTACGCCATTTATCCTTTCGCGTATTCCTTTGGCTTCCAGCAGCAAGGGCTCCGCTTTTTCGTATTGTTTCCGGTCGGTGTACAGGATTGCGAGGCTTTGCAAGCCGCCCGCATAATCAGCATGTTCCTTGCCAGGTTTTTGTGCCCGAATAGCGAGCGACTCCTTGTAAAGTGTCTCCGCGCGGTCATATTGCCCGGTTACTTCGTACAGGTTGGCCAGATTATTAAGGGTGATCAGGTACGTGGGATGTTCTTTGCCCAGCACTTTTTCCCGTATGTCAATGGCTTCCTTGTAAAGCCGTTCGGCTTCTTCATAGTTTCCCAAATTGAAATAAAATATTCCCAGATTGTTCAGACTGGAAGCATAGTCCGCGTGCGTTTTGCCTGGTTTTACCTCACGGATGCGCCTGGCTTCCAGGTAAAGTGGTTCCGCTTTTTCATAATCACCCATGTGTTGGTAGGTGATTGCGAGGTTATCGAGCGAACTTGCAAACGATGCATTTTGTCTCCCGAAAAGTTGTTCCCGGATGGACAGCGCTTCCAGCAAACAAGCCAGGGTTTTTTCGTAATCACCCATATCGAGATACAGCACCCCCAGGTTATTCAGACTGGATGCGTAGTCGTTGTGTTTTTTGCCCAGTACCCTTTCCCGTATTTTTTTCGATTCCAGAAAGTAGGGTTCCGCTCTGGTATATTCGCTCTGGTCGTTATATAAAATGCCGAGGTTGTTTAGTGTCCAGGCGTATTCGGGGCTCTCTGTTACCCCCGTTTTTTCCTGAATGATCTTGGCGTCGAGGTACCATTTTTCCGCTCCCGGATAATCGGCATTGAAATAGAGTATTCTGCCGTGGTTGTAACAGCAACGCGCGTATGGGGGCGATTCCTGTCCCCATTTCTCCAGGGCAATTTTTTCGGCAACACTGCCGATGCGCAGTGCCTCGTCAAAATCGCCATTGAGGATGAGCGGCCGGCAAGCGCGGATAAGGCTGTCCACCATTTTCAGATCGGTGGAATCGGGGTGTTGTCCGACCAGTAACATCGGACTGCACAGGAATAGGAGCAAAAAGGATTTGCGCATGATACAGGCGTTTTTATGTAGGATTTACGATTAAAGGAGGCGTTGCATTGGTCCCGTCAATGCAGCAACCCGGCTGCCTTTTTACCCTGCTTCCGATACGCATGCCCGGGCGTGTCGCCTATTTTCCGGAATGTGGTTAATGCTTTTTTCGAGTCTCCCGTGAGCAGCGCGCCCAACCCCCGGTACCATTCCAACTGCATTTTCCAGGCAGGCTGCCGGATATCCATTCCTTCGAAGTAGGCAAGCGCTTCGGCGCCTTCACCCAGTTCCAGCAGGCAGTAACCTTTCATAAACCGCAGTGTATCGTTGGCGGGCAGGCTTCTTTCCAATCGCTGCAATTGCACGTAGGCGCCGGTAAAATCCCGGTTTTTCAGCAATTCGTCGGCCTTTTCAAAATGCCCCGATGCCGCAAACCCGGTCGGCGGATAATCGGTGTACCAGATCTTGTTCAACAACGCTTTTCGGGCCGGATCTTCGCTGCCTGCTCCGCGCAGCACGGGCGCGGAAAAGCGTGGTTCGGGCAAATCTTTTGCCGGGCGGTTTTCCACCACAGGTGTATTTTTGGTGTTGCCGGGCGGGGTGGGAGATACACTCCCCGGATTCATTGGCGGCGCGTTGTCGGGATCGGGCACAGGTACGCGGGGTTGCTGTTGTACCGGCAAATCTTTTTTCCAAAAAAACAGGATGGCTCCGCCTCCCGTCACAACGAGCAGAGCAGCCACAACAATCCGCATGCGAAACCTTTGCCGCAGCAGTGCCCGGCGCCCGGCAGCCACTTCCGTCACTTTGCGTTCGAGCCGCAGGCCTTCGAGGCCGGTTCGGATCCGCTCGGCAGCAGCACGTTCCTCCTCCTCAAGGTCTTCGCTCAGGTATTGTTTGAAATCTTCCATTTCCGGGCCAGTTGAATCAGTTTTTTCATACAATCGCTGCGTTTCATTTTCAGGGAATCGACGGTGGTGTATCTGGTCATATTTTGTTGCACCACATCTTCATCGCTATAACCTTCGATGTGGTGCAGGCGAATGACCTGTGCGCAGGGATCGCCGAGCCGGTCGAGCAAATGGCGCACCAGTTCGGTATCTTCCTGTCGGCGTTTATCCGATTCCACCTCCGGGTCGGGCAGGCGCTCATGGCCGTCGAGTGGAGCCGTTGTCTTTTTTTGTGCCCGGGTGGCCGACAGGGTTACCCTGCGCGCAATTTCAATCAGGTAGGTCGACGGCGCATGGCCCAGGAACTGGTAATTGCCGTCCTCTATTTTCTGCAAAAAAATAAGTGTACTCCGGTTCAAAATATCGTCTGCCCGATCGGGCGGGAGTCCGTACTGCCGCACAATTTTCCGCACCGGTTTCAATGCCTTCATCTGTAGGCAAAGAATAGCGGCATTTTCCAAACGCTGCAAACCCCGGAACAAACGTTCGTGGCTGTCGTAGGGCCGGCATGGATCGGGTGGAGAAAACCACTCTTGAATACGCATGGTACGTACTTCCGCGTCTTGTTTATTGCGGTGTGCAGGGTAAAGGTAAGTAGCAATCGCTCTTGATTTAAGATTCAAGATTACATGACGTAAGATTTAAGATTTACGCGCAAATTACGTCCTGCTGAGATGTATTGTCTCGGCAGGACCTGCAATCGGGGTTTTTACCCGTCATTTGGGTCTTTTTGAGAAGTGTTTGGGTTCCAGACCTAAACGTTTGGGTTCTATCGAGATGTGTTTAAGTCTTGTTGAGAAGTGTTTAGGTCTCATCGTGATGTGTTTCCATTCCATGGACATCCGTTCCGGTCCGATAGAGATGTGTTTAGGTTGTTTTGAGAAGTGTTTCAGTTGCCGACCTAAATTTTTACGTCGGGCAACCTAAACGTTTGGGTCTCCGACCTAAAACTTTCAGTCGGGGACCTATTCGTTTGGGCTCACCAACCTAAACACATCTCAAAAAGACCGGAACGTTTATGTAAACAACCTAAACACTTCTCAAAACGACCTAAATGGCCGTACTGAAACTTTGAAAAACTCGCCTTATTAGGAATCTTTTCCTAAAAATTAGAAAAAACTTTCTAATGCTCCCGGCCCGTTTATCTTTGCTGCATGACTATAGCCAAACTACCTGTTTCATTTGGCCAAATCCACCCCATTCCCAAGCGTAACCACCCTGATAACCAATAACTAATAACCAACAACTAACATGGCATTCGCAAAATCCAATCGCCTCCCCGTCGGCGCTATTCAGTGCGACAACACCACCATGAGCCTGCTGAAAGCCAACGATTACGTGGCCAAAGGTATCCGCGATAAAATGCAGACCCAGGGCACCTTGCTCATCAACATCACCTCATCTGCCGGCAGCGGAAAAACCACGCTGATGCAAGAAACAGCCCGCCGCCTGAAAGACCATATCAACATGGCTGTGCTGGTCGGCGACCTCGAAACCGAGCGCGATGCCATCCGCATCCGTGAAGCGGGTATTCCTTCCACACAAATCGTGACAAACGGCGTGTGCCACCTGGAAGCGCAGATGATCCTGCAAGCGTTCGATCACCTCGACGTGGGTGGGCTCGACCTGCTGTTTATCGAAAACGTCGGTAACCTCGTGTGCCCGGCGGCATTCGACCTCGGCGAGGATTTCCGGGTAACGCTGCTCGCCTCTACCGAAGGCGACGACAAACCAAAGAAATACCCGCGCATGTTCCTCACCAGCGAACTGATGCTGATCTCCAAAGCCGATTTGCTGCCGTACGTGCCGTTCAAGGTAGACGCCGCAGTGCAGGACGCCCGGGAAGTGAATCCGGAAATCGAGTCCATCACCGTTTCCAGTACTACCGGCGAAGGCATGGACCAATGGTGTGAATGGCTGATGGAACGCGTACGGGAAAAGAAAGCCGCACATGCTCAGGCACTGGAAATGGCATGACCTGGACCATCACGATCCGCGGGCGGGTGCAGGGCGTAGGCTTTCGGCCCTTCGTCCGGCGCGCGGCGCTGGAACGAAATCTGAACGGCTGGGTCGTCAACGGCCTCGAGGGAGTGCTGATTAAAATAAACGCAACACGGGAACAAGCCCTTGATTTTCAGCAACATCTGTTAAAAAATGCCCCCGAAACGGCCTGTATAACGGCTTCCTCCATCGCCGAAGATGAAAACGAATCGTTCTTTGACAGTTTTTCCATTCTAGAAAGCAGCAACGACGGCCTGCCCGTATTGCACCTCACGCCCGATGTGGCGTTGTGTGCCGGGTGCCGGCAGGAAATGTACGATCCCGCCAACCGGCGTTTCGGGTACCCGTTTATCACCTGCACGGTGTGCGGGCCGCGGTATTCCATTCTGACCGGGGTGCCGTACGACCGGCCGCTGACAACCATGCGGCATTTCGTTATGTGCGCTGCCTGTAAGGCCGAATACGAAGATCCGGAAGACCGCAGGTATTATGCACAGACGAATTCCTGTCCCGTCTGCGGCATTACGCTCCGGCTTTTTATGTCGGAAACACTGGGAGGTTTTACCGAAAATACCGAAGACCAGGAGATCATTTTGAAGGAAGTATGCGAGGCCTGGCGAAGCGGGGCGATCGTTGCCATCAAAGGCATCGGCGGTTATTTGCTCACCTGCGATGCGACACAGGCCGAAGCAGTGGCGCGGTTGCGGACCCGGAAGCACCGGCCGGGCAAACCGTTTGCCATGATGTACCCCGATCTGGACATCTTGCAAAACGACGCAGAAATTCCGGAAACAGCGCGCAGGCATTTGCAAAGCCCTGCCGCTCCTATCGTGCTGCTGGAAATGCTGGCTGTACCCGCTTCGGGTTTCGACCGGAACGGGATTGCGCCCGGACTGAGCAGAATCGGGGCGATGCTGCCGAATGCGCCGTTGTTCGAATGTCTGTTGCAGGGTTTTGGAAAACCCATTGTGGCCACCAGTGCCAACGTCAGCAGTGCGCCACTGATATATGAAGACGCCGCCGCATTGCAGGACCTGGCCGGTATTGCCGATCTGGTTCTTTCGCACAACCGGCCCATCGTGATGCCGCAGGACGACAGTGTGATGGCTGTGCGGGCTTCGGGAGAAAGTGTGATACTCCGGCGGGGAAGAGGCTGGGCGCCCGCATTTATTCAGCCCGGCTTGCAGGTGCCCGATACAACTGTGCTGGCACTCGGCGCCGAAATGAAAAGCACCTTCACGCTGGCGCATCTTGGGAATATCAATGTCAGTCAATACCTCGGCGAACTGGGCGATTTCGATACGCAACAGCGATTTAGCCAGGTGCGAAAGCACTTGACGGGGTTATACAAGGCCCGGCCCTCCATTGTCGCCGGAGACTTGCACCCCGGGTATTTTACCACGGAACTGGGCCGGCGGCTGGCGGAAAAATGGCAGGCGGCTTTTGTTCAGGTACAGCACCACCGGGCGCATTTCGCAGCTGTGCTGGCCGAAAACGACCTTTTTGCCTCCGAAGGGCCCGTTTTGGGCGTCATCTGGGACGGAACCGGCCTGGGCGACGACGGGCATATCTGGGGCGGCGAGTTTTTCAGGTACGAGGGCAGAAATCAAACCGAAGCGCCTGAAATGTTCGCCCGTTGCGCGCATTTCGAATATTTCCCGGTGCTGATGGGCGATAAAATGGCCCGCGAACCGCGCCTGTCTGCCATGTCGGTTTGCCGGGAAATAGAAGAAGCCCAAACCTGCATCAAACCGAAGTTTTCCGAAACGGAATGGAAACTGTACCGGAAACTAACTACTACGAACACCCTGAAAACCTCCAGTATGGGGCGCATATTCGATGCCGTGGCATCGTTGCTTGGCCTGGCAGATAAAGTGAGTTATGAAGGTGAGGCGGCCTTGTTGCTGGAAGACCTGGCGAGGAGATATTGCAAAGAACACGGATTTGCTTTCACGGAAGACTACTTTCCGGATGTGTTTGAAAAAGACGGCCCGGTGCAAACGAAAAACCTGTTTTTGCAAATCGTCCGCGACCTGAGCGCCGGTAAAGAAAAAGCGTACATCGCTGCCCGGTTTCACTGGTATCTTGTAAACATCATCGCCCAAACGGCGAAACATCAAAACATTCAAAAAATAGCCTTCAGTGGCGGCGTATTTCAAAATACACTCCTGCTGGATATGATTGAACACCTGCTTGCCCCCGATCACCAACTCTATTTTCATCGCCAACTTTCCCCCAACGATGAAAATATTTCATTCGGACAATGGGCATATGGAACGTTGCACTCAATGAAAAACCTACAAAAGCCGGTTCTAACCAATGACAACTAAAATCACCCAAAACGAAGCGGTGTACGCTACGCCTCTCACTTCTCACTCTCTCACTTCTCACTTCTAGATTATGTGTTTGGCAATTCCCGGTAAAATTCGCTCCATCGAAAGCCAGTACGACGGCCTGGTCCGCATGGCCAAAGTCCAGTTCGGCGGCATCACCAAAGAAGCCAGTCTCGAAATGGTGCCCGCTGCCAAAGAAGGCGATTACGTGCTCGTACACGTCGGCGTGGCCATCAGTATCGTCGATGAAGCGGAGGCGCAAAAAACGTTCGAGTATTTAAAAGAGATCGGCGAAATAGACGAACTCATTGAACACACACAAATTTAAGGCGGTATGAAATTCCTGAACGAATACCGCGATGCGGATGTCGTGGCGCAGTACCTCGACGAAATTCGCCGGACGGCTACACAACCCTGGACGATCATGGAAGTGTGCGGCGGACAAACCCACAGTCTGGTCAAAAACGGCCTGATACAGTTGTTGCCCGACAAGGTTCGTATGGTGCACGGCCCCGGCTGCCCGGTGTGCGTCACGCCCTTGCACCAGATCGACAAAGCCGTTCACCTGGCCATGGAACACGGTGTCATCCTCTGCTCCTATGGCGATATGCTGCGCGTGCCGGGCTCCAAAATGAGTCTGCTGGAAGCCAAGGCTGCCGGCGCGGACGTGCGGATTTTGTATTCGCCGCTCGAAGCCGTTAAAATTGCCCGGGAAAATCCCGGCAAAGAAGTGGTGTTTTTCGCGGTGGGTTTTGAAACGACCGCTCCGGCCAATGCGCTGTCCGTCATCCATGCGCAACGGGCCGGCGTCGGCAACTATTCCATTCTTACTTCGCACGTACTTGTTCCCCCTGCCATCGAGGCAGTGATGAACGACGATGCCTCGCATATTCAGGGTTTTCTGGCGGCCGGACACGTGTGCGCCATCGTGGGCATCGACGAATATTATCCGCTTGTAGAGCGGTATAAAATTCCGGTAGTCGTCACCGGTTTCGAGCCCGTGGACCTGTTGCAGGGCATCCTGATGGTGGTACGTCAGTTGGAAAAAGGAGAGCATCGCCTGGAAAATCAGTACAGCCGGATTGTGCGGCCGGAAGGTAATCCCGAAGCCCGAAAAGTGATTGCGCAGGTATTTGAAACCACCGACCGCGAGTGGCGCGGTATCGGGAATATTCCAATGAGCGGCTACGAACTGCGTCCGGAATTCAGCGCCTACGACGCCAATAAAAAATTCAACGTAAACATCGAAAAGGTATCCGAAAGCGCGGAATGTATCGCCGGCCTGGTGCTGAAAGGCATCAAAAAACCACATGAATGCCCGCAGTTCGGCAAAAAATGCAGGCCGGAATCGCCGCTAGGCGCACCTATGGTGTCCAGCGAAGGCGCCTGCGCGGCGTACTATCATTTTTCACAGGCCATGGAAGAAGTAGCATGACAGAATCGGAACAAAAAATAAAAATGCAATTGCAGTGCCCGATGCCGAAACTCGATTTCGATATCATCACACTCGGGCATGGCAGCGGCGGACTGCTCACCAACCGCCTGCTCGACAGCGGGGTGTTCGACCTGTTGAAAAACGACCTGCTCGACGAGCGGCACGACGGCGCTATTTTCGAGGTGGAAGCCGGGCGAATGGCTTTTTCCACGGATAGTTACGTCATCTCTCCCGTCTTTTTCCCCGGCGGCAACATCGGCGAACTGGCCGTGAACGGCACCGTCAACGACCTGGCAATGTGCGGCGCCCGGGCAAAGTACCTTTCTCTGGGTTTTATTCTGGAAGAAGGCCTGACGATGCGCGAATTCTGGGACATTCTCCTGGGCATCAAATACGCGGCCGAACAGGCGGGCATTCAAATCGTCACCGGCGATACCAAAGTGGTGGAGCGCGGAAAAGGCGACAAGATTTTTATCAATACCAGCGGTGTGGGCATGCTGCATCCGCGTGCGCAAATCAGCAAAAAAAGGGTACAGCCGGGCGATGTAGTCCTGATCAGCGGTTCTGTCGCCACCCACGGCATGGCCATTATGAGCGTCCGCCAGGGGCTGGAATTCGAAACGGACATCGTGAGCGACACCACGAATCTCAACCACACGGTGATGGCGATGCTCGATCTGTTCGGCGAAAAAATACACCTGCTGCACGACCCGACCCGCGGCGGCGTGGCGACGGTGCTGAACGAACTGGCCCGCGACACCCGGCTGGGCATCGACCTGCTGGAGCGCAACATTCCCGTGCTGGAAGAAGTAGCGGGGGCTTGCGAATTGCTGGGCCTCGACCCGCTTTACGTGGCCAACGAAGGCATATTTATCGCCGTAGTAGCAGCCGAAGCAGCCGACTCGGTACTCGAATTTTTACAGGCGGACCCAAACGGCGCTGCTGCTGCCATCATCGGAAACATAACCGCCGAACACCCCCGGCAGGTGCTGTTGCACAGTACAATCGGCGGGAAACGGGTGGTGAATATGCCGGTAGGGGAGCAGTTGCCGAGAATATGTTGAGTTTGAATGATGAATGATGAATACGACGGCCATGATTGGGCCGTTGTTGGCGTCCCGGTTAGGGGTGTACGGAATGTTTACTCCGACATTCGGTTCGGAGTTCGGAGTTCGATATTCGGTGTTCGGTGTTATTTACGAGGTGCGAACAGTTGACAACTTTACTTTTCCAACGCCGGCGATATAATTCTATCGAGTCCATTACGGATACCTGCCTTGATCATATTTCCAT
>JAKQJD010000166.1 GCA_029561355.1 Bacteroidota bacterium | reverse complement strand
TTTCGATTCGCCGGATGCAATTATTACCAAGGTGGTGATTTTGAATTGAGGAGGGATTATGGCAAGGCCGAAATGGTTGAAAATCACTGAAAAACGGGCTTTGATCTGAAAAAACATTGCAAATGGCGCGCCGGCTCCCGGCGCGCCTTATTTTTACAGCCCTGGTTTGTTGAGATTGTTGAGAGTTGAGATTGTTGAGAGTGGTACTCTATGGCTTGAGTTACCACCCTCAACAATCTCAACCCTCAACAACCTCAACAAACCTCAACAATCTCAACTTTTCCCGATATGCGCCTATCATTCTCGCTGGTTCTCCTCTTCACTACCTCCTTCCTTTCCGCACAAAAGCCGATCACACCCGAAGACATCTTCAAAAGTGAATCGTTTAAAAGCAAGGGCGTGCCCGGATTCAATTTTCGCAACGACGGCGTGCATTATACGTTGCTGGAAAAACCGGCCATTGTGCAGTACGACCTGCGAAATGGCGAAAAATCGGGCGTGGTGTTCGATGCAGCATCCGTAAAAACCGATGCGCCCGGCTGGGATGGCTCGTTTGATGATTACACGTTCAGCGCGGACGAGAAAAAAATCCTGCTGGCTACCGGCAAAGAGCAGATGTACCGCTGGAGCACGAAGGCGCAATATTTTGTGTACGACCTCGCCGGAAAAAAAATGACACGCCTTTTTGAAGGCGCGAAACAGCGGTATCCGGCATTTTCACCGGATGCTTCCAAAATCGCTTTCGTAGTCGACAACGACTTGTATGTCAAGGATTTGGCAAATAACAAAACCACCCGCGTCACAAGCGACGGAAAAATAAATGCCGTCATCAACGGCGCGTCCGACTGGGTGTATGAGGAGGAATTTCAACTGCTGCGCGCATTCGAATGGAGCCCCGACGGTAAACGGCTGGCCTACCTGCGTTTCGACGAAAGTCTGGTGCCGGAAATGACGATGGATATGTACAAGGGCGGCGATTACCCGGAAGAAGTGACGTTCAAATACCCGAAAGTAGGCGAAAAAAATGCCGTCGTCACTGCGCACCTGTACGAACTGGCCTCGGAAAAAACCACCGAAATAAATATCCCCAATCGTCAGGCCGAAAAAGACGATTACCTGCCACGCATCGACTGGACACCCGGCAACCAGGTGTGTCTGTCGTGGATGAACCGCCATCAAAACCAGCAACGCCTGATTCTGGCAGATCCGGCCACCGGCAATTGCTCTGTTCTGCTCGAAGAGAGCAGCAAATATTACATTGATTTACAAGACGTTACATTCCTGTCTGATGGCTCCGGCTTTATTATGCAAAGTGAAAAAAGCGGTTTCAACCATCTCTACAAATACGACATGAAGGGCAAGGAAGTGGCCGCGCTCACCAAAGGGAAATGGGAGGTAAACAGTTTTTACGGCGTGGATGAGAAAAACGGCATGGTCTATTTCCAGGCGGATGCCGAAAGTCCCCTGCGCCGCGAAGTATACGCCGTAAAACTCGACGGCAAAAAACGCAAAAAAATCAGCGGCGCCGAGGGCTGGCACGGTGCGCAGTTCAGTAAAACCTTCGACTATTTCATCAACAGTTATTCCACCGCCAACACACCGCCGCAGTATTCGGTGCGCACCCGCACCGGCGATCTGGTGCGTATGCTGGAAAGCAACAACGCATTGCAAACCAAACAACTCGACCACAAGGTGTCGCCGGTAGATTTTTTCAGTTTCAAAACGTCTGAAAACGTCGACCTCAACGGCTGGATGATCAAACCCACTGCGCCGCAATACAAGGATCAGAAATTGCCGGTGCTGATGTTCGTGTATGGCGGTCCGGGCAACCAGCAGGTCACCGACCAGTGGAAAGGCGCCAATTACTGGTGGTTCGAAATGCTGGCACAGCAGGGCTACGTGGTGGCCTGCGTCGACAACCGGGGCACCGGCGGGCGTGGCGAGGAATTCAAAAAAATGACCTACAAACAACTGGGGCACTACGAAACCATCGACCAGATTGAAGCCGCCAAATACCTCGGCGGACAGCCGTTTATCGACAAGGATCGTATCGGCATTTTCGGCTGGAGTTACGGCGGCTATATGTCGACCAACGCCATTCTGAAAGGAAAAGACGTTTTCAAGGCCGCCATAGCCGTAGCGCCCGTTACCAACTGGAAATGGTACGACAGCGTGTACACCGAACGCTACATGCAAACGCACGATGAAAACCCCACCGGCTATGAGGACAATTCGCCGGTCAATTTCGCCGATCAACTCGAGGGTCAGTACTTGCTCGTGCATGGTCTGGCCGACGATAACGTACATTTTCAGAACACCGCGGAAATGGCCAGTCAGTTGATTGTCAACAACAAACAATTCGACACGATGGTATATCCCAATCAGGCACACGGCATCTCCGACGTCAACGCCAAGGTGCATTTGTACAACCTGATGACGAAATTTTTGAACGAAAAACTGAAGGGGAATAAGGAGGGGGAGGTGGCCAAGCCGTGAGTTTTTTTGGTTTATAGTTTATGAGTTTATAGGTTTATAGAGCGGCTCGATAAACTTATAAACCCATAAACTTATAAACCCATAAACTTATAAACCCATAAACTTATAAACCCATAAACTTATAAACCCCAAAAAAACTCATCAGCCCAAGCGCTATCTTCGCCCCATGCATCTCCCCCTCTTCTTTCGCACCCAACTCCTCTCCTGGGCGGCTACGCATGTACGCCCGATGCCCTGGAAAGGAGAGCGCGATCCGTACAAAATCTGGTTGTCGGAAATCATTTTGCAACAGACGCGGGTGGAGCAGGGGCTGCCGTATTACGAGAAATTTGTGGCCGCATATCCTACGGTGATTCACCTGGCCGCCGCGCCGGAAGACGAATTGTTCAAACTTTGGGAAGGGCTGGGCTACTACTCCCGCGCCCGCAATCTGCATTTCACGGCGAAACACATTGCCGGCACACTAGACGGCCGCTTTCCGGATACCTACGACGACATTCGGGCGCTGAAAGGTGTGGGCGACTATACGGCGGCGGCCATCGCATCTTTCGCTTACGATTTGCCGCATGCGGTGCTCGACGGAAACGTGTACCGGGTGCTGGCGCGGTTTTTCGGCATCGATACGCCGACCGACACGCCTGCCGCTAAAAAAGAATTTACCCGCCTGGCCAATGAACTGCTCGATCCGGAACGGCCCGCAGCCTTCAACCAGGCTATGATGGATTTTGGCGCCACGCACTGCACCCCGCAACAACCTAAATGCGTTACGTGCCCGCTGCAATCCAAATGTGTGGCATTTCAAACGGGACGAGTCAACGAACTGCCCCTCAAATCGAAGAGCCTGGTAAAAAAGGAACGGTTTTTCTGTTACGCCGTTTTTAATGCCGGCGCCGATACGTTTGTTCAGAAACGCACGGGAAAAGACATCTGGCACGGACTATTCGATTTTCCGGCGCTGGAGTGGCCGGCCCGGCCCGGGCTGCCCGAAACCCGGACGGAGATGGAAGTATGGCTGCGGACACAATTTTTTGAAGAAAATTCGGCGCCAGCATTCACGGTGACCCATATTTCCAAACCTTACCGGCAAACGCTCACCCACCGGCAGGTGACAGCGGTTTTTGTGGAAATCCATTTGACAGACGATTTATCGGCCGAAATGCTGGCTATGAAGCCTTTTTCGGGCACTTTACGCATCTCCAAAGCCGATTTGAAAAAAAATATTGCAGTACCACGCCTGATTGATTGGTATTTGCAGGATAAAGCTGGAACTTTAAGTTTGTTTTGAAAGTAGCCGGCATTCCGGCGCAATAGTTCTAATAAACCAGTTTTTTACTTTTAAAACACAATTCACAATTATGATCAATAAAGTAACCCTCATCGGAAATCTGGGCGGCGACCCGGAAATCCGCCATCTGGAAAACGGCACAGCGGTCGGCCGTTTTTCCCTCGCAACCAACGAAAGTTATAAGGACAAGGATGGCACCTGGCAAAAACAGACCGAGTGGCACAACATCGTGGTATGGCGCGAACTCGCCGACCGCGCTGAAAAACAACTCAAAAAAGGTATGATGGTGTATGTGGAAGGGAAAATTTCCTACCGCAAATACTCCGGCCAGGACGGCGTGGAACGCAATGTCACCGACATTGTAGCCAATACCCTGCGTTTGCTCGAAAAACTCGAGAGCAATGGTAGCGACAGCCGTTTCCCGAATACCGAACAACAGCCGGCGCGCGCGGCCGCATCTTCCATGCCTGCCGATGCTCCACCGCCGGCGGCTGAAGGTGACGACCTGCCGTTCTAAACATTTGTGATTCGAAGGGGAGTCAAATTCACGTACTATTGACTTTCAAAACACGCCTCCCCTTCGATCATTCTCCTTTATTCAGCAGCGATGTTCTGGTTTCTTGTCGGCTTGATGTTGTATTTTTTTGTCACTCTGGCCGAACGGGCCCTGGTGAGTTTATCGCCGCACGAGCTGGAACAACTGGGCCTCGACGACAGCCGGTCCGCCCAGCGCATTTACCATCTCGGACAGGAAGGCGTTCGCCCAGCCCTGGCCGCTTTGCTGCTGGCACGGCTCCTGCTTCAGGTGCTGCTGGTTGTTTTCAGCGTATTTCTCCTTTTTGGTTCCGAATGGTTGCATACCACCCTGAATTCCGTTGCTGCACGGATCGGCTGGCCCGGTACGCTCCTGTGGGGAGTGGCTGCAGCGTTCGTATCGATGCTGCTGGCGCTCGTGTTCTGGGGCATTCAAAAGATTGATGTACAGGGCAATAGCACCACACGCGCTACCTTTTTGGTGCAGCGGCTGGCCTTTTTTATTTACTTCTGGAAAATGCTTTTCAGTCCGCTCCTCGGCCACGAACGGCGTGCCGAAACCAGCGCCTCCGAAGCGATTCACGATACCGGCAGCCCTGCCGTGAACAGCGAAAAAAGAGAAATAGAACTCCTGAAAAGTATCGTCAAATTCAGCGACGTCACCGTTAAACAGGTGATGCAGCCGCGTACGAAAGTGGTCGGCGTCGATTTTAAAACAGGTTTTCATGACCTGCTCGACATTGTCCGGGAGTCCGAATTTTCCCGCCTGCCGGTGTACGACGAAGACCTGGATTACGTCACCGGAATTTTATATGTCAAGGACCTGCTGCCGCACCTCGACGCGCCCGGCCATTTCGAATGGCAGCCGCTCATCCGCACCAACGTGATGCTGGTGCCCGAAAGCAAGCGCTGCAGCGAATTGCTGGAAGAATTCAAACAGCAAAAGATCCATATGGCTGTCGTGGTAGATGAATACGGCGGCAGCGCCGGCATCGTCACCATGGAGGATATTCTGGAAGAAGTCACGGGCGATATCCGCGATGAATTCGACGAGGAAAGCGATATCCGCTACCGGAAACTGGACGAGCACACCTACCTTTTTGAAGGCCAGACCCTGCTCAACGACGTGTGCCGTATCACCGGGCTCGACGCTTCCGTGTTCGATGCCGTAAAAGGCAATGCCGACACGCTTGCCGGGCTCGCACTCGAACTCAGGGGAGATATTCCCAAAACAGGCGTGGAAATTCCGTGGAACGGGTTTCTGTTTACCATCACCGCTGCCGACAACCGGAGAATTTCGCAGATGAAACTTGGATTGCCGAGGGCATGAGGTCCCTCACCCCTTCCCCACACTATTCGCTTTCAAATACGTTTTCGCCCGCACCTGCGCATTTTCCCGCACGTTCAGATAGTACAGGTTCAGGTCGCCGATGTGGTAGTTTTTTCGCACCAGCAGCACACTGCCGGGGAATTTCGGTTTGGCAGCCAGCAAAATGCCTTTGTACACCTCGGCATCGGTCACACTCGGACGCAAGGTGTTGAACGGGCGGATGACTGCGCCGGAGTTGATTGATTTTTTAGCGTATTCCTTTTCCGTCAGGCTCCAGGTGAGCGGGTTGGTGCATACCACTTCGGGCTGATAGGCTTTTTTCAGGCCGTATTTACGATTCCAGGTGCGCCAGGTGCAGTAGCAGCCTGTTTCATCCGGGGTGGCGCAGGGTTTTATTTGCTGAAAAAAATTGTTTTGTACCGGCCACCCGACGATGTACCCTGCCACCAATTGTTTCGCAACGGGTTGATTTTCAATCATTTCCTTGATAAGCATCATGGCATGGCGCGAACCCTGGCTATGCCCGGCGATGATAAACGGGCGGCCGTTGTTCCAGTGATCCATATAATATTGAAACGCCGCTTTGACATCGGAATATGCCAGGTCGAGCGCCTGTTTGGCCGATGTGCTGTCCTTTTTTGCAAAAAACACGTGCAAATGTGCCTGCCGGTAACGCGGCGCATACACGCGACCGGTCCCGTTGAAAATGGAGGCCTGGAAAAGGATGGAACTGTCGTCCGTTTTTTTGTTCGTTTTGGTATCGTGCACGTCGGCGTTCCATTGACGTTCGCTGCGACCCGCACCGGTGTAAGTGGTAGGATGCAGAAAAAAAACGTCTACTTCCGAACTGTCCTGTTCGTCGCGCAAACCTGCGGGTGTACGGTCGGCCTGGTCTTTTTTGTCCGGATGGGCGGCCCAGTTTTCGAGGCCGGCATAATCGGGCGCAGGCGGAACGAGCGCAGCGTCGTAGGCATTTTTAGGGTGTACGGAGCAGCCTGCCAGCAAAAGGAAAGTGGCGCCCAGCAAGAAGGGGAGTTGTTTCATGATACAGTGCAATTTGGCGCAAGTTAAATACATTGAAGAGGAACGCAGGAGGTGAAACCTGTTGCGGTAGATGCAAATACGAGATTTATCTAAAAACGGATCATCATTTTGGCTTCGGCTGCGTTGTTTGCAGTATGAAAAAGTTTTTGCGCAAGATGTTCCGCATCATGGCATGGACAATGCCATTTCTTTTGCTGCTGGCCTGGTGGGGCGTGGAAAACGTGTTGCCGTACTGGCCCATCAAACCGTTCCGGCAGGATCCGGAACACGCGACCTGGCGGATTCCGAAAGGTGCGCACCCGGAAAACTACGGCCTCACCGCCGAGCCATTCGAGGTACTTACCAGCGACAGCGTGCGACTGGAAGGCCTTTATATTCCTGCTATCAATCCTCCTGCTTCGGCACCCAAAACACTTATTCTTTTGCACGGCATCAGCAGTTGCAAGGAATTCTTTTTGCCGTCTGCCGAAAAACTGAGCCATCAGGGCTTCAACGTCGTTTTGTTCGACCTGCGTGCACACGGCCAGAGCGGCGGCGAATATTGCACGTTCGGTTATTGTGAAAAACACGACGTCAGCACCGTGGTAGATATGCTGCTAGCCCGCGATTCCACGCAGAAAATCGGTGTGATGGGCCATTCGCTGGGTGGCGCCATTGCCTTGCAGGCACTGGCAGAAGACAAACGCCTGCAATACGGCGTCATCGAAAGCACCTTCAACAGCCTGGAAGCCGTCGTGGAGCAATACGGCGTCAACTATTTCGGTATTCGCAGTCCCTGGCTGGCACATCATACGCTCGACAAATCGGCAGTCATCGCAGATTTCGATCCCTATGCGGTAATACCTTCAGAATCGGCCCGGCACATCACCCAGCCAATCTTTATGTCGCACGGCGATCAGGACGAACGTATTCCCTGGCAACTTGGAAAGGAGAATTTTGACCGCCTGGCTTCGGCCGACAAACAATGGTACCTCATTCCCAACGGGCACCACAACGGAACCTGGCAGGCAGGCGGAGCGGCGTATGAGAGGGCGCTGATGGGGTTTTTGAAAAGACAATGATTTTAATGATGAACGATGAATGATGAACGATGAATTTTGGTGGTAACCCTTGGCTTTTTCATTTCTAAATCTACGGGTTATCACCAAAATTCATCGTTCATCATTCATAATTCATCATTCTCTTCCGCTTTCTTCTCCAGTTCCGACATCGGGTAAATCCCCACGAGCCGGCCTTCAATTTTCAGGCTTCCGCTGCCGTAAGTCTTCTGGTAACGCACCAGTCCGATGCCTTTCGCGTACCATTCTTCTCCTTTGCCTTCCACCTCCGTACTGCCTTCTTTTTTGTTGCCGATGGCTTCCGTCAGGCTGAAACGGATACAGGGAAGTTTTTTGTCGAGAATATCATACGGCGACGCATCGCCGAGGAAACGCCGGTTTCGGATCACATAAATAGTGGCCAGCGAGTCGTCGGGCGGGTGAAAACTGACAGTGAACAGGAAAACGCCGGTAGAATCTTTTACCTGAAACGGAAAAATATCGGGTGCGGAAATGGAGGCTCGCGTCTGAATTTGTTCGCCCGAAACGGAATCCGGTTCAAAAAGCAGGTATTCACGGGCTTGTGTGCCGCTTTCCACGATTTTTTCCCGGCAAATCTGACCGATCCTGAAAAAACGGTCGTAGTACGTGCTGCTTAGAAACACGCCACTGTCGCGCACGGCAGAGCGATAAAACCAGTATTCGGGTGTACTGATGCCGTTTTGCGTCACTTCATATTCGTATACGAGTCCCCTTCGCAGTTCGTCCACAGGAAAGTAGTAGGCCTTGATATCACGTTTGCCGTTTCCCGTACAAGCCGCAAAACACACCCATACGAAACCGAGAATTGCCCAAAAACGGAACATGAACGAAAAATTTACACGAGCGCCCCGGCAATCGCCCGGGAAGTTTCCGTATCACCCATGGTGTAGTAGTGGAGGCATGGAACGCCGGCGGCCTTCAGTTCTTTCGACTGCTGAATGCACCATTCGATACCGATTTGTTGTACAGCGGCATCATCCTTGGCCTTTTGCACTTCCAGTACCAGTTCCTGCGGAAAATCGATGAAAAATTTACGTGGAATGGAACTCAACTGGTAGCGGCGTGTGAGGGGTTTCAGCCCGGCTACGATCGGTACGTCGATGCCGTTGGCCCGGCATTTATCCACGAATTCGAAGTACTTTTTATTATCGAAAAACATCTGCGTCACGATATATCCGGCGCCTGCATCCACCTTGGCTTTGGTGTATTGCATATCGACATCGGAATTAGCCGCTTCGAAGTGCTTTTCCGGATAACCTGCGATACCGATGCAAAATTCGGTGCGCTCGCCGTTTTGAATATTCGTGTCGAGGTAGCGGCCTTCGTTCATACCGGCAATTTGCTGCACGAGGTCGAGCGCGTATTTGTGGCCGTTTTCTTCTGCGATGAATTTATCTTCGAATTGCCGGGCGTCGCCGCGCAAAGCCAGCACGTTGTTGATGCCGAGAAAATTCAGGTCGATCAGCGCATTTTCCGTTTCCTCCACCGAAAAACCGCCGCAAATCAGGTGCGGCACCGCATCCACGCCGTAGCGGTGCATGATGGCGGCGCAAATACCGACTGTGCCCGGGCGTTTGCGGATGGCGGTTTTTTCATAATAACCGGAAGGACGTTTTTTATAAATAAACTCCTCGCGGTGATAGGTGACGTCGATGAAGGGCGGTTTAAATTCCATCAGCGCGTCGAGGGTGCCGAAAATAGCCTGCATTCCGCCTCCTTTGAGTGGTGGCAGAACTTCAAACGAAACGAGCGTTTTCCCTTTGGCTTTTTTGAAGTGTTCAGTGACTTTCATGGAAAGAGTTTCTAAAAATGACAGGCTTTGTCTGGTTAGGGCGAGCTTGTCTTATCAATAGCGCTCGGCGTCGGCGCGGGCTTTCATTTCGGCGGCTTTGGCAGGATTTCCCATAGCGGTGTACACTTCCGACAGGTCGTCCAGAATACGGATATCCTCGTACTGCCGGTTCAGGCCGTAAATCAGGAATTTTTCTGCGGTTTTCAGGTCTTTTTTCTTTTTGAAAAAGAAATCGTACCCCACGCGGTGGCAGAAAGCCATGTATTTTTCGGCGTTGGCAGCAGTCAGGTAGTCCATGTATTTATCCAGAAACTCCCTGAAATTCGGGTTATAGGGTATCTTTTCCATGATGTACTCCATTTCATGGAAAAACTTGTCGAGTTGGTGGTCTATATCGAATCGGGCAGCCGCAACGGCGCCTTTCATGATCAGCGCGGCGCCGTAATCGGGGTTGATCTGCAAAGAGCGGTTGATGTGGTATTCCATGGTATCGACCAGCGCATCTTTCGCTGCCACGTCTTTCGATTCTTTCAATTTCATGTATTCGTCCTTGTACAGGGCGGTCACGTAAAAGCAATGCGAGCGTGCGCTGTTTTCGGAAACCCGTACGGCTGCCCGGTTGAGCGACATGGGGTCTTTCCAGTCGGGCACACGCGTTATGGTAACAAATGCAAACAGGCCGGCGATTACCACCAGCGGCATCGCTGCCAGAATGGCCGGACGGTCCTGCTGTTCCTTGATCAGGTCGGGCAATTTGCGGGCGAAGAACCAGCCCGCCAGAATACAAAACGCGACGGACGGCGTGTACAGGAAACGCTCGTTCATGAATGTGCCCACCGACACGAACAGGTTGGAAACGATACTCAGCGTGAACAGGTAAAACAGGATGGTATAAGCAGGCACCTTGCGTTTTTTCACGTTCATGAGCGCCCACACGCCCATGCCGACGTAGAGGGCCAGCGAAAGGAGCGCACGCCAGTCGGACCAGCCCACCTTCGGAACGTGGTACGGGTAGTAGTCGTGTGTGAGCGGATGCGGAACAAACAGGAGTTTTACATACCAGCCCAGCGTGAGGAAAATCGTAGCCAGCCGCTCGCCTCCGGTCATGCCCACGAATGGATTGTTCATCAGGTCCGTCGTGTCATTGCCGTGGTTGAGCATGTAACCCAGCGCCTTGTAACGGATAAAAATGAACACCAGCGCAGCCAGCGCCAGCGGTATGCTGGCCGAAAAATTGCGCCCGCCGGAAACGTTTGTAAAAAACAGTACCGTCAGCGGAATGACCGCTAAAAAAGTCAGCGCATTTTCTTTGGCCAAAACGCCGAGCAACAGGAAAACGCCCGACAAGATCAGCCAGAGCGTCTGTCTGGTATCGAAATATTTGAGCGTGGCATACAAGGCTGCGAGACTACCCAGCAGCGCCAGAATTTCGTCGCGACCTTTAATATTGGCCACACATTCGCTGTGTAGCGGATGCAAAACGAACAATACCGAAGCAATGAACGGCACGCTGAAAAACCAGCGGCCGCCTTCTTTTATCGGAAACAGCCCCAGCAAAATGCGGTACAGCAGAATACCCGTCGCACCATACAGCAGTATGTTGATAAAGTGGCTGATATGTGTCAGGTTGGCATTGTCTTTCCCGAAAACCCCGATTTCGATGGCAAACGTGGCCAGGCTCAGCGGGCGGTAACGACCGCCTTCCAGCAGAAACTGTTGCTTCTGGAAATAGCCCATAAAACTGTCGTAGGCGAAAATATCGCCCAGGCCGGCAAACCCTTTCTGGACGTACGCATTTTGCCAGATGATCAACTGGTCGTCCAGCATATAGCCGTATGCGATGGATGCGCCGTACAGCACAAACGCCAATACCATCAGCAAGGCAGCCGGCATCCAGTGGTGTTGCCAAAACCCGGGCTGAAAAGTACTGGTAAGGGCCGGCGCCGCAGCGGGCCGGACATTCCGGGCAGGGGTTTTGGCAGTGGCCTTATTCGCTTGCTGTTTCTGTTTGGCAGCCATCCGATGACGATTTGTAAGTCGATTTGCGGTGTTTTTACGCGCTGTCTGAAACCGGGGAATCAGAGTCCTGTCGCGCATCCACCCGAATCGAGGTTAAGAACGGCTGCAAATATCGCATTCTCCTGCGTATATTAGGCTTGTTGGAAAATACTTAAGGAAAATCTGACCTACCAGTTGTTCAGCAACTCCGGTTCGGTGCTGTACATTTCCTTGACGGTGGCTACCAGGGCAGCGCCTCCGAAGGTGAGCGTAAAATGGTGGGAAAAGTAGATCACCCATTCCAGCGAAGCATCGAATACCATGCCTTCGTGCGCATTGGAAAAAATCTGGTGTGGATTGATTTCGAAAAGTCCCGTCTCACAATCCATCAGGTACAGCGGGCTTTTCATGTGTTCGCGCACCCAGGTGGCAACCTCCTGTTTTTTCTCCTCTGCCATACCATTCAGGAACACAACTTCCGAGGGAGAGGCCGGCGTGAGCGGGTCCCAGAAACTGGAGTCAAAATTCCATTTTTCTTTCAATTGCTGCCGCAAATGCGTGGACGCTTCGCCTACAATACGTTTGTAACTGCTGCCCGGCACACGTTCGGGCTGCATCGGGTCGCCGGGAAACAAGGCCGGCAATTCACTGGCAATGGTACGCGCCGATTTTTCCACAATTCGAAACAGCGAACGCAGGTATTCGGGCACATTCGGGTCGATCGGGATTTGCACCTGCTTTTCCCGGCGGCCGATATGAATGTCGAGCAGGAATTTGACCGGAGCGGCGGCGGCAATTTTTTCCACGGCTTCCAGCGCCAGGTCGGAGTTGAAAATAGCGTAGTA
>JAKQJD010000161.1 GCA_029561355.1 Bacteroidota bacterium | reverse complement strand
GAGATGTGAGATGTGAGATGTGAGATGTGAGATGTGAGATGTGAGATGTGAGATGTGAGATGTGAGATGTGAGATGTGAGATGTGAGATGTGAGATGTGAGATGTGAGATGTGAGATGCCCAAAAATAACTTCACCATCCAAAACTGTAAGTTTTTTTGCGGGTTTCCCCCTTATATTTTTTCACTTTTGGGTGAAAAAATATAAGGGGGAAACCCGCAAAAAAACTCCCCTGTAAAAAAACATGATCATCCACTTTTCCGATACCCACCTCGGCTACCAGGCATACGACCGCGTAAACAGCGAAGGCATCAATGCCCGCGAGCAGGACGTATACGACGCGTTCGAGCGGGTGATCGACCGGATACTGGAATTACGGCCGGAAGTGGCGATCCATTCGGGTGATTTTTTCCACCGGCCCAGCCCTTCCAACCGGGCGCTGACGTTCGGACTGGAACAATTGCGCCGGCTCTCCAATGCGGGCATTCCACTGGTACTGATCGCCGGCAACCACGAAACACCGAAAACCATTTATAACAGCCCGATTTTGCGGGCGCTGCGGTCGCTGGACGGTGTGGTTCCGTTCTTCGGCGACCGCCACGAACAGTTTGCCATCGGCAACATCGTAGTGCATGGCGTACCGCATATCAATGATAACCGCCTGTTACTGAGCGCATTGGAAAACATGGAAACGGTGCCCGACAAGTTCAATATCCTGCTCCTGCACACCTCGCTCGGAAAACGTTTCCTCATGGAAGAATACGGCGAACAGGTTTTTCCGGCCGAATTCGAAGCCAAACTCGGGCAGTTTCAATACATCGCCTTGGGCCACTGGCACAATTACCAGCCAATCGACGTGCATCCCTGTGCCTGGTATGCGGGCAGCGTCGAGCGGTTGAGCGATACGGAAATTGGAACCGAAAAAGGTTTTTTGCAACTGGATATTCAGCCCGACCTAAGTTGCACGGTTCGTTTCGAAGCCATCGCGACACGCCCCTGGCTAAGACTGGACATGAACAACTGCCACGAGTTGGCGGTGGCGGAAATAGAAACGCAACTGGAACAGTTCAAACAGGAAAACGTTACGGAAAATGCAATCCTGTCTCTGACTTTCAACGACATCCGCACTGAACAAACGCTCGAACTCGGCAACCTGCGCCTGAAACAGATGTTTCCCGACGCCTTCCAGATCATTCCGAGAAGAAAAA
This sequence comes from Bacteroidota bacterium, assembly GCA_029561355.1. Classification (GTDB taxonomy): domain Bacteria; phylum Bacteroidota; class Bacteroidia; order Chitinophagales; family Saprospiraceae; genus M3007. The sequence continues at coordinate 9,505 of JAKQJD010000161.1, read as the reverse complement.
CCTGGAACGACCGCGCTTTCGTACAAGGTATCGAAGCCAGCCAGTTCGACAGCCTGGATAAAATTTTTGCCGATTACCTGCGCAGTAAATATACGGAAGACGAAGCCTTGTCAGCACGGCTGGTGGAAAAAGCAGGGCACTATTTCCAAAGCAAAGAGCAATGATTCTCAATACGTTACGCCTCGTCAACTACAAGCAATATGCTGCGCTTTCCCTGGATTTCCGGGAAGGGCTGGTGGGCATTATCGGCAAAAACGGCGCCGGCAAATCCACTATTTTCGAAGCGATTCTGTATTGTCTGTTCGGGCGCGACGAGAGCAACAAATCGCTGGTGCGCTCCGCATTTGCCGACGGTAAAGCGAACGTGGAACTGACGCTGGATTTCACCATCGGAGAAACCCTGTACCGCGTAAAACGGGAATTTCGGGGCAAGGCGCTGGCCGTCGGCGCCGAATTTTACAAAAACGATCAACTGGTTGCCAAAGGCGTTTCCGCCGTCAACGACGAACTCGCCAAGGTGCTGCACATGGAGCGCGACGCGTTCAAACGCTCCGTTTTTTCCGGACAAAAAGAACTCAGCGAACTCTCCGACAGTTCCGGTGAAGCCCGCAAACGTATGGTGCGCCGCATGCTGGGCCTGGATACCCTCGACGATATTCAAACCCGCGTCAACGCCGACATTCGCGACCTCAGCAGCCAGATGACCGGACAACGCCAGAACTTGTTGTCGGAGGAAACGCTGAAATCGTTGCAGGAAAACATCACCACTCAAAGCAAAACGCTCAAAAAACAGCAAACCGAACTCAAAAAGGAATCGGACAATCTGCGCGCCAGCGAAAAACGGTACGCTGCGGAAAAACACAAATTCGAAGCCGAAGAACAACGCCTGCAACGCTACAACGCCCTGCAACAAGCCCTCGGTCAGATGCAGGAACGGCTCACTGGCCTGACAACTCAACAGGAAAATCTACAGCAGAAAAGCCGCGACCTGCAACAGCAACAGGCACGGCAGGATGGCCTGCGCTCCGAATTCGCCACGTACGAAAGCGACAAAAAAGCCCTGGAAACGCTCGAAAAAGAGCAGCAACGGCACATCAACAAAGAGGCGCGCAGCCTCCGGATTGCCGAAGACCAGGAAAAAATAACCGCCCAAAAAAAGAAGCTGGCCGAACTCGACCGGGCGCTGCTGCAACTTCCACTCGTGAGCGTCTCGCTCGATGAAAAAGAGCGGATCATTGCAAACCTGGAAGCCGAAATGGAAGCCAAACGGACGGAATTGCGTGGTTTCGACGCGCAAATTGCGGAATACAAAAGCCGCATTCAGGAACGTAGCGAAAAGGTTGCCAGCCTCCGCGCCCTGGGCAAGGAAGGGCAATGTCCCACCTGTCTGCAACCGCTGCTGGAAGGGTACGAACGCGCTTTGTCGGAACTGAATTCGGAAATCAACACCCTGCAAACCAATGAGTTGCATAAATTCGATACGGCTAAAAAAACGGTAACCGAAGCAGGGCTGGCGCTGAAAACCCAACTTCAGGCCGTACGTGCGGAAGTGGAAACCCTCATCAAGGAACAATCCAGATTGCTAGAACTTAACCGCCAGCAGCAGACTGAATCGATCCAACTACAACAATGGGAAGCCAAACTGGTAGCCGACAGCGCCATTCTGCGGGAAATCGGCGAGGTGCGCTTCGACGAGGCTGCCTACAAAACCCTCAGAAATAAACTGAGCGAAATGGAACCGCGTTACCGCGAGTTTCTCAGCAATGAAAATTACCTCCGCCGCGAACGCCCCGCTGTTGAAACGGCGCTTCAGAATACCGCCAAAGGAATCGTAGAGACACAGGGACAGATGACTGCCCGACAGGCGGAAATTGATGCCCTCGCCCACGATCCTGTCCAGTACCAGGCGGCCAAACAGGCGCTCACCGATTTCAGCGAGGTATTTAATGCGCAATCCGCCGCCGTACGCACCTTGCACCGCACCGTGCTCGAACTGGAAAACGAAATCGCCAGAAACCAGGAAAAAATCGCCGCCAACAACCAGATTCTCGCACATATCAGCGGCAAACTGGAGGAAACGGACCTGCTGCGCAAACTGGCGGAAATGCTCAACCTGTTCAAAACGGAAATCCTGGAAAAGGTAAGCCCGGGTATCAGCCGCGAAGCCAGCGACCTGTTCAGCCGCATCACGAAAGGCAAGTACGAAAGTATCCGCGTCGACGAAAACTTCGATTTTGCCATTGCCGACGGCGGCATATTTTACCCCATTCACCGGTTTTCGGGCGGCGAAGTGGACCTGGCCAATTTTTGCCTGCGCATCGCCATCACCAAGGCCATTATGGACCTTAGCGGCTCGGAACAACGCATCGAATTCCTGGCCTTCGACGAAATTTTCGGCAGCCAGGATGAAGAACGGCGTTTCGAGATGATGCTGGCACTCAATTATTTACAGGAACAATTCCGGCAGATATACATCGTTTCGCACATCGAAAGCCTGAAGGATTACTTTCCGCATCTGCTGGAGATACAGTCGGCGCCGGAAGGGAGTTCTGCGAAGTGGATATAGAAGTGCGAAGTCGTCAGTGCGAAGTGCGAAGTATTTGAGATTGAGAAGTATGAAGTATTATTTTTGTACGCTGAATTTTAATTCAAACAAGCCCTGAAAGGGCGCAAGCATTAACCCGGGGCAGCGCCCTGGGAACATACAAAGCCATGCTCAACACCACTCTCTCCTCCCTCTTCGAGCGCGACCTGCGCAAACTGAAAGATGAAATTAACCTCTACGCCGACGAATCCAGGATCTGGATTGTATCGGAAGGCATCAGCAACTCTGCCGGAAACCTGTGCCTGCACCTGCTGGGCAACCTGAACCACTTCATCGGGGCCGTGCTTGGAAAAACTGGTTACATCCGTCGGCGCGACGACGAATTTGCCCTGAAAAACATCCCGCGCGCCGAACTGAATGCACAGATAGATGCGACCATCGAGGTCGTTAAAACAGTTATGGACGGCCTTTCGGAAGCCGATTTCCAAAAAGACTATCCCGAGGAAAAACGTGGGGAGATTCTGAAAATGGATTTTATGCTGCTGCATCTTTTCGGGCACCTGAACTATCATTTGGGGCAGGTAAACTACCACCGGCGTTTGCTGGGCCAATGAACGTGTTTGGTTTTTAGTGTTTCGTGTTTGGAGGTTGAAAATCAATGCCTTTCCAAAACCTGAACACGCCTGGAGTCATCGTTTATGGTCATTATTCTCCTGTGTGAAGAAATCACCACAAGTAACCTGCCGTTACAACATGGAAAAACGTCCCGTTTTAAAACTCCCCTACACCACCACGGAAACCACCATACAAATCACCACCGCAGTCCTGCTACTAACAGCCTGGGGCCTGGCCTGGCGATACCACCAAACCCTGCCGGAAACGATCCCGATACATTTCAACTTCGCCGGAGAGGCCGACGGTTACGGAGAAAAAGGACACATTTTTGCGTTGCCGGCCATTTCCACGATTGTTGCCATTATACTGGCCCTGCTGTCGCAAATTCCGCATCAGTTCAATTACCTGGCGGCGATTACGGAAGCCAATGCGGAAAAGCAGTACCGGGGCGGGCGCATGCTGCTGTTTGGGATTAGTTTGATTATCAGCGCGTTATCTGTCTGGCTGGTTTGGAAAATGGGAGAAGGCTGATCACAACCCCTTCACATCCAGATTCACCCTGCCCTTCGAAAACAGGTTCACCCGGATACTCGTCGGCGTCACCCGCGTATTCTCTACTGTCACCGAATCGACCGTACCGGTGAGCACGATGCCGGGTTGTATTTCGTAATAATTCAGCGATTCCTGCACCGAGGCTTTCAGTTCCCGGATGTTCTCATCCATTGGGAACGTCATGGCTTTTTTCATCTGGTTTTTGATGGTTCCCTGGAAAATCCAGGATGCGCTACGCAGCAGAAAACTCTTCGTATCTACATGAAAATCAAGGTCTTTTATCTCGATCTGGTTTTTCTGCGGATTGAATTCCGGGCGGCCGATAAAGTAGATATTCCCATTGAAAGAGCCGCTGAGTTTGGAATTGACCACTACCCTGTCGTTGCTGCCCCACAACTGAATATCCTCCACTTTCACCTTCTTTTTGCCCGATTCGAACACCTGCCCGACCATCATATTTTTGGCCAGCCGTTCGGCTTCCGGAAACGGCACGTCGGTAGCGATGCGCACCTGATAGTCGTCGGGCGCATCCTCGATGAGGCGCAGATTGGGCAACGTGGAGTTTTCACGGAAAGCCGGTTTTTTACCGAAACTCACGTCGTTCAGGCACTCCACGGCAATTTTGGCACGGATTGCGTTGTTGTACGTCGTAATGGGCGTCATGGCGATCCCGACCGGAGTAGTTTTTACCCACATCTCATACAGCGAATCCAGCAACACGGGCTCCTGTAAGGCATTCCAGGCTTCCTGCACGTACGGGCGCAGACTGATTTGCTGCTTAACGTATTGATCGAGGGTTTGAGATAACGTCTTTTTACTGCGTTTGAGGCCGAGGTTGGCCAGTGTTTCCACGCTCAGGTTGCCGAGGCCGGTTTTCAGGTACGGGGTCACGATCCATTCGTGGTATTCCACTTCCGTCTGGGTGCTCAGGCTCCAGTCGGAATTGATGGTAAACGTCGTTTTAAAATTTAGCGCCAGTTCGCCTTCGGCTTCCGCGGAGGTGCCCAGCAGAAGGTCCTTTTTGAGCCATAGTTTCAGTGGAACGCGGTATTTGATCGTATTTCCGCTGAAAAACAGCCTGATATCCTGGCTTTTCCAGATGTTCATCATGAGCCCGTCGTTGCCGTTGTCCGTGTAGGAATAGTCCTCGTACAGGGCCCGGCCCGACATCCGCGTATTCAGCGAACGGGTCAGTTCATCCACCGAAATATTGACCGGGATTGTCATAGTGGAAACCAGCGGCGGCTCGTTTTCCGGGGTATACGATTCGCCGGGCTTGGGCGCATTGGTCAGTGCGGGCGATTTGCAAAACTGGAAAAAGGCGACGAGCAGCAATAGTAGAACTGCTTTATATTTATTCATTGTCATCATGGGAAAGTAAATAGTTGGGGCGAAATTAGAAGTTATGTAAGTAATTAACCTGTATCAGGTTGGAAAGTTGAGACATCCGGTTAGATGTGATTTTCGTAGTTATTAAGAGCCTATCCGAAAACCTCATTGGGCCTGAATTTCAAATTCTGGCCTTTTCAGCCTCCAATGGGGTTTTCGGATAGGCTCAAAAAAAGTAACGCTAAACCTGAGTGTGTTTGAATTTTTCGTTTGTTTTTTTTTGCAAAAGGCCTGAATATCAACCTTTTCCAAATACGAAACACGAAAAACCAAACACCCTGCAAAATCCCTCTTCGCATGTTCAAGTATCCGAAATTTGCCATCGCTGTCACGTCCGGCTACATGCTGTTTTTTGTATCCATCATGTTGTGCCATGCCTCGTTCCTCACTACGAGCCTGCTCTTTTTGTTGTCACAAATCCTGGTTATCTGGATGGTTGTCAGCATTTTAAAAGATCCGGCAGGACAAGGCCGCGAACTGCCCGAAGGGGTGGAATGGGGATATGAAGACCGGCCCGATATTCGCCCGGTGGTGTAGGCGTTACGGCGGCGGGCGCGTACATTTGCTCCTTATCTTCGTGTTTGGTTTTTGGTGTTGGGTGTTTGGGAATTGGTCGCTCAACAAACTCGGGTGGCCAATTCCTACACACCAAAAACCAAACACCAAACACCCAATTCACTACCGCATGACACCGCTCGCAGAAAGAATGCGCCCGCAATCGCTCGACACCTACGTCGGGCAGCAACACCTCGTGGGTGAAGGCGCCGTATTGCGGCAGGCCATCGAGCGCGGCAAAATTCCTTCATTCATTCTCTGGGGTCCGCCCGGTGTGGGAAAAACGACGCTTGCGCAACTCATAGCCAAGCTCCTGCAAAAACCGTTTTTCCAGTTGTCGGCCATTAATGCCGGCGTGAAGGATATCCGCGAAGCCATCGAAAGTGCCGACAAACAAAACCTGTTTCAGCAAAAAGGCGCTATTCTGTTTATCGACGAGATCCACCGTTTTTCCAAAAGCCAGCAGGACGCCCTGCTCGGCGCCGTGGAAAAGGGTACCGTAACGCTCATCGGCGCTACCACCGAAAACCCTTCTTTCGAGGTCATCCCCGCCCTGCTGTCACGCTGCCAGGTGTACGTTTTGCAGCATCTGACCAAAGACGAACTCATAGGGCTGGTAGATCGCGCACTGGCGGAAGATGAAATACTGAAAACGCAACCCATTGAAATTCAGGAATATGACGCCATGCTGCTCTATTCCGGCGGCGATGCCCGGCGCCTGCTTAATGCGCTGGAACTGATCGCCAATTTCAGCGCCCCGGAAATGGAATCCGGCAAACCGCTTGTCGTCACCAACGACCTCGTGCGCGAACTGATCCAGCAAAATGCCGCGCTCTACGATAAAACCGGGGAACAGCACTACGATATCATTTCCGCTTTTATCAAAAGTATGCGCGGCAGCGACCCCAATGCGGCGGTGTACTGGCTGGCACGTATGCTCGACGGCGGCGAAGACATCGAGTTCATCGCCCGGCGCATGGTTATCCTGGCTTCTGAAGACGTTGGCCTGGCCAATCCGAATGCCTTGCTGCTGGCTACCACCACCATGGATGCCATTCGAATGATCGGCATGCCGGAAGCGCGTATTATACTCTCTCAGTGCGCCATTTACCTGGCTACTTCGCCCAAAAGCAACGCCTCTTACATGGCCATCGGAAATGCCCTGCAAACGGTCAAACAAACCGGCAGCCTGCCCGTGCCGCTGCACCTGCGCAATGCCCCCACTAAACTGATGAAAGAACTCAACTACGGTTCGGGTTATCAGTACGCCCACGATTTTCAGGGTAATTTCGTGCAGCAGGCCAACCTCCCGGAAGCCATCGACGGTACCATCCTGTACGAACCCGGCGCCAACGCCACCGAAGAACGGGTGCGGGCGCAACTGCGGGAACAGTGGAAAGGGAAGTACAAGTATTGATAAAGTGCGAAGTCGTCAGTGCGAAGTGCGAAGTCAATTTAGCGCTCGATAATGTGGACTTCGCACTTCGCACTGACGACTTCGCACTTAGTTACTCTTCGCTGAACTCCTCCACTTTCCCCTGCGACCACACGAAATAGGCGCCTTTTCGCACGATCGGGGTATTGGCGGGCAGCGGGGTTTCCGTGCTGAAGGCAGTGAAGCCGTTTTCAGAACCCAGGACCCGAATTTTTACAGGTTTGAAAAATGCATCTCCATCCTGTTCATGGTCCAGCAAGAGGATGAACTCCTCCAAACCGTCGCGGACAATGGCATCGGAAGGCAGGGCCGGCATGGGTGCGGCCTGATCCAGCGCCAGCCGCGCATCGCAATAAGCCCCGTCGACCAGATTCATTCCGGCACTGTTATCGATCCGGGCGTGTGCCCGCACGGCATTTTTTTCGGGATCGATCACCCGGTCGATACTAAAAAGGGTTGCCCCGAGGGTCTTATCCGGCGCTCCGGGAAAGGAAACTTCCAGTTTTTGGCCGGGTTTTACTTTCATAATATCTTTTTCAAATACAAAAAGATCGGCATGCAGGGCGGAAAAATCGGCAATTTCACAGATGGCGCTGCCGGCTTGTAACGCGCTGCCGTTGCTCAGGTGTATGGCCGTTACCACGCCGCCGAGGGGAGCGGTAACCTTCAGTTCAGACTGCACATTATTCGTCGTAAGTCCTTCGGTGGCTATACCATACAATTTGAGTTTGGCTGCCAGCATTTCTCCGGTCGTGTTGGCAGCAGTCAGTTCGGCCTTTACTTTCGACACGTTTTTGGCAGCCGTGGCGTCGTCTTCACGCAGGGCGTTGTAGCGTGTAAATTCGGATTGCAGGAAATGAATGCGGTCGCGGGTTTCCAGAAAAGATTGTTGCAGGTCGACCAGATCCGGTTTGCGAAGCGTGGCCACGATTTCCCCTTTCCGTACGGGTTGATTCAGGCGTACCCGCAGGCTGGTAATAAATCCGTCGGACGGCGCGCTTACAACCGCCCTGTTTTCCGGCTGTATTCTCAACTCGCCGGTGAGCGGTAGCACCGCATTGATGGTTTTCATTTCTGCCGGGCCCCAGGCAATTTCAGCGCGCTTGATCTGCTCCGCATTGAGGTGAATCAGGTTACCCGATTTTGCCGGCTCCGCAGCAGTCGTTTCAACGGTTTTGCCCTTGCAGGAAATCAACAGCAGGAGCGAGGCAAAAGAGAACATTATATTTTTCATGAAAGTGAAATTTTTAGTGATGGGATGGTTTATAGGTTTATGGGTTTATGGGTTTATAGGTTTATGGGTTTATGGGTTTATAGGTTTATGGGTTTATAGGTTTATGGTTGATAGAGTGGCTGCTCATAAACCTATAAACCCATAAACTCATCAACCCTCATCAAAACAGCATCTCAATCTCCAGCACCGTCCTGTTCAGCAGGTGCAGGTTATCCAGATATTCCATTTCGAGGTGGAGGGCGCGGTCGGCGGATTGCACGAGTTCGGTGAAATCCGATTCGCCGGCGGCATAGCGCTGAAAGGCGCTTCTTCGCAGTTCGGTTGCGAGGGTTTTGCCTTCTTTTTCGTAATACTCCAGCAGGATTTCGTATTTCTCCACTTCGTGCAGCAAATGCGCCAGTTCCACCTGCTGGTTGCGTACCGTTGCGTCGACCTGAGCCTGGGCAGATTCAGCAACGGCGGTGGCGGCCGAAGTCCGGGCGCGCAGATTTTGCTGGGCGAGCGGGAGGCGCAGACCGATCGAATAACCGGGATACAGCGATCCGTTGGCCAGGTACTGAACGTTGATACCGGCAGTAAGCAAAGGTGCACGACGCGCTTTTTCTACGCCCGCGAGGGCTTCCGAAACGGCCGCTTTGCCTTTATCCACCATGGTGTAAGAACCTTGCCGGATCCGCGAGGTATCGGCCATGCTGAAGGTGCGGCGGGTAAAAGGAGCGATCACGGGCGTCAGCGGCTCGTTTTCACCTAAAAACTGCGCGAGCACTTCCCGGTCGAAGGCAGTTTCATGGCTGATCGTCAGCAAATCCAGCCGGATACGTGCTGCCTGGTCGATAGCAGCCAGGCGTTCGTCCGCAGCCACTTCACCGTTGCGGTAACGGCGGTCGGCGATGCGGGCGGTTTGCTGATACAGGCTGTCGAGTGCCACGAGGCGGCTTCGTTTTTCGTCGAGATAACTCAAGTGCTGAAAGATATCGCGCACTTCGCGGGTCAACTGGTGCTGGGCAAGGCTCCGCTCCGCTTCATGGAGGGTAACCTGTTTTTCGTACAAGGCGCGGTTGGCGCGTGTTTGCCGGGGCGCCGGAAAGGTTTGGGTAACGCCGAACGTGGAGGTGCCGAACATCCCCAGATCGGGGTCGGCAGCGATATTGTGAAAGATTTCCGCCGGCTCCCAGTTACG
>JAKQJD010000135.1 GCA_029561355.1 Bacteroidota bacterium | reverse complement strand
AAACACAGGCTTCCTTTTCTCCAGAAACGCTGCCACGCCTTCCCGGTAATCGGCCGTGCTGCCGGCTTCACTTTGCAGGGTATCTTCCAGGGTCAGTTGTTCGGAAAAACTGTTATCGAAAGAAGCGTTCAGCGCTTTTTTGGTAAGTGCCAGGCCGCGTGTCGGCATTTGAGCCAGCGTTTCGGCCAGCTCGATGCTTTCTGCCAGAAACGTTTCATCGTGAAAAACCTTGTACACCATTCCCATGGTTTGCGCGTCTTCCGCATTGATCTTGTCGGACAGCATCATGAGGGCCGAAGCGCGCTGAAAGCCCACCAGCCGGGGGAGTGTCCAGGTGCCGCCGGAGTCGGGGATGAGGCCGATTTTGGAAAATGCCTGCGTGAAACTGGCCGACATACTGGCCACTACCACATCGCCGGCCAGCGCGATATTGGCGCCGGCGCCGGCCGCTACGCCGTTGACGGCCATAACGACGGGTTTTTCCAGGTTCCGAATTTTTTGTACAATAGGATTGTACCCGGTGGAAATGATCGTGGTCAGCGACGGACCGTTCGGGTCGGTCACTTCCTGCAGGTCTTCACCCGCGCAAAAGGCCCGCCCGTTTCCGGTGATGAGTATGGCGCGTACACCGGGATCTTCGGCGCAAATATCCAGCGCTTCCAGCAATTCGGCACGCATGGCCTGGTGCATGGAGTTGAACACCTGCGGGCGGTTGAAGGTGATACGGGCAACGCTGTTTTCGATGGATAGGATGATATATTCCATAATTGGGTTGTGGTGATGAAAAGGCGGGCAAAGATAAGTTAGTTATTGGTTATCGGTTATTGGTTATTAGGGTGGTAGGGCGCCATCTGTACCGACGCTTCTTCCACTCTTTCCGGGAAACGAAGTATTGGTACAGATGGCGCCCTACCTCCCTAGTAACCATTAACCCATAACCCATAACCAATAACTAAATTCATCCTTTCTTCCCCGCCGCAATCACCCCGATTGCCCGCACCAGTTTGTCCAGTTCTTCGGTCGTGGTGTACACATTCGGGGTGACGCGCACGCCGTTGATCTTTTGCCAGTCGATGGTGGTGGTGTGAATTTTCCACTTGTCGAACAACTGTCCGGCGATGTCAGTGCATTTCCAGCCTTCCAGACCGAAATTGCCGATGGCGCAACTCCATTCCGGTTTCGGATCGGTGTAAAAACGAATGCCGGGCACGTCGCGCACGCGTTCCATCCAGTAGTTTTTGAGGAAATGAAGGCGCTCTTGTTTGCGTTTCGGGCCTATAAAGTTGTGTAAATCAAGCGAATAGCCGGTGGCCATTTCCGTCGGAAAACTGCGGGTACCCAACGATTCGAATTTCCGGATATTATCGCTGTCTGGTTTGTCGTTGGACAACAGGGGCCAGATTCCGGGAATTTTTTCCTTACGGATCCACATCAAACCTGTGCCGAACGGCGCGCACAGGAATTTGTGCAGGCTGGTACCCCAGTAATCGCAGCCGAGATCGGGGATTTTGTAGTCGAGCACGGCGAAAGAGTGCGCGGCGTCCACCAGCACTTCGGCGCCCTGTGCGTGGGCGCGGTCGGCAATTTTCCGGACGGGCAGGATCTGGCCGCTCCAGTTGATCACGTGCGTGAGGTGCACGAGGCGGGTTTTTTCGGTAAATTTCGATACGAACGCATTCACCAGGTATGCTTCGTTATCGGAAGGCAGGTCGAGGTCGACCCACACCAGCCGGATGCCGTCGCGGGCTTCGCGTTGTTTCCAGGCGTTCATCATATTCGGGTAATCGTAACGGGAGAGCACCACTTCATCGCCCGCTTTCAGGGGAAGCCCGAAAATGATGGTGTTCAGCGCTTCCGTCGTATTGCGGTTGATGGCCAATTCGTCGGGCGACACGCCCGCGAGGGCTGCCAGGTTTTCGCGCAGGGGCTCGCGGTCCTGGTCGAGTATACGCCACATGTAATACGACGGCGCTTCGGCACACATGCGGTTGTAGTGATCCAGCGCGTCCAGCGTGGCGCGTGGGGTAGGGCATACGCCGCCGTTGTTGAGGTTGATAAGCGTCGGGCTGGCACTGTACGCCTGCCGCACCTGCCGCCAAAAATCCTCTTCCGGCGTTCCGGCCGGCAGATCGGCGATGGGAAATGCGGCGGCTACCTGTTGGTGTAAAGCCAGGGAGCCCAGGAGGGTGGCGGTTTGGCGGATGAAACTGCGGCGATTAGTGCGCATGCGCTTTTTGTTATAGGTTATTCGTTATTGGTTATTAGTGGTGTTTCAGGCTGGAATTGGAAGTTGTGTGAGATCCTTTTTCCCTTTAGTCAAAATAGGTTACAACATACGAAGGAAAACAAATTACTCCTTATCTTTTCCTTTCAGCCTGAAACACCACTAATAACCAATAACTGATAACTAATAACCCCTTCCGGTTAAAGTGCCGTTAAAGCAGACCACAATTATTTCCCCGTTCAAAAATTTACCCACACTTTTGGCCTTCCACATATCCTGTTATTCAAGCCCTCTATGAAATTAATTCAACTGTTTGCCCTTTTACTTTTTCCTTTTATTGCTTTTTCCCAGGTGAGCGGAACCGTGCTCGACGAGCGTGGCGAACCGCTTCCATTCGCTTCCGTGTACGTGCGCAACAGCACCAACGGAACCGTGGCCAACGCGGAAGGTCATTATAAACTGAGCGTCGACCGCGGCGCACAAGAGATTGTTTTTCAATATATTGGATACAAACAGCAGGTTGAAAAAGTGAACGTTGGCGACAAACCCGTTCGCCTCAACGTGCGCATGCAACCGGCCAATCTCGAAATCGGCGAAGTGGTCATCACCACCGAAGACCCCGCTTACCGCATCATGCGCGAAGCCATCGCCAAACGCAAGTATTACAAAAGCAAGGTGAATTCTTCTTCCTACGACACCTACATCAAGGGCTTTTACAAACTTGTCGATGCGCCTGAAAAAATACTCGGACAGGAAGTCGGAAACATGGGCGGTATGCTCGACACCAACCGCACCGGCGTGGTGTATTTGTCGGAATCGGTGTCGAAAGTGTATACACAGGCGTCGCCACAGCGCAAAAAAGAGATCATGATTTCCAGCAAGACCAGCGGCTCCGAAAACGGATACAGCCTCAACCGCGCTACGCTGACCGAATTCAACCTGTATGATGAGCGCCTGGAAATTGACCGCGAGATCCTGTCGCCGCTAGCCGACAACGCATTCAATTACTACAATTTCAAATGGATGGGCACCATTCAGGATGAAAACGGATACGCCCTGGAGAAGATCAGGTTAATGCCCAAACGCAGCGCCGACCCGACGTTCAGCGGTTTTTTATACATCGTCGACGACTTGTGGAATATCGCCGGCGCCGATCTTTTTATCACCGGAAAAACCATCAAACAACCCGCGCTCGATACCATGCGCATTCAGCAGGAGTTCGTGCCGGTGGAAAAACCAGATACCTGGGTGCTGTTGTCGCAGATCACCAGTTTCAAATTCGGGGTGTTCGGCTTCAAGTTCGACGGGTTTTTCAACAGCGTTTTTTCCAATTACAACCTGCACCCCAATTTTGAAAAAGGCTTTTTCGACCGCGAGGTTTTTAAAATAGAAAAAGGCGCCAACGAACAGGATTCCAGTTACTGGAAGTCCGTGCGGCCGGTGCCCCTGACTTTAGAAGAATCGAGCGACTACGTTAAAAAAGACAGCCTGCAAAAGATCTGGAAAAGCAAGGAGTTCCTCGACAGTATCGACCGGAAAAGCAACCGCTTCAAACCTTTCGACCTGATCACCGGCTACACGTGGCAGAATTCGTACAAACGCACGAACCTGACCTTCCCGGGCGCCATGCAGTGGCTGCAATTCAATTCCGTGCAGGGGTTTGTATTCGATGTCAACCCGAGTTATACCCATTACACCGAACGCTCGGAAAAATACTGGCGCGTCGGAGGCAACGTCAACTACGGTTTTTCCGAAACGCGGCTGCGCGGGGCGCTGGAACTGGAGCGAAAATTCGAGAGTATCCGCTATTCTACCCTCAACGTCAGCGGTGGCGTGAACCCGGTGCAATTCAGCGACCAGAACCCCATCGGCACGTTCATGAACTCTTCGTACACGCTGTTGCGAAAGAAAAACTACATGAAACTGTACGAAAAAGCCTTCGTGCGGGCCGAATGGCGGCAGTTTCTGGCGCCCTGGGTGCAAATCCGTGCATCGGCCGAATGGGCGCGGCGCAACTGGCTGGACAACCACACCGACTACAGTTGGAGAAACAAGGACCGCGTATACACGCCCAATTACCCGGTACAACCTGAACCTGCCGACAAAACTTTCCCCGATCTGTTTGTGCTCAATGCGGAGTTCCGTTTCCGGTTCGGGCAAACGTATAGCAGTTACCCTACTTTCCGCTCATACGGACCGTCCAAATGGCCCAGCATTTACCTGCGTTACCGCAAAGCCATCCCGGGTGTAGCGGGCAGTACGGCTGATTTTGATTTTGTACAGGTGCAAATCAGCGAAAACGATATTTCCTGGGGACTGGTCGGTTATTCCGATTTTCGTGTCACCGCCGGTGCATTTTTACGGAAATCCAACATGGGATTCATGGATTTGTACCACCCGCGCGGCAACCAGATCCTTTTTTCCAACCCGGAGAAATACAACAGCAGTTTTTTCATGCTGCCGTACTATGCGTACTCTACCGACAAACCCTACGTGGAAGGGCACTGGCAACACCACCTGCAGGGCTGGCTGTTAGACAAGATTCCCGGTATCCGAAAACTCAACCTGAAAGAGGTGGTCGGCGCCAACGTTTACCACACCGAGCGGCCTTCGTCGGATCCGGCGTATACGAAGTCTTTGCCTTACTGGGAACTGAATTTCGGGCTGGAAAATATCGGCATCGGGGTGATACGTATGTTCCGGGTCGATGTGGTAGCGGGATTTTATGGCGGGAAATATGACAAGACGGGCGTGGTGATCGGGGTGGCGCTCTAACTGCAACGCGGATCACACGGATTTTAGAGCGGATTTACGCGGATTTCCTTCGTAGCGTACACCGTAGGAATTATTGCAACGCGGATTTCGCGGATGGGAAGCGGATTTACGCGGATTTCCCTCGTAGCGGACACCGTAGGAATTATTGCAACGCGGATTTCGCGGATTTTAGAGCGGATTTACGCGGATTTCCCTCGTAGATGCCCGTCGTAGAGTCAAAAATCTGCGTTGCAATGGACTCTACGAGGGAAATCCGCGTAAATCCGCTTCCAATCCGCGTGATCCGCGTTTCATAGTCCCGCGAAGTGCCGCACCAACTCATGTTCCGCATACACCGGTCGCTCCTGCCGCACCGCAAGCACAGGAATTTTTCCGTTCAAAATAAATTGCAACACGGCATCCGTTACGTCCGCCGTGCCGAGGTGGTGCCCGCCTTCTTTGGGGCTGTGCAAATGGCTGTCCGGCCAGAAATCATGGTAGCGCTGCGCTTCTGCATAAGGCGTAACGGCATCGGCAGGGTCGTGCACCAGCAAGCCTTGGACGTGTGAAAAAGCCGAGGTCATAATGGCGAAATCGTAGTGATCCAGCGTTTTGCCGACACGCTGTTCGAACCCGCGCACCATGCTCCAGTACAGCGGCGACCACAGGCCCAGCGTTTTTCTGTATTCGAGAAATACGCGCGGCGCATAACTGAAGGAGGCCATCACGGCCATACGTTTCGGGTGCAACGCGCGGGGCAACTGGTGCAACGCGTACACGAGGCTGCTGCCGCCGAAAGAATGACCTACTACGGCTTCTGCCGGACCGTATTCTTCCAGCAAAACACGCAGGATGGCAGCATTGGCCGGGATATTCAGCACACCTTTCGGCGCCATACCATGCCCCGGCGGGTCGTACGCCAGCACACGATAACCCGCCTCGAGCAGTGCGGGCACGAAGTAGCGCCAGCGCCCCGAATTGTATCCCCAACCGTAACTCAGCACGATCAGCGGGGCCTCGGCGGCGCCCCAGTGGTATTCCACAATAGCCTGGTCGGCTACCGTGCGGCGCAGTTGCCGGGCAGTTTCCAGAAACTGCCGTTCTTTCTCCCGCACATGTGGTTTGGGCGGCTGCGAAAAGACCTGCACCGCTTTGGCAGCAGCCTGTTTGGGGGCTACCAGCGACCAGAGATTGAGGCCGAGGCCGATGGTTTTGATGATGAATCTTTGCATAGCGAGGGGGGGGGTTGAGGTTGATGAGAGTTGATAAGGTTGATGAGGGTTGATATTCATCCACTCTATAAAGTAGCAGATCTCTCCTTACCCCGGGCAGATGAATATCAACCCTTATCAACCTTATCAACCCTCATCAACCCTTTATACATTTTTTTCCCAAACAGCCCCACTGCCCTTTCCACAAACCGTTCCAGGTGCTGCTCGTCGTTGCTCACTTTGTACATAATTATTGTGCCTTCGTATTCGCACAGCAGCCGGTAGGCAGTATTTGCCGCTTCTTCCGGCGGCATGATGGCGCTCAGTATACCCGCGACTGCTGCTTTCCACTCGTCCCAAATGGCCTGAATGGGTTCGTTGAACCATCCGTCACGGCCGGTTTCCAGGGCAGTATTGGCGAAAAAGCAGCCGCGGCGCTCCATTTTTACGATGCGGTTCTGGCGGCGCAGCAGTTTTTCGAGGCGCTGCTCCGGCGGCAAATCTTCCTGTGCCACGGAGAATACCATACTGCGCATGGTTTCCTGGGCATACTCCACCACGGCGCGCATCAGGCTTTCTTTGGACAAATGGTGGTGCATGAGCCCCGATTTGCCCAGGCCCGTGGCCTCGGCCAGCATACTTACCGAAGTGCCGTGGTAACCGTGGCGGTTGAATACTTCCCAGCAGAGGCGGAGAAGGTCTTGTTTTTCTATTTTTTTGACTGGCATGGGTTGATTATACCGAACGTTCGTACGGCAAAGATAAGGCGAGCCGTTAAAATGGGCAAAAAAAGTGGTGATTTTTTTTGAAGAAAAGTGGATTGATAAAAATCGGGCTACTTTTGTATTGTATAGAAATATGTTATGTATCGGTGGGTAATCAGATTTTGGGTAATTAGATGACAGGCTTTTTTCCTTTTTTATATTTTGAAGACGTTTAAATAATATTAGTATTTCTTAAATTTATATGAAACATGGTTACAATTGATTTTTATTCCGGCTTTATCATCGTGCTTACGTTTATATTGGTTCTTACTTTCTTCTGGCATGCAAACTGGGTTTTACGAAATGCAGAAACGGGTGGTTCTTACCGCCAAAAAGATAGTGACGACTATGTATTAGGGAAAAAATATAATGAGGACATTAGTTCGTTAGATTCTAACTTAAAGATTACCCGGGACAGGATCGTTTCTTTTTTAGGGGTGTGGAAAGTTGCGTTTTTTCTTTATTTCCTTGTTTGTACCGCAACGCTTTACATAGGATATACTTCGAAGATGCAATTAGTGGATCGGGTAAAAAGTTTGGAAGACCGGGTTAAATATGTTGAAGAGCGGCTTGGAATTTCAAGATAGATTTTCTGCCGTTGCTGGACCCCGACCGCCAACAAACCGCAGGATCAATGTAAAAAATGAATTAGCATATAAGTTGTTGTAAGCGGGGACGCTAACAATAAAAAATCACTCAAATGAAACACCCACTCCATCTGCTCCTCCTCCTTCTCGCCTTGCTCCTTCCCGCATCCGGCTACACCCAAACCAAAAAATCCCCCCCCGAAATTCCTTACGGAAACAACGCCGCCAAAGGCCGGTACTTCGCTACAGGAGGCATCAAACTCTACTACGAAATTTATGGAAAAGGCAAGCCGCTGCTCCTGATTCACGGCAACGGCGGCTCTATCCGCGACTGGCGTTTCCAGATTCCCTTTTTCTCCAAACAATACCAGGTCATTGCCGTCGACAGCCGCTCGCAAGGCAAATCTGTGGACACCACCGGCGTACTCAATTACGAAATGATGGCCGACGATTTCGACGCCTTGCTCACCCACCTGAACATTGATTCCGCATACGTCGTGGGCTGGAGCGACGGCGGCATCAACGGTCTCCTGCTGGCTATCCGGCACCCCGGCAAAGTGAAAAAACTGGCGGTCACCGGCGCCAACCTGCGCCCCGGCGCTCCGGCCATTTCCCAGGACGGCATGAACATGGTGTCCGAAGCGCTGACACAACTGCACGCCGCTCCACAGGACGCTGCCACTAAAAACACCATCAAACTGCTGCATATGATGGAAGTGGAACCCAACATCCCACTGACGGACCTGCACAAGATCAAATGCCCCGTGCTGGTGATGGGCGGCGATTTCGATGTGATCAATCCGGCGCACACGCTCGAAATTTTCCAGAATATACCGCAAGCCTATCTCTGGATACTGCCAGAATCGGGCCATGGTACGCCGCACCGGTACAAAAAGGAGTTCAACGCCAAAGTGCTGCACTTCTTTACCCATGCGTATCAAAAGCCGGCTTGGACGGACTGGGAGCCTTAATTTTTTATTGCCATGAAAAGGAAAGTTTCCACTCCGACCATCAGGTATTACAGGAGCGAAAGCCACCGACAGCCATAGGAAAACCGAATAATTTCACCGGTTTCGCAAATCGGCGCCAGATGTGACAAACATTTGTGCGCCTGCTGCGTGGCACATTCAAAACAATGAATCCAGCATGAAAATCCATTTTTTAAGCCTTCTTGTTTCCCTGTTCTGTTTCCAGTCCGCCCACGCTGCCACCTGGCGCGTCGGTCCCACCCGAACCTACTTATTCTGTAGCCAGGTAGCCCCGCTGGTACAAAACGGCGATACCGTTCTGATCGATTACGCCATTTATGTGAACGACCCGCAGGTAAAATGGACTAAAAACAACCTCCTCATAAAAGGTGTGGGCGGCCGGCCCAGGTTGCAGGCCGGCAGCATTATTGCCAATGATGCGGTCAACGGGAAAGGCATTTTCGTCATCAGCGGCGCGAACGTTACCGTCGAAAATATTGAATTTGCCAATGCCGTCGTGATCGACAACAACGGTGCTGGTATCCGGCAGGAGGGGCCGAATCTGTTGGTGCGGTATTGCAAATTCACCAGCAACGAAATGGGCATCCTGTGCGGCAACATCGCCAACTGCAAAACGGTGGTGGAGTACTCCGAGTTTATCAACGGTGGCAGCGCCTTAAACCCTGGTTATCAGCACAATATCTACATCAACCACATCGACACGCTCGTGTTCAGGTACAATTACACGCACGACGCCATCGCCGAAGGGCATGAATTAAAAAGCAGGGCGAATTACAATTTCATCCTGTACAACCGCATTTCAAACGAACAAAGCGAGGACAGCAGGACCATCGATCTGCCCAACGGCGGCACCTCGGTCCTTGTAGGAAATATCATAGAACAAGGCCCCAATTCCGCCAACAGCAACCTGCTGGGTTATGGACTGGAAGGGCTGTCCAACGCCGTACCGCACAACCTCTGGATTTGTAATAACACGTTTATCAACAAAAAAACGACCGGTAGTTTTATCAATATCGCGGCAGGCACCGATACGCTGTTTCTGAAAAACAATATCCTGGCCGGCGCCAAAACGGGCGGACTCATTATCGGGACCGCAACCGTACTCGATTCTTCGCACAATATCGTCAACAACAACATCGCGCCCTTGGGGTTTGCCGATGCGGCACTGTATGATTATCATTTGGAGGCAGGTTCTCCTGCAATCGATGCGGGTATTGCGATCAGTAAAAATATTCGCGGATATGCCCTGCTGCCGGACCGCATTTATAAAGACACCTGCGACGTGGAAATGCGCAACAACGAAAATGCGATCGATATCGGCGCTTTTGAATACAACCAGCCGCTGGCAGTGGCGGATGTAAATGCAGCCAGACTGATCGTTTTTCCCAATCCGGCATCGGATATGGTACACGTGGATGTGAACGGAGAAAATTTACAGCGCATTGAAATCTGTGACTTAAACGGAAGGTTGTTGCGTGCCCATGCTACGGCTGATTTCTCCATCGCCCATCTGGCCGCCGGAATGTATATGGTTGTAGTACGGACGGATAAAACGACGCATACTTGCAGTATTATTAAAAACTAAGTCCGACGGATTTTGTGCTTTCGCTTTGGCTACGTTTACTAAACTTCTAAAGTTTAGTAAACGTAATAGGCGTCCGACCGACAATAGACGGGAGCATATTTATCGCGCCGTCAGGTTTTGTGCTTTCGCTACGTTTACTAAACTTTAAAATTTAGTAAACGTAGCATACTGAATCTTCGCCAGGGTTCAATTTTTTAAGCCTGGTAAACGTATCTGTAACTCCCCCTATCCGAACATCCAGTACAACAACATCAAAAATACCAGCAGCAACAGCACCGGCATCCACACTTTCAACATGCTGAACTTGCGCCTGGGTTCGGATATTTCGGCTGCTTCTTCCGGCGCCACGACAGGTTTTTTCTGCCGGTCGATGATGGTCACGTAAATGAAACAGAAGAAGTTGATCCCCAGCGTCATCATCAGGAAAATATAGGCCAGGTTCATGGAATCGGTGGCCGGAGAGATCTGCACGAGGTTGATCGAGTAGGCTACCGTGGCGAGGAAGGAAGTGATGATAAGTTCGCCCACTTCTTCGAAACTGGCTTTGTGGAAAAACAGCATAAAAACCGGCAGCGCGCTGAACATCAGGAATGGCATGATGATCAAAATAATAGCGCCCCAGGGCTGCCGGCTGACGCCGAGGTGCACGTTGAGGCTTTTGTAATTTTCCAGGTAACGGGCTTTGTCGGTCGGGTCGTAGGTGACCTTGTCGAGCGAGCCGAGCGCATTGGACAACTGGTTGTCGAGCGTCACGAAATACTCGTCCGTATCCCAGTCATTGAACTGAAAATCCTTGATTTTGTCGTTAATCTGGAGGCGGCTGTGGTCGAAACTGATCCGGATCTTGTTGCTCGAACTCAGCGCGGCAATCGGGATTTTCAGTTCGTGGCGGTCGAACGGGAACTTGAACGACTTGAAATTGCCGAGGAATTTTCCGCTGATCCGGTAAATCCGCACCACATAATTGCTGTCCCGCTCCTCGGCAATGAGGTATCGGTTGGCTTCTTCCGAACTGATGTTGCTGAAATCGATGTAGCCTTCCTTGTTGATGTACTGCGAATCGGCGATCACCCAGTACAGCAGGTTGCAGTCGAAAGTGTTCTTGCGCACGTCGATATCGTTGATGTCGATCACGTCGAGTCCCACGCGCAGGTTGGCGATGGGTTCGCCGTAAGTATTGATCTGGGTGGCGCAACTGCGCGTTTTGCCGCCGTGCACCTGGTCGAAACTCGGGTCTTTTCGCTGAATCAGCAGGCTGTCGAATTCGTACAGGTTGTCGTTGCTGGAAATTTTCCGGTTTTCCAGTCTTTTAAAATAGGTCAGCAGCGAGGCGCGGCCGGTGCATTTTTCCTGCAGGGCGATTTCAAAAATATTCATGGCGTCGTAGCAACGCCGCAGGTTATTTTCGGCCTGCCGCACCTTTTTCGGGTCGCGGTTGCGGAAGGGGTTAGGGAATCGTTTTTCAATCTCTTTTTTATCGCGGTATACTTCTTCCGGCAGCGCTTCGTCGGCAGCGGCATATCGTATAAACGTATGTCCTTTTTCGCGGGAGATTTTTTCCAGTTCCTGGTCGTTCAGGTCGGTGGAAATGCCGACGAAGGTTTTGGGCGGGAGTTTGCTGCGCTCAAGGAAACGCATAATGGAATCGCCATATCCCGTGTGCGTATTCAGCAGAATAATTTCGGGCTGGGGCTTTTCCAGCATTTTGCGCAGCGAGCGCTCCATGACGATCACGGAGTCTTTCGGCACTTCCCGGTTTTGAATATAACTGCGCTGCCAGAGGCAAACCGAGTCGAACTGAAACGCGTTGTTTTTCAGGCTTTCTATAAAAAGATTGTGCAGCAGGTAATCACATTCGGTAACAAAACCGACCGATTTCTTTTTCAGCACCTTGTTAATAAACTGTACGAAATAATTGGGCTGCGGGTCGTTGGGCTGCAAAAAAATAGCGTTTTTTCCAAAATCGAGCCTGTTCTGGTCGGCGCTCATCGACATCACCGGAACCTGATTGCGGATCAGCGGCGCTGCATTTCGAATATACCGTCCCCAGGTGTTATCGATTACCAGGGCAATACTCGTATCTGCTATGATACTTTTATAAATGGCCGGGATCGTGTCGGCATTAAAATCGCACTGATAGGTTTTTAACTGGTATTCCACCGGGTACGGGCTCGGGTCTTCGTGCGCGTTGATGCGTTGCAGGTAGGTTTCCAGAGAAACGATATACAGCGAATCGAGGTAGTTATTGGCGCTGTTTTTTTCCGCGTCCAGAAAATTAAACCCTACATATGCAACGTATTTGACCGGCCGGGAGAAAGGTGTCCGCTTGCAGGCCATCTGGGCGACAAACAGCAGCAGGGAACATGCAAGGATCATGTATTTCATGGCGGGGAATTCGAATGGATTGTTTTGCGGCGAAAAGTACTGTAAAAACAGCAACTCGTTGCGACGATACATTTTGCAAATCTTTCATTCGTTTCCCCGCCTGCGGCATCAGGTTCGGTCGAATATCCTTTTGAAAAAACCTTTTTTCTTGTCTTTTTCCTTTTCGTCCACTTTCCGGAGATTGATCTCGTTATCGATGGCGGGTTTCAGGGAGTTGAAAAAGGCGTTCTGAACGACCGTTACAAGTGCGGAAATCACGTTCGGTTTGATACCGTCGCCGAAGGAGCCCGACAGCGGAATTTTGGTGGCCACATCGTCGTCTTTCTGATTTTCGAATATCTTGCCGCCCAGTCCGACCACGCCTTCCCATACTTTCCGCAGAAAGTTGTCCTCTTTATCCTGTCCTTTCCAGTCGAGCACGTCCAGGTCGCGGATAAACGGCTTCACGTAACCCACAAATTTCCCCTCCTTGGCTGCCGCTTCCATGTACATACTGAAGAGGCCTTTTTTTATGTCGGCATTGGCATAGGCCTGGAAAAAAGTGTTCAGTCGCGGCAATTGAGCGTCTATGACCTTGAAATCCATATCAAAAGTGGTGTTTTCCGCCAGCGGGTTCATCTTCATATTCAACTGCACCACACCGCCGTATACATTGGCATCGGCCTGGAGGGTGGCGGGTAATACCTCTGATTTTTTGTAGGTATTTTTGAGGTTTTGCGCGAGCGCATTGATATGGTTGGCTTCCAGTTCCACCACCGGATCGGTAGAATAATCGGCATACATCACGTGCCCTTCACTGATCTCGCAGCGATTGACCTGTATAGGCATAAAGTCCTTTAACAAATCGCGAAAATCGCTGGTATCCCTGGCCACGTCGTCCAGTTCCACCTTGTCCTGGGTGAATTTAATGAACGGCCGGTCGAACACCAGTTCGCCGGCAATTTTGCCCTTGAACAACGATTTCCATTCCAGCGACAGGTCTATTCCGTGCGAACTGAAGAACGGGTCCTGCTTGCCCGTGGCCTCGTTTATTTTATTGATGTAAATGCTGTCTACCGTGTAAGCGCCGCGGTACAGCGCCACGTCGATGTCTTCGATTTTGCCGTAATAACCGTCCATCGCCGCCAGTTTTTTATTGGCGTAATGCAGCATGACGTACGGCAGCGCGATCCTGGCTATGATCAGAAGTATAAGCAGGGACAGGACCACCTTTCCGGTGCGGGTGGCCATCCATTTTTTCAAGTTATTTTTCATGTCGGTTCTATCGTATTCCGTGTTTGCAACGGATGAAAGTAGTTTTGGAAAATATCCTTGTACGCTCTCCGAGGTGTTTTCGGGAACCGTACCCCATGCCCTGTCACAAGTTTGTGCCAGCGGAAGGCGCTGCTAAAAGAATGGGATGTGTTGAATTTGTTCCCCGATTTTTCCCGATTTCATGCATGGTTTTCAGGAACGGATATCGCAACAGCATCAATGAAGTACATCACACCTTTCTCCCGTATTTATTCCACTTAACTCTGTTATTATGATGAAGTATGTAAAAAGCCTGGCTCAGGTGTTCGTACAATCCCTCAAGGATTTTTCGAATGACAATGCTTTGAAATTCAGTGCATCGCTGTCGTATTACACCACCTTTTCCATTGCGCCCATGCTGATTATTATCATTGGTCTCGCAGGCATTTTTTTTGGCCGCGATGCCGTACAGGGGGAAGTGTACCGGCAGTTTTCAGGCCTTATTGGTTCCAATGCTGCGGATTTTCTTCAGACGGCGATCGGTAATATGGAGATTTCGGGAAGAAGTTGGCTGGCTACTATTATCGGCTTCGTTACCCTTTTACTGGGTGCTACGGGCGTTTTTACGGAATTACAGGATTCACTCAACCTGATCTGGTCGCTGAAAGCAAAACCGCGCAAAGGCATCGTGAAATTCCTGCTGAACCGCGTGATTTCTTTTTCCATGGTGCTCACGCTGGGCTTTATGCTCATCGTATCGCTGCTGGTCAATACCGTGATCAACCTGCTCAGCGAGCGTATTTTCAGCGTGTATGAAGAATGGGCGTGGATAGCGCAAACCCTGAACGTGACGTTTATCATTGCGATCGTAACGACGCTGTTCGCATTCATGTTCAAATTTCTGCCCGATGCCAAAATTAAATGGAAACACGTATGGGTAGGCGCCATGTTTACCTCCGGGCTGTTTTTGCTGGGCAAATTCGCTATCGGATTTTACCTGAGCACGTCTTCTATCGCCACTTCTTTCGGTGCGGCGGGCTCATTGGCTATCCTGCTGGCATGGGTGTATTATTCTTCGGCTATTTTGTTTTTCGGAGCCGAGTTCACCAAAAATTACAGCATTGCCAACGGTTATAAAATAGTGGCCAATGACTACGCCAATTTTGTGGTGCCGAAGGAAAAGGAATTGTCTGCCGGCAGCGACGTGCAGAAAATGCAGGAAGCGAAGCAGAAGGCTTGATTTGCGATTTCCGATTACATGACGTACGATTTAAGATTTATCCGGGATGCCCCCAATCTTAAATCATACGTCATGTAATCGGAAATCTTAAATCTTCAGGACGTCGGTTTGACCTTGAACTTGTCTATCGCCGGCATCAGCGTCGGCAGCAAACCCGTCTGTATGGAATGCCACATGAAAGCGAAAAACTCTTCCTGCCTGTTCCTGGTGAGGCTGATCTCGCCGGTAATAAAACTGGAAGGATCTGCTTTTTCATTGTCTTCATTGAGCAGCATATTGGCAATTTTCGAGGCGAATTTTCGGGTTTTGCCGGTATCTTTTTTCATGATTTCCAGTTGGAGGTCATTGTATTGCATGACGACCTTGCCGGTGGCGACGCCGTTGCGGATGACCGAATTTATATCGACTGAACGCATATATCCTGATTTGATACTCACCCGCTTATGGTTGATCACGGGATTCAGCGCTTCCAGCGGTAAAGCATGTACGGAGGCAGTGTAATCGGCATCGAACGTACGGGACAACAAGGGCACGTTCAGTTTTAGTTTGACCGGCGACTGGTTCAGTAATTGCGATTCGGCCCAGATTTCCATGGGATGAGCCGCATTCATCAGCAGTGTATCGTTGCTGCAATTGATAGCGGTAATGTATGACCGGTTGAAAGTGATGGCAAAATCGCGCCCCGGTACCCGCGTGGTAACTATGATGTCTGCATTCTTGACAATCACCTTCTCTATATTGAACCTACTTCTTATAGTCTGTATGAGTTCGTGCGGCAATAATTTCCGGTATGGAAGCGGCAATAACTGATTGACGGTGAAGTTGGCAACCGGCTCCTGTATGCGCAGGGAATCGATGTGCATGTAATTGTAACCGATAAACCGGTCCAGATCAAAACCCTGGGCCACTATTTCGACGCTTTTGATGCGGACATATGCTCTTCGCACGCCTATATCCTTAAAAAACTGTTGCTCGGTGCGTTGGGGCGTAACCGCGAAATTTTGCAGACTGACCTGCTGACCTTTTTTTGAAAACTTGAATTCATCGAATGAGATCATTTGGGTGGCGGAATTGAACACCGTTTCGAAGTGCTGTGCCGACACCTCCATTTCAGCACAAAAAGTGATTTCATCGGATTCGGGACCGATGTCTATACCCTTAAAAAACAGGTCGGCCTGCCGGATGATTTGAGTTACCGTATCTCCCTTTTCCTTAATCGTTTGAAGCGTAATATCCGCGTTGTTGACACTGACTTTTTTGATTTTGAGTACGTCGGCAAACGGCGCGATCAGGTCGGGCAGGCCTGCCAATTGATCCTTCAGCGATTCTTTGCCGAGGGTGTCGCGGGAGCTCACCATTTTGATAACCGGCGATTCGATCACCAGATTGCGAAGATTGGCATGGTGGCTGGTAAAGTAATAGATCCAGTTAAAATTGTTGATCTGTACGGCTTTGAGCGATACGGAAATAAGAGGAGGAAAAAAATCAGGATACTGGGCGTGAAGTGCCTTCCAGGCGATGGTGTCGGTCTCGAGTGTGATATCGGCCGCGACCAGTTCGCCGTTCCAGAGATTGAGGTAGGATTTGCCGACCTGCAGGACGTACATATCGTTCAATTTCCGGCCGGACAGTTTTTCGATTTCATGCCGGGCGCGCCATTTTGCCCAGTAATTGACCGAGGCAAGCGCGAGAATAAATACCACTACCACAGTGGTCAGAATTTGCCATACAAGCCGGCCATTTTTCATAATTTCAAATCCGTTTTCAATTACCTTGATTGGTAATTGGCTACGGGTACTATGACAATTGTTATTCCAGGCGGCAAGGCGGTGGTAAAAGACAGATGTGGAATGTATTGGGGAAAATATTACACATAGCAGGGATAAGATATTCAAGCCTGTCAATTAACAATTGTTGCAGGCATCGTCGATTGTTTGCATGATGACGGTAAAGGAAAGCGGCTTTTCAATAAAAGCGAAAGCCCCCTTTTCGAGGGCGAGTTTACCCAGGTGCGTCATGGCACTGAAGACAATAATACAGGTGTCGGGGTATACACTTCTGAAGTCGCCAAGTCTTTCAATGCCACTGCCGTCAGGAAGGTTATTATCCAGCAAAATTACATTCGGCTTCAGGGTATTAGCAAAAGAAAGCCCCTCCTCGATGGTAAGCGCATGTTCAATGACAGAAAATTTTTTTCTCAGTACGCGTTTCAGTAAAAGACCGATTTCTACTTCATCATCTACAATTAACACCCTTGGAACATTTGCAACGTTCTCTTTTTTCATGATGCTTGTTTTAAAAGGCTTCGCATAATGCTTTTTGGGGGCGACAGGGGTTTGTTAAATGTTGTATGCCGCCGATTACTCCAAACATATAGTTATAGCCATGCGAATAGACGTATAATACATCCGGCGTTCATAACAAAACGCCGCGCCTCATCCCTTTCAGGTATGGAGACCCCTGTTTTGTTGAAATATTTGCCCAAATAGTGTAGTTGAATGCGCAGTGTTTTCAAAACCCCTGACTGGAACAACTTTTTATGAGAGTGATGTAACAAATTCATATTCACACAAACAACCTAAATCATGAGCACAGAAAGTAAGATCATCGTAGGCTTTGCGGCCGCAGCCCTCGCAGGTATTGGAATCGGATTGTTGATGGCGCCTTATTCCGGCACGGAATCGCGCGATAAACTGCGTAAAGGTACCAACGACATCGCGAATAAATTGCTCGATATGGTGAACACCAATGGACAGGCCCTGAAAGAAAAAGCAGGCGATGTGGTGGACCATGCCAAAAACGCTTACAACCAAGTGAAAGGACAGGCTAAATCTGAGGTGGAAGACGCCAAAAAGGAATTGAGCAGAGCTGTATAGCCAGAAAAACACCAATGTATTGATAAAAATGGATCGGCCGGTTTTCGGCACGATCCATTTTTTTTATGCCCGTTAGAGCGTGTCCGGCATTTGTGTCGGCGCTTGAAAAGATGGATTTTTTGTCTGTCTTACGCATATTTTCATACGCATAGCGGTGACTTTTTAAATGAAAAAATCTGAAAAAGCCACTTTGATGCCCGGTAAAAAAATCCCGAACACGATTTAACGCCTCGCCCATTCCTGACCGGAAGGCATCGAGTTCTGAAGGCGTGTGGAATCCCGTACTTGCGGCATTTGTAAGGAATCGGATGGAACAGTGTCCATGGCTGTGGAAGAGACCGGTTTGGGGTCTTCGCGCAAAAGAAGACCGAATATGATAACAATGAAAAAATGAATGAGGATACGCATAAGAAATGGCATTTGGGCAGCGATGAATAGCAACGCTTGCAGTTATCGAGATTACTACAAGAACCGGATAAATTTATGTACCCCCTTACTGTAGCAACGTATAAGGAGTGTTTCGCCCCACCGGTGGCTGGTTTTCCCCAAAAATCCACAATAAAATGAGAAAAAAGACTGGCATCGGATTTTTTTGAACATAGCATAACACGTTAAGCAACCCTATTTCTTTCGAACTCTAAACTCTCTCGTTATGCTACGCTGGTCTGTCACGTTTTTCATCATAGCCATTATTGCAGGAGTCCTCGGATTTGGCGGTATTGCTGCCGGTTCCGCATCCATTGCAAAATTCCTTTTCGTACTGTTCCTGATTCTGTTCGTGGTTACCCTTCTGGTAGGCAAGCGCATATTGGGAGGCAATCGTTGAAAAGTGTAAATCGCCCCGAAAACGAACACACACAATTTTGCGCTTTCACATGATAGCGCACGAAATCAACCAACTTTTACCATGAACCGAATAGTAGGAATCATTCTCGTTGTAGTAGGTATAATTTCCGGAGCGTATGCGCTCACTCGCCACGATGAAGAAAAAACACTTCTCGAAATAGGCGATGTGGAAATTAAAAATGACAACAAAAAACCCGGACAAAACACTACAATATATTATGTCATTGCAGCGATCGGAATTATTGGAGGGGGCGCTATGCTCGCTTCCAAAAATCGCAAATAATGAACCATATATTTAGTTAGTGATAGAATAGTTACAGATAAAGTGCAAAGTGAAATTTGGCGGCCGTTACCGAAGTAATTCGGTAACGGCTTTTTTATGCTAAACGGCTTGTAAGCGAAACCCGGAATATGTAACTCATCCGATGACTTCAAGTCATCGGATGAGGGGTACATTTCAAATTGTCGCACCGGAATAGTCATCCGATGACTTGGAGTCATCGGATGACTATTCCGGTGCGACAATTTGAAATGCACCCTCGGATGAGTTACATATTCCGGGTTTCGCTTACAAGCCGTTTATACTTACCAGCCGCCCGGTTTTCGCACTTTTTTTAACCTGTCGAATGAAAAAAGAGCGGCATCCGCGTTCTTTTTACCTCGCACGGCATCGGTCAGGATATGGGCGGCAGCCACGCTGAAAGTAATGCCGTTGCCGCCGTAATTCATGGCGTAATGAATACGATCCTGGTCGTAACTGCCGATGTATGGCAATCCGTCCTCCGTTTCGCCAAATACGCCTGCCCAGGCAAAATCCGTATCGAAAGGAATGCCGGGGAACAAGCGCCTGAAATCGTTTTCCAGTTGCAGTTTTTTGAAAGGAAGCAGGCTGTCGCGCCGTGCAGGATCTGCGGTGCGTTCATCCCGTCCCCCTACAATAATCCGCCGGTCTGCCGTCGTTCGCATGTACAGGTAAGGCGTTTTGGTTTCCCACACCAACGCATTGTCTTTCCATACGTGCTTTTCGTCCAGTGGCGTGCTGACTATAGCGTAACTGGCATTAAAAAGCGTCACCGGAACAGGCAGGTAGCGCTGCGATTCGTATCCGCAGGCCACGATCACGTGACGCGCTTTGATTTCGAGTCCTTCGCCGGACCATAACTGTACTTCATCTCCATTTTGTTCGATGCGGGTGATTTCTATGGAATCGTAAATCCGGGCGCCTTTTTTTTGCGCATCCGCCAGCAGGTGATGGCACAGTTTATACGGATTCACATGGCCTCCCTGCGCCGAACGGATGGCGGACGCGGCCGAAAACCCGTATTCTTTCCGGATATCGGATTCGGACAGCAGGCTGACCTCGAAACCTGCCGACTTGCGCGCTTTAAATTCCGGCTGAATAATGTCGCGGTCGTGGTGCGCATAACTGGCGTAATACAGACTGGGAAGTTTCTGAAAATCGGCCTGATCGCCGAAAGGTTTGGAAATGCGCCCGATTTCATCGATCGCGTCCGAACAAATCCGGTAGGCCCGAACGGCTTTCTTTTTCCCTATTTTTTGGGAGAGGTCGAACAGCGGAATATCGATCTCGTACTGGAGCATGGCCGTGCTGGCCGACGTGCTGCCGTGAGCGACATGCCTTTTTTCCAATACCACGACGTCGATGCCCGCTTCGCAGAGCCGGTGGGCAATCAGTGCGCCTGTTATGCCGGCGCCCACTACGACCACTTCGGCCTTTGTGCAATCGTGCAGTTTGGGAAAAGAGCCGAGTATACCTTCCTTAATCATCCAGAAGGGGTAAGCGGAATGTAAATCCATAAGTTGGTGGGAAAGGCAGGTGGTCAGCGTTTCGGCTGCTGTTTTTTTCTGTAGTAGGCTTCTGTTTTGTCTTCGTACAGCGGTTGTTTCGGGGTAACGGCATGCTGATCGGCATCCGGTGTTTCCTCTTCTTTTACATCCCGGTTCTCTTTTTTACCGTCGGGTGTAAGTACGGGCAGTTTGCCGGTCGTTTCCGGATGGTCTTCTTTTTTATTCTTATCCAATTGATTGTTTTTCATCGTCTTATCATTTTTAAAAAATAGGAGAATTGCTGTTACAATGCAGCGTTGTAACAACATATTTTATAAAAAGACATGCCTCTTATTTGCCGGTTCGAAACGGGCCGGATCTCTGAATAGAAGTGCCGCAGGGCAGGTTCTGCTGTGGGGTGAGGCGAATTAGCCCGTTGTATGCGTGGAAATAATTCCTCATTTTGAGTGTTTTGCCGGGCTTGCCGGGCTGGCATCCGTTTTTTGATAAGTTGATATTCTTATCTTATTTCAGTGCATCCGAAAGGTGGTCTGAAGAACACCAAAATAGCAACCAATCATGCCGAAAATAGCATCTTCCGTATCCACGACGCTGTCCGAATCCCAAAAATTCTCCCTGACAGAAAAACTTAAAAACGAGGACCAAACGGTTATTGCCGACCTCTACGATTTATACGGAGGGGTAGTGTACAGCATCGCAATCCGGATCGTGAAATCTTCGGATGTGGCTTCTACCGTATTGCAGGACACTTTCTGCAAGGTTTGGAAGTACCGGGCCAATTATGATTCCTCAAAAAGCGGGCTTTTTACCTGGATTACCAGCATCGCCCGTAACACTGCCATCGATGCCACCCGGAACCAGCACTTTAAAAGCGCTGCCAATATGCTCAGCCTGGAAAGTGCTGCGCATAAAACGGTAAATGAGTCCAATACATATGACGGTATCGGCGTACCGGACCTGCTCAAAAGAATGAACGAAAAACACCTGACCCTCCTGCAAAAATATTATTTCCAGGGCTACACGCACTCGGAAATTGTGGAAGAACTCGGCATACCGCTGGGCACCATCAAAACCAGACTGCGTAATGCTATCCAGGAATTGAGGCGCATTCTTCCGCATGATTTACACATTCACCAGACGTGCTGAAACGCCGGCAAAAAATCCCGAACTCGCTCTTAAACCTTAATTAATTTTAAATTTTTTTGACATGCAGAACAATAATGAAGCGCTTGCGGATACTCTCAACGAACTTATCCGCATTAATTTCGACCGCGTTTACGGATATGAAAAGGCAGCATCGGAGGCTGAAAACATCGATATCGACCTGAAAGCAATTTTCCGGGAATATGCCGATGTAAGCCGGGGTTATATCACCCACTGGCAACAGCAGGTGCGCGCCCTGGGCCAGGAGCCCGCAGAAGACTCCACCGTGAGAGGTAAAGTGTACCGGGTATGGATGGACGTAAAATCCGCCGTAACCGCTCACGACCGCGAAAGCATCATCAATTCCTGCGTTTTTGGCGAAAAAGCCGCCATCGATGCATATGAAGATGCACTTGCAACGAACTCACACCTTCCCGATGACCATCGTCTGGAAATTACCAACCAGAAAGCCAAATTGCAAGCCGCGCACAAAACCATGGAAATGTACGCCAGCGCACACGAAAAAATCGGTTAAGCAGGCCGGTTATTACATACGCTCCCATTTCCCATATAATCCCATAAACATATCTTTATTTGAATGCCGGGCGCCCCATGCGTCCGGCATTTTTTTTTATTGATAAGGTTGATAAGGTTGATAAGGGTTGATAAGGGTTGATAAGGGTTGATAAGGGTTGATATTTAGCCGCTCGAAAAAAAGAGTAATCTATTCTCTATCGAGCGGCTAAATATCAACCCTCATCAACCCTCATCAACCCTCATCAACCTTATCAACCTTATCAACCTCATAAACCCTCACCCCTCATTCCCTGTTTACTTACCTTTCAAGTCTAAAAAAACAGCATATGGAAGCCATATTCGAAGATATCCCCTTGACAAACAATGAGGTGTCGCGCCAGTTCGAACTGGTGGTCGACAACATAAAAGCCAAAATCGAATACGATTTACAAAAAGACCGCATGTTTCTCACCCACACGGAAGTGCCGCCTGCGCTGGAGGGCAAGGGCGTCGGAAATGCCATTGTGGAGAAAACCCTGCGATACATGGAAGAAAACAACCTGAAACTGGTGCCGTTGTGCCCGTTTGTGGCTGCCTACGTTAAAAAGCACCCGGAATGGAAGCGGCTGCTGGTGCAGGGGATAAGCCTTTGAGGGTTATGGGTTTATGAGTTTATAGGTTTATAGGTTTATAGGTTTATAGGTTGATAAGGTTGATAAGGTTGATAAGGGTTGATGAGGTTGATATTCAGCGGCTCGATAAGTGAATATATTCTTCTTTTTTCTAGCGGTTGAATATCAACCCTTATCAACCCTTATCAATCTTATCAACCTTATCAACCCTTATAAACCTTATAAACCTATAAACCTTATAAACCTATAAACCTATAAACCTATAAACCCATAAACTCATAAACCTATACACTCACAACTCACTTAATCCTATTAAGAAAGTGGTATCCCCGTTTCACAAAGCCTTCGCGTTCATAAAAAGCGTGGGCTTTTTCATTTTCCAGGTAAGCATCCAGCATAATGATTTCGCAACCTTCCTGAAGGGCGATATCGAGCAGGAAATCGTACAGCATTTTGCCAATGCCGCGCGAACGGTGCGCTGCATCGATCACGACGTTGTCGAGTTCCATATAGCGGCCGCTGTAAATTTTGGTGCTGACCCAAAAGCCGGATAATCCGATACACGCGCCGTCTTCAAATACGGCGGCCATACGGTACCCATGGGCGAGCATATCGTCCAGAAAGTGCACATAACGTTCTTCCGGTACGCCCGGGCTGAGTTGGCGGATCAATGGATAAAGCGGTTCCATGTCCGGTTTCTGGGTCAGCACACGAATTTCAAGCATACTTACTGTTTTTCAAGCCTTTCCATCAGGCGGCTGGTGATCCGCAGAAAATCCATTTCCGTAATGATACCGACAAGTTCCTTGTCTTTCACAACAGGCAAACAGCCGATGTTGTGCGTACGCATTTTATTCATGGCTTCCATGATGTTGGTATCAGGCGTAACCGTGACCGGTTTTACGATCATGATATCCTTTACCTGAACGGGAACATTGTCGTCCAGTTGGTTGCGGCGTGAAAAATGGCGCAGGAGCATGCGGCTGGAAATAAGGCCGGTCAGTTCTCCTTTGCGGTCTTCCACGGGCATATAGCGGATGCGGCGCCAGTCGAGGATCTCGGCTACCAGTTCGATCAGGTCGTCTTTCTGCACCGTAAACAGGTCGGTCGACATGAACTCTTCCACCTTGATCTTAGTTGGTTGCCAGTTTTCGAGGTCGGCGGCGGTGCCTTCCTCCCAGGTGTGTACCGGTTTGTTTTGCTTTTGATTTTTCACAATAGCGGCAGTGATGGCGGTGACGGCTTCATCGTTGGTCACTTCCTTTTTCAGCGCGGTAAAGGTGCGCAGTGCCCAGCGTGCGCCGGTTTTGTGTTCCCGGGCACGTGCTTCGATGATATCCAGATATTTGGTGATGTCCGCTGTTTTTACTTTTCTCATTTTAAGACCTTCGCGCGCCATAGGCAACAGTTCCTGAAGGATCAGGTCTGTAACCGGCACTTTTTTGTCCTTCAACCACGAGAAAGTAGTATCGATGCCAAATTTGGCCGATTTCAGGAAGTTGTCGCGCGTATCGACGAAGTCGATGTGTTTGGTAATGTCGTCGTATTTATCCCCCATGGCGACCATACAGCCGAGCCAGAAAGCGGCATTGGCCACTTCGTCGACGGTAGTAGGCCCGGAAGGCATCACACGGTTCTCGATGCGGAGGTGCGGCTTTCCGTTCGGAGAAATGCCGTAGCAGGGGCGATTCCAGCGGTACACCGTGGAATTGTGGATTTGCAGGGCGCGCAGTTTGGGCGTGATGCCCTGGCGCACCATATCCAGCGAATCTTCCTCGATAGCGCCTGCCAGCAATACGCGGAAGCGGCTGATATCTTCCTTGTAAATCTGCGTGATGTCGCCGCGAAGCCAGCCCGACCCGAAATTGACCCTCGGCAGCCGTTCACGCATGTGATCGGCCGTGGTGCGCGTGTCGAGGCTCTGCTGGAACAGTGCGATGCGCGTTTCATGCCAGAGCCGGCGCCCGAAAACGAGCGGCGAGTTGGCGGAAATCGCGATGATGGGCGCTGCCAGCACCTGCGAGATGTTGTACATTTTCACGAAGTCGTTGGGCGTCACCTGTAGGTGCACCTGGAAACTCGTGTTGCAGGCTTCCAGCAGCGGCGAGTCGTGCTTCACCAGCAATTCGTCGACACCTTCCACGCGCAATTCGAAAGAAGTGCCCAGGAGGTGTTTCTGGATAGCCGCCATGAGCGCAAAATACCGGTCCTTCGGCGTGAGGTTGTGCATTTCCAGGTCGTGCTTGCGCAGGGTAGGCAGAATGCCGCAGAGGATAATACTGGCATCGAAACCGTCGAGTACCTTCTGGATAATGGCCAGGTACTTGAGGTTTTCGGCTTCCAGTTGGCTCAGGCAGTCGCCGGTGAATTCGCGCGGGCTCAGATTCGTTTCCAGGTTGAATTTAGCCAGTTCGGTCACACACCAGTCGTGCCCTTTGAGGTGTTCCAGTACCTCCATGTTGATGGTTGCCGGCTTAAAAGTTTTGTTGTGTACCAGACACATTTCCTGCTCGGCCCCGATGCGGATAATGTCACTTTCGAACCAGTCGTGTTCCAGCATGTACTCGAATGCCTGCACGTCGTCGAGCAGACTGCGCACGAAATGCTGCATTTCATTTTTGTTGTCTAACGTGTTTACTTTTTGAAATCCCATATCTTCAGTTGGCCGCGAGTCGGTTGGTCGTAAGAATCCGGCACTGCAATATTATTTCTTTCGGACAAAAGATTCAAAACATGTTGCAAATGAAATATCGCTCATTTGCAGCGGCCGCTCGCAAATCGGGAAATACGGCTTCGAAGAAAAGGTGTGGAACGGGTTGGTCTCTCCCGGCAAATGCATCGAAATCTGATGATACGGACGTTTTTTATTTATGATTTGCGAGTACCTGATTTTCGATTTTCGAATATGATTTTCGATTTTTGATTAAGAAAAAGGAAAAAATATGATGGTAATCAAAGGGGAGTAAATTATTGTTATCATTACTTCTTCCTTTTTAAGTACATACCTCGCTTGTATAAATCAGTAGCGTTAAATAATATTTTATTTTGCATAAAGTGCTTATTATCAGTTTTTTAAAATTAAAAAATAAAAAAATAAACTCAAACGAAACACTTTAATTAAGGCAGGTATAAACCCGGTTTTATTATAATCAACCAAGTATATAAAAAGGTTTTAAATTATTTTTTTGTATTTATAGTACAAAATCCCGTTAATTTGCGGCATGAACGTACAGATTAGTCATCAACATCTTAAAAAAGATGCTAGCATTGCCATGCTCCTTGATGCTATAGAAATGCCCGATTTCACTCCTTCGGGTAAAATATATTACGATTTGCTGGAATCTATAGTCTCCCAGCAACTGAGTGTAAAAGCCGCCACAACGATCTTTAATCGTTTCTGTACCTTATTCCCCGATAATTATCCTCACCCGGAATTATTAATCGAAGTAGAGCCGCTTCGCCTCCGTGAGGTGGGCCTTTCCGCACAAAAAGCGGGCTATCTTCAAAACGTCGCACATTTTTCTTTAAAAAACGACCTGGAAAAACACCGTTGGGATCTAATGAGCGACGAAGAAATTATTGAATTTCTGTCGCAAATTAAAGGTGTAGGAAAATGGACCGTACAAATGCTGCTGATGTTTACACTCGGGCGACCCGATGTGTTCCCAACGGACGACCTGGGCATCCAGCAGGCGATGGTAAATCTTTACAAAATCAATGAAACAGGTAAGGATTTAAAGAAAAAAATGCTGGAAATATCAGAACCCTGGCAACCGTGGCGCACGGTTGCCTGCCGCTATTTGTGGCGGTGGAAAGATTCGGTCCGGTAATTTCCCGACCTGAAAATGAAAGAATAAATATAAAATATCTCTCCCCGATAAAAGTTTAATGGAAACAAAAATAGACTTCAAATCGAGTTTTCCTAAACCCTTTGACCACATCATTAATCATAATCAACATTTTTAAACAACACTAGAATGAAAGAACAACAGGATAAACTCAGATATCCCATTGGCCAGTTTGAATACGGAAAGCCGTATACATTGGACGATACGCGCAAGCACATAAAGATTCTGTCTAAGTTTCCCAAGGATCTCAAAAACGCCCTGAAAAAACTGAAAAGCGGCGAACTGGAAAAAACCTACCGCCCCGACGGCTGGACTGTCAGACAGGTAGTAAACCACATCGCAGACAGCCACATCAATGCATATATTCGTGTAAAACTGGCTGTTACGGAAAATACGCCCATCATTAAACCCTACGAAGAACAACTGTGGGCCGAACTGGAAGATGGAAAACATGGATCCATCAAAACTTCCGTTAAACTCATTACTGCCCTGCATAAACGCTGGGCAAATTTCCTGAAATCCCTGGAGGAAGACGATCTGGAAAAAGGATACTACCATCCTGCCTCCAAACGTACCGTGCAGTTGCAGGAAGCCATCGCCCTGTACGTCTGGCACAGCCAGCACCACCTGGCACACATTTACCTGGTGATCGACGGGAAATCCAAAAGTACGTCGGGTAAAAAAGCCGAAGAAGAGGCCAAAGCGGATACCGACAGCAATCCCAAAAGTGTTGCGCCTGTTCAGGCGCCTAAAAAGCGCACTATTACCGCCGAACACCGGGAAAAAATAAGGGCCGCTCAGGTAGCAAGGCACTCTAAAAGTACTACGTCCGAAACTGACGTCAAGCCGGCCGCTCCGGTAGCGAAACGTGGCCGCAAGCCGGGCGTGAAAGCCGCTGCAACCGCACCTGTTGCCTCCGCAGAAGCACCCAAACGTGGCCGCAAACCGGGCGTGAAAGCCGTTGCAACTACACCTGTTGCTCCCGCTGAAGCACCCAAACGTGGCCGCAAGCCGGGCATTAAAGCCGTTCAGGCGACTGCCGAAGCACCTGCAAAAAGAAAGCGCCGCACTAAAGCCGAGATGCAGGCCGGAAATGAAGGCGCTGTTGCTACCAACGGCGTCCAGGCAAATGCTCCCGCTGCCAAAACCGCTAAAACGAAAAAGGCCGCACCCGCTGCCGACGCAGCGCCGAAACGCCGCGGCCTGAGCGCGGAAAGAATGGCCGAGATCCGCGCCCTGCGCGGCGTAAAAAAAGCCGCTGAAACGCCTGCCGAGCCCGCCAAAACGGCGAAGCCTGCGAAAGTGGCGAAAGTAGCCAAAGCGCCGTCTGCTCCTGTAGATGGCGCAGCGCCGAAACGCCGCGGCCTGAGCGCAGAAAGAATGGCGGAGATCCGCGCCCTGCGTGGTACCAAGAAAGCCGCCGAACCTGCTGAAACGGCACCTGCCAAAACCGCGACCGCCAAAACCGCCAAACCGAAAGCCGCGAAAGTCGCTAAAACGGCTGCTCCAGTAGATGGCGAAGCGCCGAAACGCCGTGGCCTGAGCGCGGAAAGAATGGCCGAAATCCGTGCCATGAAAGGGAAGAAGAAGGAATAGTTGGGGGCAGTTGATGGTTTATGAGTTTATACGTTTATGAGTTGATGGGTTTATGAGTTGATGGTTTATGAGTTTATGGTTTATAGGTTTATTTTTGCCAAACAACAATTGGCGCCTGGAGGTAACTCCATAAACCGATAAACTCATAAACCTATAAACCATCAACTCATAAACCCACCAACTCATAAACGTATAACCCCATCAACCATCAACTGCCATCATCATGAATAGAAAAATCGGTCAGTTCGGCGGCACATTGCCAGGTCCTTTAGTGCTGGCATTCGGAGCGCTGCATGGAAATGAACCGGCCGGCGTGGAAGCGCTTCGGGAGGTGATCGGGATACTCGAAAATGAAGCGAAAAACCAGCCTTCGTTTGTTTTTCAGGGAAAACTGGTGGCATTCATAGGAAACCTGCAGGCTTATCAAAAAGGAATACGTTTCCTGGAGAGAGACCTGAACCGTATCTGGGACCGGGATTTCGTGTTCAGCCTGCTGGAAGAAGATCCAGGGAATTTAACGGCAGAATCCCGCGAAGTGGTCGAAATATATCAGGCGATCCGCGCCGAAATCGAAGCATTCCCGACCCGGGAAATCGTATTGCTCGATCTGCATACCACGTCTGCCGACGGCGGCATTTTCAGTATTCCTACCGATGAAACGGGCAGCCTGGCTCTGGCGCGCGAACTGCACGTTCCGGCTATACTGCGGCTCCAGGATAGCATCGAAGGCCCCCTGCTCAAATTTGCCGCGGCAGGGCATTTTCATACCGCCCCGTCCAAAGTATCCGCTATCGCTTTCGAAGCCGGGCAGCACACTGATCCGCAGTCCGTACAACGATCCGTCATCGCCATCATCAGTTGTCTCCGGGCAGCCGGCTGTTGCAGTCCCGGCGCGTTGAGATTGCCCGAAGAAAAATTACTTCGTACAGCCTCCACACAGTTTCCGCCGGTCGTAATCCTGCGGCACGTACACCACATCCAGCCTGGAGATGCGTTTAAAATGCGCCCTGGATACCTGAATTTTCAATCCATCAAAAAAGGCGAATACCTGGCCGACGACGCACATGGACGGGTTTTGTCGCCGCTCGACGGAATGATCCTTATGCCTTTGTACCAGTCCAAAGGATCCGACGGTTTTTTTATCGTCCAGTAACCGCCCCTTCCGGCCTCTCACAATACCGTGTAATTCATCCGGTCCCTGTACGTAAACGCGTATGAAAATACGCCGTTTTGCTCCAGCCAGGTGTCCAGCGGGAGCCCGGAGTTCCTGATTTCTGTTAGCCGCAGTTCCCGGCGCCGTCCTTGCATGTAGTGTTCGAATGTTTGTGGAAATGGCAAACGCAGCCATCCGCTCAGGTCGCTCAGCAAATGCAGCAACGACTGGATTTCCCTGTTTTGTACCTGCGGATTTTCAAACTGACATTGAAAACCATTTATTCCCAGATGCCTCGACCGGTATGTGGAACGACTGCTCCGGCACAGCGGATTTGCGGACATAGGTGACAGGATAGTTTCCTGTAGTTCCCTTTCGAAATCAAGGGTTTGCAATGCGGGCAGGGTATTTAAAAAGGAAGGGAAAGACAGATAATTCGTCACCCATTCTTCCACATTTTCCCGGTAACGCTGCGCATTGATAAAAGCCGAATCAGCCAGCCAGGTAAGCAGTCCCGCACCGGCTGATTCGGCTGTTGTTTCAAGCAGCCACCGCAAAAAATGAATGGTTGCAAGCGGGTATTTTCGTTTGTAATCACGTGCCACCGTAAATCCACGCAGGGCATTCGGGTTCAGGCTATGGGAATGCCCAAACAATTCGTCTTCTCCATCCCAGGCGATCATATGATGTCCCAGGCTCGGCACGCCAGGGTGATAAATGTCGAGGTCTACGGCAAACAAACGCCCCGAATTCAATTGCCGCCTGAACTCATCCGGCGAATCATTGTACCAGATGCAAGAATATTTGCAGTAAACGGCCTTCACAGGCCAGCCGAAATGCCGGTGCAGGAACATGGCCGAAAGCAGGCTGTCGAGATCGTCGCCGATCAGCATCCCCGTAATATAATCGGGGCGGGCGAAAGGCAGAAATGCCGCCCGGATTTGTTCTTTGTCTGCCGTGCCGGTGTGGGAGAGGACGGGCATAATGAAAGCGTGCGATTAGTTTGGCGAAAAGTAGGGGAAAATGTTGATAAGGTTGATGAGGTTGATATTCAGCCGCTCGTTGAATGAAGATTTTTTTGTTTATTGAGCGGCTGAATATCAACCCTTGATAATTTCCCTGCCCCAATTCTTTCCCCGTTTCCTGTAAGGGTGAAAGAAAAACGTTCAGATGCGGAAAAAATACCAAGTAAGAGTTGTGCTCAAGCAGCGGTTAACATTAAAGTCGTGTCTCAAAATCGTATTACCGACGCTTCGGTCATCGATATCTCCTTTACAATTTAAAAATATGAAAAAACTATACACCCTTTTCTCCCGTATCCTCCTTCCACTGGTAATTCTCTGCTTTTCTTTTCATAGCCTACAGGCCCAATGGGAATATGTAGGTAGTCCGGTACAAGCAAGTATAATCGGCTATGGCAGCGATAACAACTTTACTTATGTGGCCACTGCGACCGCTATTTATTATACCAATGATCAGGGAAATACCTGGAATCCAATTCCCAACAACACGCCATTTATCAGCATAAGAATGTTTAAGGTGATAGAAAACAAGTTGTATGTAATGGCCAACTCGCTCAATCGCTACGACCAGATTTTTGTCTCGGAGGATGGCGGCGCCACCTGGCAGATGCTGCAAATGATAAACGGTTACGGAACTTTTGTATCGGATTGGGTTGTAAGGGGCGACACGGTAGTGGTGGCACAAACCAACTGGGTGATCACCTCCTACGACGGCGGTATGACGGTGGGCCTGGTGAAAACACTCCCGGATTCTCTTGGCAATATTTACAATATGTATTGGGTTGGAAATGCTCTGGTGGCCAGGTCCTGGCAGGGCACTAACATGCTGCGCTCCACCGATTTTGGGGCTTCCTGGTCGACGGAAACGCTTCCTGCCGATTTTAACTTTATACAACTCGGCGATGTGCTTTGGAGGAAGGAATTGGGCGTGGGTGTGGTCAGGCTTTCCAAATCCGAAGATGCCGGTCAAACTTTTGAATACAAACTGGATCTTCCCAGTATTTACCTCCCTACCATTAATGTCACTGGAATTGGTGACGAATTATACGTCATGTGGACGCTTGGTGATAAAATAATGCACACAACAGACGGTGGCGATACCTGGTCGGAAACAGCAGTAGAGATAAACGATTTCCAACAATGCTACTGGAATGGAAACACGTTGTTTGCATTAGAGTTTCCAAACATCCAAACCAGTACGACCGGCGGTGCTTCTTGGAATGCCGCTACCGTGGGGCCGCGTGAAGGCAGTATAACTGAAATGTGTTTTCCCGGCAATGGCGATATCTGGGCGAAATCCTTTGGTTACATCATTAAATCAACAGATGGCGGACAAACGTGGTCTGATTTTTCTACCAATTCGATACAGACCGTGGCCAGTTCGGGAAACGGGCACATGGTCGGCGTTTCGCATAAAACGATCTATATTTCAGAAGATTACGGCCTTACCTGGCAATTGATTACAACGCTGAGTTTTGCAGGTACGAGCAATGTCGCCAAGGTATCGTATCTCGGAGGAAAGTTTATCCTTTATTATCCCGGCCAGGCGAGTGCACTAATCAGTAGTGATGACGGTGGTTACACCTGGAATCCAACAGTTTATATGTCCGGCGCCGTGCGTGGTGCAGTAGAATACAACGATGGCAAGTTTATCTGCCACTTACAGCAGGCCAGAATTTATGCCTCTGACAATGCAATCAACTGGGTGCCAATAACGGGCAATCTGTTTCAACTCGAACCAAACGACGGGGTATATGGCATCTACTATGCCGACAGCACTTTTCTCCTGTTTGATTATAAAATGTATCGACAGGATTTGCTGGGTAATACCTGGGCGCTTTCGCCCTACGTAACGGAATGCTGTTCACCGAGTTATAATTTGCCAAAAGTAGAAGACTTTGCAAGTTACAACGATGTACTGCT
Source organism: Bacteroidota bacterium (assembly GCA_029561355.1). Taxonomy (GTDB): domain Bacteria; phylum Bacteroidota; class Bacteroidia; order Chitinophagales; family Saprospiraceae; genus M3007. The sequence continues at coordinate 225 of JAKQJD010000135.1, read as the reverse complement.
GGCCGCTGTAAGAGGACTTGGCGTATATGCTTCCTACGACAATGGAATGTCGTGGCTCCCTTTCAACGATGGTCTTGCCAACCCCCGGGTAAATTTGCTCCACATCGATGGAGGGTATCTTTACGCCGGCATGGTGTGCGGCGGTATTTGGCGGCGACCTGTCTCTCAGGTAGATAACTACAATGTCGTTCAGGGGCACGTTTTCTCGGATGATAATGAAAACGG
>JAKQJD010000128.1 GCA_029561355.1 Bacteroidota bacterium | reverse complement strand
TCTCACATCTCACATCTCACATCTCACATCTCACATCTCACATCTCACATCTCACATCTCACATCTCACATCTCACATCTCACATCTCACATCTCACATCTCACATCTCACATCTCACTTCTCACTTCTCTGCATGACCGCAATATAGAACCCGTCGAACCCTTCGTCCTGCGGCAGAATACGTTTTTCTTCCAGCAGCTGGAAGTTTTTCCCGGCTTCGCTGTTCAGGAATTGCTGCACCTGATCCTGGTTTTCGGAAGGCAGGATGCTGCAAGTGGCGTATACCATGCGGCCGCCGGGTTTGGTAATCGGGCTGTACGCCTGAAGAATTTCCTGCTGGGTGGCCCGCAACTGATCGATGTGTTCGGGCGTCAGTTTCCATTTCGTATCGGGATTGCGGCGCAGCACGCCGAGTCCGCTACAGGGCACGTCGAGCAGCAGCCGGTCGGCGGAATTGTAGAGTCGTTTGATGGTTTTCCGGCTTTCGATGGGGCGGGTTTCGATATTGGTAGCGCCGGCACGACGGGCGCGCAGGCGGAGTGCGTCGAGTTTCCAGGCGAAGGTATCGAGGGCGATCAGGCTGCCTTTATTCTGGAGCAGCGCGGCCAGATGCAGGGTTTTGCCGCCGCCGCCGGCACAGGCGTCCACGACGCGCATACCGGGCTCCGGCGCAAGGGCTTGTGCCACGAGTTGGCTGCTGTAATCCTGCACTTCGAACCAGCCTTTTTTGAAGAGCGGGCTTTTAAAAATATTCTGGCGCTGTGCGAGTACCAGCGCATCGGCGGTGCCGGCTGCTTTGGTTTCGATGCCTTCATCGAGCAGGGCCTGCTGCAGGGCCTTTCGATCCGTTTTCAGGCGGTTGGTACGCAACACCACCTGGGCGGGCCGGTTGAGCCAGTTCAGGGTTTTGTCCCATTTATCGGGCAGTTGTTGGGCAGCCATTTCGTCGAGCCATTCGGGTACACTTTCCTTCACGGCGCGGTGCTGTGCGGCTTCTTTCGCCCGGGTGTCCAAATCCTTGATTTTGAGCGTTTTAAACTCAGCCCAGTCGGGAAGTTGATGCGATTTCAGGAAAAAATGAATGCCGACCATCTGCCAGAAATCGGCTTCCACGCGGGGCGTTCTGCCCAGAATAGCGCTGTAATACCGATAATACCGCAGCACGTCGTAGGTCGTTTCGGCGATAAAAGCCCGGTCGCGGCTGCCCGCTTTGGGGTTGCTTTTCAGCGTTTGTTCGATGACCTTGTCGGCGTGCCGGTTTTCAAAAAAAATGGCTACGAGCGCTTGTGCGACCGCGCGCACCAGCAGCGGGTGCAGTTTGGGTTGGGATGTCTCTTTCAATGTTTTTGTTGAATGAAAAATTCGGGAAGCAAAGATAGTTATGAGTTATGAGTTATGGGTGATGAGTTATGAGTTAATGGTGGTCACCTTTGGCTTCTATTATAGAAATGCCGGAAGTGACAACCATTAACTCATCACTCATAACTCATCACTCACTATCTTGCCTTCGAAAAACTCCCACCATGCGATTCCGCCAAGCCATACTCATCGCCGACGGCCAGACGTACCAGTTGACGCCGGGCAAATCCAATTCCTTTGATTCGTTTTTTGCCGATTTTCAGAGCAACCCTGTCGTGGGAGAACATATCCGCGAGGAAGCGACGCAGTACTCCGTTTTTCTGCATCCAAAACAGGATTTGGTGTTGCAACGCCTTGAAATTCAATTTGATGTGTCGGTTCCGGCAGGTGCGCGTTTTCTTGCCAACGGCTACCAGTCGTGGAGTGAAAGCCGGTTTCTTTCACTGGAAAGCAGTATTCCGCGCTTGCTTGGATGGTTCCCGCGCCGGACAGGTGTATATGGCGACGACGGGCTGCCCGACATTCCGCGCGGCGCAGGCCACCTGCATTCCTGGACGTACACGGTGTTGCAGGAAAATACGCCCTCGGTGACGTTTCTGGGTTCGCTGAATGAAAGCACCGGTTTTACCCTCTTTCTGTACGACCGGGCCAGCGGCGTGCTCACCGTGCGCAAGGATCTGGCCGGTTTGCACCTGGCACACTCGTTTCCCGCACTCGATTTCGTGGTACTGAAATCCGACGAAAAAAATGCGTATGATGCTTATTTTCAATTACTTGGCATACAATCTTCCGTTGCGCCGCCCATCACCGGATGGTCCAGCGGACCGGCACATGCGCAGGCATTGCCGGAATCTTTTTTACTGAAAAATCTGGATTCGTATGCCGCTTTTCAGGCGGTTATCAGTCACCCGGAATACGGACGGGAAACAGGCACGCCGGAAAAAACCGAGGTGTATTTTATGATCGACGACGGCTGGCAAACGGCTACCGGCGACTGGTTATCGGTCAAACCGGGTTTCCCGCGCGGGTTGGCACCTGTGTCTACGGCCATCCGGGAAAAACAAATGGCGCCGGGGATCTGGCTGGCGCCGTTCGTAGCTTCCGAACAGTCTGAACTGGCACAAAAACATCCCGACTGGCTGCTAAAAGGCCCGGGAAACAAACCGCTGAAAGTAGGCTGGAAACGCGAATGGGGCGGCTGGTTTCATGCGCTTGATTTTTACAACCCGGCTGTGCAGGCGCACCTCGCCGGCGTATTTCATATGATATACGAAAAATGGGGTTTCAGGTTGCTAAAACTGGACTACCTGTTTGCCGTATGTCAGGCGCCTCCGCCGGGCAAAACCCGAGGGCAGGTGATGTACGAGGCCATGCAGTTTCTGCGACAACTGGCCGGCCGCAACCGGCTTTGGGCGGGCGGTGTGCCGCTGGGTGCTGCATTCGGGCAAGTGGATGATTGCAGGGTAGGAGGGGAGGTGAACCATTGTTGGGAAAGTGTCTTGCCGGCGTTGCTCCGTTACCGCGAAAGAAGCGGCGCGCTGGCTTCATTGCGCTCCGTTTTGCATCGGTGGCCCTTGAACGGGCGTGCATTCGGAAATGATCCCGGGCTGTTTACCCTGACCAAAAACAAACACGGACTAAACGCCATGCAACAGCAGACCGTGCTGGTAATCAATGTGTTACTCGGAAAGTCGCTGCTTACTTCCGATGACGTGAGCGCATGGTCGGCAGAGCAAATAGCAGAATATTCCGAAGCCCTGGCTTTGCGCGACAGCCAGGTGGAGTCGGTATCGGAAGTGCAGAACGATTTGTACCTGATTCGTTTTCAGCATCATGGCGAACAGTATGCCGCCTGGTGTAATCTGAACAGGACATCGCAACAGATTCCGCAAATGGAGTTGCGGCCTTTCGAGACGATTATTTTGTCGGTTTAAAAGCCGGCTGTCGTTAAAAATAATAGTTGATTCCCGCATTTACGCCCGTCGTCACGATGGCGGGAAGATACCTTCCGGCACTGTTTTTTCGGGCAAAATCACCGGAAACCGAGGGCTCCAGCACCCACGACCAGTGCCGGCCTGCG
>JAKQJD010000121.1 GCA_029561355.1 Bacteroidota bacterium | reverse complement strand
CATACAGATTGCCGACGGACTCAGTTTCGATATTTTCAAACAGGCGGAGGTGAAATCGCCGGTCATTTTTACCACGGCTTTCGATCATTACGCCGTGCAGGCTTTTAAGGTAAATGCCATCGACTACCTGCTGAAACCCATCGATCCGGACGACCTGGGGCGGGCGTTGCAAAAGATGGAAAACCAGCGGAGTGCGGCGCCTGTGTTCGAATATGAAATGCTGGCGCAGTATTTCAAAAAAGAGCAGTACAAGGATCGTTTTTTGGTAAAAACAGGGCAGCAACTGGCGTTCATCGCTGCCAGCGATATTGCGTTTTTCCGCTCCGCCGACGGACTTACGCAGGCATTTACCAGCGCTGGAAAAAAATATTTTATTGAAAATACGCTAGAAGAACTGGAGCGCCTGCTGAATCCGCGCGACTTTTTCCGCATCAGCCGCAACATGACCCTCCGCATCGACGCCATTTCCAAAATTCTCCCGCACCTCAACGGCCGCCTGAAACTGGAAACCAGCCCCGCCGCGCCGGAAGATATTTTCGTGAGCCGCGAACGGGCTCCCGAGTTCAAAACCTGGCTTGGAGCGTGAAAGTAGTTCGAAGTGCGAAGTCGTCAGTCCGAAGTAACAGCATTCGAGTGAACGTGGACTTCGCACTTCGCACTGACGACTTCGCACTTTCACGACTTCGCACTCTCACGGCTTCGCACTTCGCACTGACGACTTCGCACTCTGCACTGCGGCGGCCATTTCCCGGATCAGTACCGGATCTTTTTCAATGGCATTTCCCACCACTATCAGATCGGCGCCGGCGCGCAGGTTGGCGGCTACTTTTTCCGGCGTCCGGATACCGCCGCCCACGATGAGCGGCACGGATACGGCGCTGCTGACCGATTCGATCATACTTTCCGAAACGGGGTTTTGAGCGCCGGAGCCCGCATCCATGTAAATCAATTTCAGTCCGAGCAACTCGCCTGCAAGGGCTGTGCATACGGCAATATCATCCTTGTGCGCGGGAATCGGATACGTATTGGACATATACTGCACGGACGTCTGTACGCCGCCGTCGATGAGCATGTAGCCGGTGCTGATGATTTCCAGCGGCGACATTTTCAAAAATGGTGCGGAAATGACGTGCTGCCCGATCAGTAGTTCCGGATTGCGACCACTGATGAGCGAAAGGAACAGAATAGCGTCGGCCCGGTAACTAAGTTGAAACGAATTGCCCGGAAACAGGATCATGGGAATGTCGCAACGCTCCCGGATCCTGGTGAGCAGCGCATCCAGCATGTTGTTCACGACCAGGCTGCCGCCGATAAAAAAGTAGTCGATTCCGCAGTCGACAGCCAGGTCCAGCGCCTGCTCCATTTTCTGGAGGCGCAGTTTG
>JAKQJD010000089.1 GCA_029561355.1 Bacteroidota bacterium | reverse complement strand
GGGTAAGAGTTGAAAATAACGTATTGAGGCCTCGTTTCTTTCAGCCGCCGAATCGTTTCCTGCTGCCATTCCAGGGCTTCCGGGTACTGCCCTTTTGCCACAAATGGCATGTATACGTGCCGGATCGGGCTCGGCTTGTCGAGGTAAATAAAGTACTGCGGGTCGGAGCCGAACACTGCAATAGTATCATTGGGCTGCAACACTTTTTTCAGTTCTTCCGCCAGAATCTGGTGTTCGATGAACGGATTTCCGGGCGAATAAACGCGGCTGATCATTCGCAGCGGCGGCCGGATGTACAGGTTGTTGTTGATCAAAATATGGTGTGCGCTCCACAGCAAACCCAGCGCCAGCAGCAACACAGGCATGGTATCTTTTTGTGTGATGCGCTTGCCGATCGTATCGAAAAGCATTGCCCCGGCAATACAGGCCGCCGGAAACGCCAGCAGGTAATAATGTCCGTAAAAACGCATTCCGGGCACAATGGTCAGTGCCGACAAAAGTGCCCAGACAGTAATAAAGGCTTTGGAGGCCAGAGAAAGGCGCGACCACCACAGTGCCAGCAAGCCAAGTCCGGCGAAGACGAAATAGCCTTCGTATCCCATCGAGACAAGTTTCCAGCTGGTCTTGAAATACAACCCGATTTTATCGTCATTGGCGGAAGTGGAATATAGTTGCGGATATTCATACAGCCAGAAATGGGCATCCTGCATCGTTCCGGCGGCCCAAACGACCAGAAATGCGCAGAAAATCGGGAAAATACCGCCCATGACCCACCATAACAGCGGTTTCAGCGATTGTTCCCGGCCATTTTGCAGCCAGCGTATCAGCCAGTATACGACGACCGCCAGACCGAATACGCCGGCCGTTTGTTTCACCAGCACAGCCATGGAAAGCAGTGCGCCGCTGCCCAGCAACAGGTATTTGTTCGTTCGTTCCGGGTACTGCAATGCCAGCCAGACACCGGGCAAACCCCACAGCAACGCCAGGTGCTCGGCCACGAGATACAGTCCGGAAGCGCCCGGATTGAGCGAAAAGAAAACGAACGCCGTGGCCGCTACCTGTGCCAGGCGTTTGCCGCCGAAATGCCGGGCGATGAGATACGTGAAAGCAGCGTTGGACAAACTCACAAACAACAGCGCGAGGTGGGCGCCCGTACCGGAGTATCCGAACAAGGCAATCAAAAATGCGTAGGAATAAAACAGCCCCGGCGGTTTCATTTCATAAAAATCGAAATACGGCCTGCCACCGTCGAGCGCCGCCTTGCCCGCATAGTAATAAACGGATTCGTCTCGCTCCAACGGTATATCGAGAAACTGCCAGCGTATGAGGACGGTGAACAGTACTAGCAGGCCCACGCCCACCCATTCCGGAATGACGGGCCAGGCTTTTACAGGCAATGCAGGTTTAACAACGGGCGCCGTTTGTGCGCCCTTGCGGTTGCTGGTTTTTGATTTGTTTTGCGCCATATTTACGATGCGTTTGACGGCAAATGTAACATGTGAACGGGATTAATCAATGATTCAGCGAAGAGGCCGCAAGGCCTCCACAAGGTGCATAATGATCGAAAACCGGCAAATTGCACGTAAGGCGACGTATAATTGCGGCGCAATCGGAACACCCGTATCGGTGGTTTTAATCCTGTAAATGCAAAGAACACGCTTGGAAACCATTCGAAAAATGAATCAACCTGCTGTCCCCTACCCACTGACGTTCACCAAGGTCGGTCATTCCGCCGAAGGATACCTGGCTATTGCAGAATTTGAAAAACACCTGCCTTTTGTGCCGCAACGGGTATTCTGGACGTATTTCACCCCGCACGAGGTGGTCAGGGGGCGACACGCGCACCACCGTACCGAAATGGTCATTCTGGCCCTCAATGGCCGCATCGATCTGGAAGTGGAAACCCTGAATGGCGAAAAAAGCAGTTTTACCCTCGACCGGCCAGATACGGGTGTTTACCTCCCCGCTCTTTGCTGGCATACCATGCAGTATACGCACAACGCTGTGCAGCTGGTATTTACCTCCACTTCATACGATCCGGACGATTACATCCGCTCTTACGAGGAGTTCAACCGCCTGAAAAAAATGCCATGACGCCGGTGCCTTTTTTCTCCTTTGCAGCCATGAACGAGGACCTGGGAACAGCTCCGTTCGATGTGTTCCGGCGCTTCTGGGACCGGCAATGGTACATCCTTGGCGAGTCCGTGACGGCCTTCGAAACCGAATACGCCCGCTGGAATGGCACGAAGCACTGCATCGGTGTCGCCAACGGGCTCGATGCCCTGCACCTGGCCCTGCGGGTGCTGAACGTCGGCCCCGGCGACGAAGTGATCGTGCCTTCCAATACCTACATCGCTACCTGGCTGGCCGTATCGCAGGTGGGCGCCACCATCGTACCTGTGGAACCGCATCCTGCCACCTGCAACCTCGATCCCGCGCGGATCGAAGCCGCCATTACGCCGGCCACGAAAGTCATTTTGCCGGTGCACCTTTACGGTCAGGCCTGCGACATGACGCAGATTATGGCAGTAGCGGAAAAACACCGTCTATACGTCGTGGAAGACAATGCCCAGGCGCACGGCGCACTTCATGCCGGTAAAATGACGGGCAGTTTCGGGCACCTGAACGCCACCAGTTTTTACCCGACTAAAAACCTCGGCGCCCTCGGAGACGCCGGCGCGCTGACCACCGGCGACGCAGCACTGGCCGCGCAGGTGAAACTGCTGCGCAACTACGGGTCTTCCCGCAAATACTACAACGAAACGCCCGGCTATAACTCCCGGCTCGATGAATTGCAGGCGGCCCTGCTTTCGATGAAACTGCCTTTTCTGGCGCAATGGACAGCGCAGCGGCGGCATCTGGCCAGGCTGTACCAATCGCAATTAATTGATCTGGAAGAAATTACACTTCCCACAACCTCCGATCCCGCAGCGCACGTCTGGCACCAGTTTGTGGTACGCACTACCAGTCGCGACGCCCTGGCAGCGCACCTGACGGCGCAAGGCATCGGCTGGATGATCCACTACCCGGTGCCGCCGCACTTGCAGCAGGCCTACCTGTCGCTGGGCTACCGGCGCGGCGATTTTCCGCTGGCCGAAAAAATGGCCGGCACTAGTCTGAGTCTGCCATTTTTTCCGGGTATGGCGGAGCAGCAGGTGGAGCAGGTGACAACAGTAATACGGCAGTTTTTCAGGCAAACCTGAAATGCGGGAAACAGTATTTATGAGGCTGTTGTGTAAACAAGTTTAAATGCGCATCCATCAGAAACATGCCGTTGACGTTTCAGAAAGAACTGTATCTGCGCCCAACGTTTTGAGTACGCAGCAACGTCTTTCCCAACATTGCCATTACCGCACTCCTTTATTCGAAACCATACAAAATTCATTTGCCATGAAAATTTCAAAATCACTCCTGCAAGCCATTTTCGCCGGCGTTACCCTTGCCGCTGCCGCTACTTCCTGCGACCATGCGAAAGAGGAAATTTCCGGCGTTCATTTTTCCACCTGTCAGGAAAACTGTACCATCGACCATGCGCTCCAGTTGAATGAAGGAGGAGAGGGGAACAGTAACACCATTCCGGACAATTGCATTGCCTGTGGCAGGGGATAATACGGAACCTCCCGAAACAATTTTTTCTAACCGATCTAAATCATTTGCCATGAAAATTTCAAAATCGCTCCTGCAAGCCATTTTCGCCGGTGTTACCGTAGCGGCCGCCGCTACTTCTTGCGATTCGGTGAAACATGAAACCTCACAGGTACATTTTCCTGCCTGCCCGATCAACTGCGACATCGATCATGCGATCCATCAGGAGAATGAAGGCGAAGGCGGCCAGGTTGTTATCCCAAACAATTGCCCCGCCTGCGGCATGGGTTGAGCGCGCCAATTTTGAGGCGAAGCGGTCAACTCTACGCATTTCACCTCTCACTTCTCACCTCTCACTTCTAAAATAGGTGGTGTACGCTACGCATCTCACTTCTCACCTCTCACTTCTCACTTCTAAAATAGCGGTGTACGCTACGCACGCTCACCTTCTCACTCTCTCACTCTCTCACTTCTAAATAATTGCCCGTTTACGCTGCCATCGCCTGCAATCTCGACGCCGACATCCTGCTGGCAGCACTGCCGCTGCTGGAGGATGAAAAGGTGCAGGCTGTGGAATGGTCGTTCGATACTCTATACAAGGTCAGGGACATACCGCCCTGGTTCGACGCGTTGCTGCACGAATTCGGCAACGCAGGCCGCCTCGTTGGGCACGGCGTGTTTTTCTCGCTTTTTTCCGGAAAATGGCTGCCCGAACAGCAGGAATGGCTGGACCACCTGAAGCGCTTGAGCGGTGTTTTCCGGTTCGACCACATTACCGAACATTTCGGATTTATGACCGGCTCCGATTTTCATGCGGGCGCCCCGATCAGCCTGCCATTTACGCGGGCTACACTCGCCATCGGCCATGACCGGCTCCGGCGTATCCAGGCGGCCTGCGAGTGCCCGGTGGGACTGGAAAACCTGGCTTTTTCCTATTCCCTCGATGAAGTAAAAAAGCACGGCGACTTTTTGAATCAACTGATCGAGCCGGTCAACGGGTTTATTATTCTCGACCTGCACAACCTGTATTGTCAGGCGCACAATTTTGCGCTCGATGCGGAGGTGCTGCTGCAATTGTACCCGCTCGACCGCGTCCGGGAAATCCATATTTCGGGCGGCAGTTGGGAAGATTCGCCGCTGTTACCCGGCCGGCAGGTTCGCCGCGACACCCACGACGATTCGGTACCGGACGAAGTGTTTCAGTTGCTGGAATATGCTATCGGTATTTGCCCGAACCTGAAATTCGTAGTGCTGGAACAACTCGGCACAGGGTTAAAAACGGACGCCAGCAGACGGCAGTTTCAGCGGGATTTTAATACGATGAATGCCGTGATCCGCCGGAAAGAAAAAATCGGGGCGCAACCGGTCAACCTGTTTTTGCCTGAAAAACACGTTCCATTCGGCAAGCCCGCCGAAGACGATTCCCTGTACCGACAGCAATTACAACTCTCCGAAATACTGGAAAATGCCGGTTCGTACAGCGAAGCCCGGCAGTTGCTTGCCGCTTCCGAATTGGCCCATTCGGCATGGGAAACGGAAAAATGGGCGCCCTACATGCTGGAAACAGCCATGCGCATTGCGCAAAAATGGAAAACGGGGTTTCAGTAGAACCATCGGCTTCGGAGAAAACCAATGGGGGTAAAGGTTTGTGGGTTTATGGGTTTATGGGTTTATGGGTTTATGGGTTTATGGGCTTCGGAGAAGCCCAACCTTTGTAGAACGTTTGTAGATTTATCGCCGGAAACAGCATCCATTCCCATATCAGGGCTTGCTGAAAATACCATCCGCGGTCTATGAAAGTAGTTTTTTCCCTTGTCCTCTTGTGCACACTTTTATTAAAAAACCCCTCTTCCATCGATTACAGGCAATGGCAGGAGTACCTCGGCGGCCCCGACCGCAACCATTACTCCGAACTTACGCAAATCAATACCGGAAATGTGACCCGGCTCAAGGTAGCCTGGACCTATGCGGCTCCCGATACCGGCCAGATGCAAATGAGCCCGATCATTGTCGATGGCATCTTGTACGGCGTGAGCGCCAGCGTGCAGGCCTTTGCGCTCGATGCGGCCACAGGGCGAGAAATCTGGCATTTCGGCGATCCGCTGAAAGCCTGGCACAGCACCAGCCGCGGCGTGGCATACTGGTCGAATGGTTCCGACCAACGTATTTTGTATACCATCGGCCCCAGTTTGTGGGCGCTGAATGCAAAAACAGGTAAACCTATTGAAACCTTCGGCAAGGGTGGCTCCGTCGATTTGCATGAAGGACTTCCGGCACAGGCTCAAAACAAGTTCATCATTTCAAATACGCCCGGTACCGTTTTCGAAAACCTCATTGTCATGCCGGTACGTTTGTCGGAGGGCACCGATGCGGCCCCCGGCGATATCCGCGCTTTCGACGTCATTACCGGAAAACTTGCCTGGTCTTTTCACACTATCCCCTATCCTTCCGAAGCGGGCTACGAGACCTGGGACAACAAAAACGCCTATAAAAACACGGAAACCGGCGCTGCCAACAACTGGGCAGGTATGGCCGTCGACCGCGAGACGGGCATTCTGTACGTGCCTACGGGCTCCGCATCACCCGATTTTTACGGCGGCCACCGCACAGGTTCCAACCTGTACGCCAACTGCCTGTTGGCGCTCGATGCCCGCACGGGAAAAAGATTGTGGCATTACCAGTTTACCCACCACGACATCTGGGACCGCGACCTGCCTGCGCCGCCGAATCTGCTCCGGGTAAAAAGAACCGGACAAACCATCGACGCTGTAGCCCAGGTGACCAAACAGGGTTACGTGTTCGTGTTCGACCGGAAAACCGGCGTTCCTTTATTCGACATCGAGGAAGTGCCGGCGCCTGCTTCCGGTTTGCAGGATGAACAGGCGTGGCCCACACAACCGGTGCCCGTACTGCCCAAACCCTTTGCACGCCAGGCGTCCGACCTCACCGAAAACGACCTGAGCCCGTACGCCGAAAACCGGGAAGAATTGCTCGAAACATTCCGGGCAGCCGACAAAAGGCGTTTCGCCCCGCCCAATCTCGACGGAGTATTTCTGCTGCCCGGCTACGACGGCGGCGCGGAATGGGGTGGCGCCGGCGCCGACCCGGAAGAAGGGATTTTGTACGTGAATGCCAATGAAATGGCGTGGATCCTGAAAATGGAAGCAGCCGGCGCATCAAATAACCCCGGCATC
>JAKQJD010000084.1 GCA_029561355.1 Bacteroidota bacterium | reverse complement strand
TGCGGATGTGCAATAGCGCGTAGTGTTTCGGTTGCCGTTTCAAGAAAAGCAAACGTATATGGCAGTTCGGCTGGCATAAAGTTTTCGTTGGTGATGTGCAAATGTAGACAGGTTTGCAGTATTTTTTCATACTGCTAGTCCGCTACCGTTACATCGCCTTTCAGAACAATATGGCTTCCGTCGGCGAGTTCGACATCTGCCCACCATACGAATACGGCAGGATTGACCTGTTTTCCACGGAAACTGCCATCCCATCCCAGTTCTTCATCGTTCGGCAACATGTCGTTACGCAGGAACACCATGGTGCCCCAGCGGTCGTACACCTGCAGCGTATGAATCTTGTTGATGGTCTGGTCGGCCGCAAAAATCAGGAAGTAGTCGCTCTTGCCGTCTTTGTTGTTCGGACTGAACACGTTCGGCGCCCATATCTGCGGATCCTGTACACGTACAATTACCTTCGCCACGTCCTCGCAGCCGTCCACGTTGATAATGCGAACGGTGTATTCCGTGTCCTTGAATGGTTTGGCAATCACTTCATTGGGCTTGCTGGTCAGCGTCAGCGATTCCATCGGATCCCAGATGATGGTATCGATCTGAGATAACGGAACGTTGAGCGCTGCCGTCAGTTTCGCATCCTGTCCGAATACCAGCGTGACATCCGGATTGAGCGTAACCTGCGGTTCCACCGGCACCGGGAAGGTGAGGGACTGTGCGTATTCGCAGCCGTTCAGGTCCTGCACCACCATCGGGTAGGTGCCGGGAGTCAGGTTGTCGAATGCAGCAGCCGTAACAAAGTTATTGCCGCCATCGATTGAATACAGGTAGGGACCTACGCCGCCACTCACGGTTTCAATGACCAGCGAACCGGGTTGCCCGCCGCATTTCGGCAGTACCCTGCTCAAGGACAGCCCTGTCGGGTAATTGGTATTTTCCGATACGACCACGCTGGCGGAACTCGTACAACCGGTTTGCGCATTGACCACTGTGAGCAAATATGTTCCGGGTTCGTTCACAAGTGGTGTTGCGGAATTTCCGCCCGATACGATGTAACCTCCATTGGTGGTCCAGGTATAGTTGATGCCGCTGCCTGAAGTGGAACCTGCGGTATTCAGGCTTCCCTGCGTGACGGAGCAGGTGAGTTCGAACGCACCACCGGCCTGTGCCACAGGGGGTTGAATATTTTGCGACACACTGGTGCTCTGACTGGATGTACAACCATTCAGGGTATTGGTGATCAGCAGGGAATACGGACCGGGCTGGTTAACCGTTGGCGTGAGGGTACTGCCTCCGGAAACGATACCCTGTCCCGTCCAGGCGTACGTATACTGTCCTCCTGTGCTGCCGGAACCGGGGATGATCGTTTGCGCCACATAACAGTTGAGTTGTGCGGGCGATGCAATGGCAATAACCGGTGGCGTAACATCGGCAGTTACCGTAACGGGGTCGGAAGCGATGCAACCGTTGTACAGGTCAGTGGCTGTAAGCAAATACTGACCGGTAGAGTCGATTGTGGGTGTGGCGCTTGTTCCGCCGCTGACGATACCGGGACCCGACCAGGCATACGAAACGCCCTGCGCGCCGCCCGTTGCGGTACCCTGCAACTGAATCTGGGTAATTGCGCAGGTAAGCAGGCTGTTCACCGAAGCATTGACCTGCGGGAGCGATACATTCTGATCGACATCCACCGAAGAAATACTGGTACATCCGTTGATACTATTCGTTACCAGCAGCTGGTAGGTTCCTGCATCATCTACTACCGGAACAGGAACGGTGTTATCGGATAAAATATGACCGGTTGTGGTCGTCCACAGGTAATTGTATTGCGTTCCCGTGCTGCTTCCGGCGCTGCTTAACGGCAGTGTCGTAACGGAACACGTGAGTTCACCCGCAACGGCGGTGGCCGCAGCAGGAGGTGTTACGTCTTCAGGAACCTGTACGGACGCAGTGTTGGTACAACCGGTTGAATTATTGGTAACCAACAAATCGTAAACACCCGGATCACCGACCGTCGGCACAGGCGTATCGCTTCCGCTTAAAATAAGTCCTCCGTTTGTCGTCCATTCATAACTGTATTCTGTTCCCACACTGCTGCCGTCGATATTCAGATCGGTAGACGTTGTGGTACAAGTAAGGGTCGATTCAAACCCGGCAGCGGCGGCGGGCGGTTCCACATTTTCAAGCACAACGACATCGTCCGTTGAAATACAGCCGTTATTTACGTTCGTCACTACCAGTGAGTAAGTACCCGGCTCCGTAATAACCGGCGTAAGGGTGCTGTCTCCGCTGATGATCTGGCCGTTTGAAGTAAGCCAGTGATAGGAGAACTGCGGACCGGTGCTGCTTGCCGTACCATCCAGCGCAATCGTAGTGACTGCGCAGGTAAGGGTCGGGCCGGGGCCGGGGTTTGCTTCCGGCGTGTTCTGGTCGAGCAAAATCTGCACCGTGCTTTCCGAAATACAACCGTTTACCTGGTCGGTTACCTGCAACGTATAAAAGCCGCTCTGGTCGACTTGCGGTTGCAGGGTGGTATCTCCCAAAAGAATATTGCCATCACCGGTATTCCACTGGTATACGTACTGGCTGCCTGTGCTACTACCCGATCCGTCGAGTGTCAGCGTCGGGTGCGCGCACGATAGCACTTGCGGGCTGCCTGCCTCCGCTGCAGGAGGTGTCAGGTTTTCGGCAACGGTTACGGAAGAAAGCGCGACACAACTGTTTGCCGTATTGTACACCTGCAGCGTGTATTGTCCTGGCGCATCTACCACAGGCGCGAGCGTGCTGTCGCCGGAAACAATGTTTCCGTCAGGCGTATTCCAGGTATACACAAGTGTAGCCCCTTGCGATGAATTGGCGCCGCTCAACTGTAAGGAAGAAACCACGCAATTGAGTTCGCCCGAAACGACCGCTTCCGCATTCGGCACATTGGCATCTCTGTCGATGACCACGGCGTCGCTGCTGCTGCAACCATTGTAGGTATTGGTTACTACGAGGCTGTAAGTTCCGGGGGCATCCACCAAAGGCGTCAGGGTGCTGTCTCCGGAAGCGATATTGCCATCCGTCGTCCCCCAGTCATACACGAACAAAGCGCCCGTACTACCCTGCCCTGCCAGTGTTACCGACGGTATGACGCAGGTAAGAGTAGAGGCTGGCCCGGCATCGATGTTCGGATAATTGATATCTTCCGATATGGCAACGCTGTCTGTAGTTACGCAGCCATTGACGGCATTTGTAATCTGCAAACGGTAGAGGCCGGGATTGTCAATTGTCGGTGTAAGTGTGTTGCCGCCTCCGGTAATTTGTCCGCCGTTGAGGGCCGTCCAGACATACTGATAAAGCGGGCCTGTACTGGAAGCGCTGCCATCCAGCGAAATGGAAGTTTTTACGCAGGTAAGTTCGTCCGTCGCACCGGCTTCCGCGACCGGGTTCGCACGATCTTCCTGAATAGAAACCGTCGACAAGGCCGTACATCCGTTGGTCTGGTTGGTAACGGTGAGGAAATAGTCGCCTGCGAGGGTAACTACCGGCTGCAAACCCGTGTAGGACGAAATGGTACCGGGGCCATTCCAGGTGTAAATATAACCTGCACCCTGACTCGAAGACGTTGCATTCAGCACCACACTGTTTACTGAACAGGTCAAGGTATCGGGAGCGCCCGCATTGGCTACCGGCAGACTGGCGTCCGCCAGAACTGAAGTGCCTGCCGTACCGGTGCAACCGTTGTTATTGTTAGTAACAACCAGCGTATAAGCGCCTACGGCATTTACTATAGGTTGCAAAGTGGTACCTCCCGAAAGAATGTTACCATTTTGTGTCTGCCAGTCGTAGGAATACTGTGCGCCTGTGCTGCTGCCTGTGCCGTCGAGTGAAACGGAAGACACGGTGCAACTCAAAATTCCTCCCGGCGCAACGGTTGTATTCGGCGCCGCGTAGTCGGTATTTACCAAGACCGATGCCGTAGCGGTGCAACCATTGATCTGGTTTACGATGCTTAAATTATAGGTTCCGGGCAGGTCGACGGAAGGTTGCAAGGTATTTGCGCCTGAAACGATATTGCCGTCTGGAGAATCCCAGATATAGGCAAAGTTGTTGCCCTGACTGGAAGCCGAGCCGTCGAGTACAAGTTCGTCGATAGCACAGGTAAGCGTCTGCTGCGGCCCGGCGTTCACTGTCGGGAATTCCTGGCTCGAGACAACAGTTACGGAAGCGGTATCCTTGCAACCGTTCAGGGTATTGGAAACGGTCAGGATGTAAGCGCCTCCCAGGTTGACGGTCGGTGCAAGCGTTTGCGCGCCGCTTACAATATTTCCGACGGTTGTATTCCACAGGTATTGAAAATCAGCGCCCGTGGATGATCCGGTGCCACTTAATTGCACCTGCGCGTTTTGGCAGGACAAAATACTATTTACGGCCGCTGCTGCTTGCGGCGGCGTAACATCTTCTGTCACAGTTACCTGCGCCGTAGCGGAACATGCATTCTGGGTATTGGTGATGGTAAGCGTGTAAAGCCCGGGGGCAATTACCTGCGGTGTCGACGTGGATCCGCCGTTGTCAATGGTACCGTTCGTAGTAGCCCAATGGAAAACAGGCGTGCCAAGGTCGGTACTGCCGCTGGCATCCAGCCCAACACTGGGGTTGAAACAGGTTATTTGCAAAGGCGGAACGATAACCGGCACCGGATTGACAATATTATCTGTAACAATCACCTCATCAGTATCGGTGCAGCCTGTATTGGTATTCGTAATCTGAAGCGTATAAACACCTGCCTGATTAACGATCGGGGTCATGGTCGTACCGCCTGAAACAATGTGTCCGGGATTGGCAGTCCAAAGATATTGCACACCTGGTCCGACCGTAGAATTGCTTCCATTGATCGTCAGGGTCGACACCGTACAGGTGCGCTGCAGGTCGGGGCCTGCGGCGGCTACCGGCAAATTCTGGTTGGTTGTAACATTCACGATATCCTGCGTAGTACATCCATTAACCGTATTGGTAACGACAAGTGTATACGTGCCTGGCAGATCGACTGTCGGCATCAAGGTAGTGGCGCCTGAAAGGATTTCACCATTCGAAGTAGTCCACTGATAGGTATACGTGGCGCCGGCGGAACTACCTGTTCCGTTGAGCGAAACAACAGGATTCTGGCAGGTTATATTGGCGGCAGGCCCGGCTTCGGCCAGTGGATGGACCATATTAGCGGTCACATTTACCTGTGCCTGCGCGGTACAACCGTTGTCGCCATTTCTGACTACCAGGCGGTAAGTGCCTGCACTTCCTGCCATAGCAGTGATCTGGTCGTTGTTGCCGACGATCTGGCCGCCTGCAACACCTGTCCAGGTGTATTAAACCGTGGGGCCGGTGGAGGATGGTCCTCCATCGAGCACAATATTGGGCAGGAAGCAGGTGATAACATCCGGCGGTACGATTTGCGCAACCGGCGGGGCGAAATCGGAGGTCACCTCTACGATGTCGGAACTGGTACATCCCGTATTGGTATTGGTAATGACGAGGGTGTATATGCCCGGCTGATTCACTATAGGCGTCATCGTATTCTGTCCGGATGAAAATCCGCCCGGGTTGGCCGACCATGCTAAAGTATAACCCGGTCCGATACTTCCCGTACCCTGCAATGCAAGCGTAGGCGTATAGCAGTTCAGCACCCTGTCGGGGCCGGCACTGGCAACCGGGACACTCTGATCCTGAGTAACGGTTACTGAAACCTGGCGGGTACAACCGTTTACTTCGTTTGTCACGACAAGCGTATAAGTACCGCCCTGATTCACGACCGGGTTCAATGTATTGTCGCCGGTAAGAATATTGCCATTTGTCGTGTTCCACTGATAAGCGAACATGGAGCCGGTACTCGATCCGGTTCCGTTCAGTGTTACGGTAGAATTCTGGCAGTTGATGCCGTTGGGTGCCGTGGCTACCGCTGTGGGTTGAGTGAGGTTTGCAGCGACGGTTACGGTGGCTGTAGCCGTACAACTATTGGCAGGATTTGCACTACCAGCGTATACGTGCCGCCTGCCGTAATGGTTGGTGTAAGCGTATTGCCGCCACCGCTGATGCTTCCGCCAGTCCAGTTATAGTTAAACCCGGGAGGCCCCTGCGAGCTACCCGTTCCGTTCAGTTGAATGACCGGATTAAAACAGTCGACCGGACCTGCGGGGGCTACTACCGCAGTGGGAGTTTGTGTATCCCCTGTTATCGTTACACTGTCTTCAGCGGTACAACCCGTGTTGTTGTTGGTCACAACAATGGTATAGGTGCCCGCCTGATTTACCACGGGATTCAGGTTGGTAGCGCCGCTCTGTATGTTTCCATCAGAAGTCGACCATTGGTAGGTAATACCTGCTCCGACGGCAGACCCCGTCCCGCTGAGCGTAACTGTAGGATGGTTGCACCCGATATTGAACGGGGCGGTCGCATTGGCAGCAGGCGGCGTGGTATTACTTGCGATGGTTACGGAAGCCGTTTTGGTACAGCCATTATCCGTATTCGTTACAGTAATGGTATACGTCCCGCCGAGATTAATATCAGGTTGCAGCGTCGTATTACAACAGATGATACCCGGACCCGCCCAATTGTATTCAAACTCAGGCCCTTGTGAAGAGCCGTTACCGTTGAGGGTAAGCGACTGAACGTTACAGTTGAGCGAAGCAGGCGGTGCGATGACAGCCGTAGGCAGGGTATTGTTCGCCGCTACGGTGACGGAAGCGGTCGTGGTACAGTTCCTGGCATCCCGCACGGTTACCGTATACGTTCCACCAACGGTAATATTGGGATCCTGAGCGGAGGATCCGCCAGTCCAGGTATAGGTATAATTGGGTGTGCCGCCGGTTACCGTCAGGTCTATACTTACACTTGGCGAGGTACAATCGATGGTAGCAGGCGCATTTGTACTTGCCTCCAATAAAGGCGGCTCAACCAAAGTAACAGTTGCCTCTTCCGTACAACCCTGGCTGCTGGTCACGGTCACCGTGTAGGTCCCCGGAGCCAGGTTGGTGGGGTTGGCGCCGCTTCCGCTGGGCGTCCAGGAATACGTATACGGTGCAGTTCCTCCACTAGGACTTGAACTGATGGCTCCATTGGTCAATCCAAAACAGGAAGGGTTGGTTGGGGTAAGATTTAAATTCACGTTAACTGTCGGAAGGTTCACATTTCCACTGACCGTTCCCGGACAACCATTGTCCGAAACGACGCTGACCAGCGAATAGGCGCCCCCCGACGTCGCAGTGATGGTGGCTGGACTGCTGCTGAATACTTCGGTGGTTGGTACGCCATTGGCAAGGTAAGTGACTGTCCAATCGGGTTGTCCAGTCAGGGTCAGGGTCAGGTTTACGGAGCCGCTGGCGCCGACGCAGAACACACCCGATCCGGAAAGCGCTGCCGTTGGGATCGGAGCAAGGGTAACCGTTGCTTCGGCGCTGCTGGTGCGTCCGCAGGCGTCCGTTACCGTAACAGTATAGGTGTTTGTTCCTACTGCGGCGACGTTCAGGGTGGCAGAAGAGGCTCCGTTGCTCCAGTGATACATGAGAGGAGCCTGTGCGCCCGAAACGCTTGGACTTAATACCGTATTGCTGCTGCCGCATCCATTGACGTCGTTCAAGGTAACCAGCAAGGGTTCCAGGTCATGGATATTAAAGGTCACTTGTGTCTGGGTGCAGGAACAGGAGTTGCTCAAAGACAAAATAACCGTTTCATTGCCTTCAGTGATCAGGTCGGGAATAACATTCACAGGCACCAGAATAAATTGCTGTCCTGCAGGAATGATAAGCGGGCCCACGATCGGGTCGTAATCCACTCCCGGTGATGCTGTACCACTTACTGTAAAGTTCACGATGACATCTTCGTTGATATCTCCGCTACCGCGGAAAATACGGATGTAGCCCTGGTTGCAGCCCTCAATTACATATTGCGCCGTGGTAGGGTAATTAGATACAGCATTCGCCACACCGCCCGCTGCGAAGGAGTTGGCCCTCAGAAATACGGCAGATGCATAAGCGGCGTCGCTTACGTCGGCAATAGCGAGTTTGATGTGATAGGTAGAGCAGGGTATTACGTTGGCAACGGCCGTGAATACCGAAGTCCATCCGTCCAGCTGACATTCCGCGTTATTGGTCGGCGGGAATCCGCAGGTATTGCTGTTACCGACAAAATATGTAGAGTTGGTAACGTGGCTGACGTTGTCAATGGAAACCGGTGTAGAAGTACTCGGAATAACCGCAATATTCTGCGTTCCCGGAATACCGGGGCCACTGATAAAGAACCCGAAAACGTCGTTGAAGCCGCCGTCCACGAATTCGCAGTATTCCTCCGAACCAAAAACGAAATCAAAGGATAAAGTAGGCGATGTAGGCCGGAAATCGAATTCAATTTTGCTCAGGTCGTACAATGTGCCGCCGCCTGCCAGGGCTGCCAGGTCAGGGTCGGGCGTCGGAACCAAAGCATAACCGCCGTTGGCACTGCCGCTGTTATTCGGACCAGGCAGGATACCTACGCTGCCTGTACACAGTACAACTCCCTGATCGATCCCGATATTAGAGTTGCCGTTGGTGAAAGTTCCGCGGGAAGTTCCTTGGCCGGCAGAAGTTACATTGGTCACATCGAAGCAGTTACCCCCGATCAAAACAGTAGAGATGAGTGTGCCTGCGGCAGTGCCGGCAGTGGTGGAAAGATTGGCCAGTTCAGGCTGATCTGTACCCGGTCCCTCCGGTTCGGGCTTTGGATCGTCCGTCCGGTTGATAGAAAGATATACCGGAAGTTTACCCGACATACTCCCGGCGAACGTCTTTAACTCCAGCGTTGCGCAGGAAGCCTCCGGTGTGATCATTACCTGGTGCGGGAACTGCTCGTCCTTCTGGTAAAAAAGTATACTGTGAATCTGCCACTCGAAAGCAGGTTGGGTTCCATTTGTAGCCTGCGTTACAATAACAGAATAGGTGCCGCCAGGCACCAGGTCGCAAATGTTGATGTTTGTTTTTCCGATCTGAACGTCTACCGGATAACGGCTTATATCAGCCGACCATTGTACATGAACAGACTCCTGGGCCCGAAGAAAATAAGTGCTGAAAAACAAAATGAGTGTAAACGGTAAGGTGTACCAATTACGCATACGCAAATAGTTTGTGAATTGTTCGGAATAATCGGGAGGGGATGACTGTCAACAATGGCGCTTGGGGGTAGCCGACAAATAGTATTCCGGGAATCGAGGGCACAAAATATCTTTAATTTGGCACTACCAACAACATTGATTCCATATTTTTTCGAAACAGTATTTTTTTATACCAAATCGAATCATAATGCCTTCATTTTTCTTCCTGATATATACGAAGCCCCTACCTTCGCCGGCCGAATTTTCTATGAAAAACTATATCAACCAGACACTGATCTTACCCGTTTTGCTCCTCCTGATGCTCACAGGCATCTCTTTGATTCCGGAGAACCTGGCAGTCGGGAATTTCAAACTTCGCAAAATGGACATCTTCGCCGACGTCCGTTCCGGCGCCGATTCCGTCGCTGCGCCGATGGATACTATGTCTTTTGACTCCACAGCATGGCTCGAAACAGACACCAGCATGCAGATAGCGGTACAATCGGATTCTGTAGGGCCGTTGCCGCCGAAAGATTCATCCTGGTTTGGCAAAGTCATAGAGGATTACAGCCCGGCACAAACGGGGCTCAACCGTTTTTTTGACGCCGTAGATTCGATCCGGCAGGGCCGTACGGTCCGCGTAGCCTGGTATGGCGATTCTTTTGTGGAAGGCGATATTCTGCTGGGCGATTTACGCGATACGCTCCAGACACTGTGGGGAGGATCCGGTGTGGGATTCGTGCCTGTCACGTCGGAAGTGGCTCAGTTTAAACGCACCTTGAAACACATTTTCAGGGGTTGGACCACTTATTCCATCGTCAAAAAAATGGAAAGCCATCCGCAATTCGGTATCAACGGTTACGTGTACCAGCCCGCAGCGGATGCAAAAATCCACTATGAAGGCGCTTCCTATTTCCGCCACACTACCCACTGGAACCATTTCCGTTTTTTTTACTCCGCACAGGAAGGAACACCTTTCGTATGGCAACAACAGGACGAGGCGCCTCAAAATGGCACCCTGAAACAAACGGACGGACGTATCAAGGCCTGGGAATGGACCGCGAACTATCCGGGTACCACCGCATTTGCCGTCCGATTCCCGCAGCCAGATGGGGTGTTGCTGTATGGCGCAAGCCTCGAAAGCGGACCCGGCATTTACATCGACAACTTTTCAGTACGGGGAAACAGCGGAGGCCCGCTCAAAATGATCAAACCGGATGTTGCGCAACAGTTTGACCGGTATCAAAAATACGACCTGATCGTGTTGCAGGTAGGCCTGAATGCTGTTACCAACTCCCTGAACAATATAAAATGGTACCAGGCTGAACTGGACCGCACGTTCTCGCATTTGAGCGCCTGTTTCCCGGACAGGCCTATTCTGATCGTAAGTGTGGGAGATAGGGCCAACAAAATCGGTACGGAACTAAAGACCATGCGGAGCGTACCCGCTATCGTAGCCATGCAACGCGACCTGGCGCGCAAACACGGTTTTTTGTTTTACGATCTGTACTTCGGCATGGGCGGCCCCGGTTCGATCATCGACATGGCCAATCACAAACCCCGGTATGCCAACCTCGACTATACGCACCTTACCCACGACGGCGGCCGGTACCTGGGATATCATTTTGCCACACTTTTTACGGAAGAACAGGCGAAATGGCGGGCGGCCAGGACGCAGTAATATGGTGTTTGGGGTTTTGTGTTTTATGTTTGGGGCACATTGCTCCCGGCTTGGTATATTTAACAACCTACTGAATATACCCACCCCTTCTACCCTACCTGGAAGGTACGCATGCTGATCCCGCCGAACGATACCTCTTCGAATGTCTGAATAATCTCCTCCCGCTCATCGGCCAAACCGAGCGAATACAGCAGGGGAACATAGTGATCGACGGTAGGCACGGAAAGTTTTCCGGCAGCGCCTGCTTTTTCGTAGTCGGCAAGTGCGGCGAAATCGCGCGCTTTAATTTTCTCATGCACCCAATGGTCAAATTCAACGGCCCAGTCGTAGGGACTGGAATCATTGTTTTGCAGGCGCGCCATGCTCATGCGCAGGTTGTGCACAATGTTGCCGCTACCTACCACCAGAACGCCGCGCTCGCGCAAGGCGCGCAATTCTTTGGCCAGTTTCAAATGGTACTCCATGGGCTGATAATAATCGATACTCATCTGGTATACGGGCACATCAGCCTCGGGAAACAGGTGCATCAGGATAGTCCAGGCCCCGTGGTCGAGCCCCCAGTCGTCCGATTCATGCAGCAATGCGCTCAGTTTCACGGTTTCTTTCGCGATGTCAGGTGCGCCCGGGGCAGGATACTGCGCATCAAAAAGCGCTTTTGGAAAACCTCCGAAATCGTGGATCGTTTCGGGCTGGGGCAATACGTTGACATAACTGCCCCGGGTAAGCCAGTGCGCCGAAACGACCAGAATGGCGCTTGGTTTTTGTTTTTCCCGCAGCGATTCACCCATTTTACGCAGGCTGCGTGTAAAAGAGTTGTCTTCCAGCGCGTTCATCGGGCTGCCGTGCCCCACAAACCACACCGGCATTTTTTCAGAAACGGGAAGCGCTCCCGTTATTTTAGGAAAATCCTGAAGTTTCATATTACAGGCTGCGATAGGCCACAAGGCCATCGATTTGATAAAGTCGATACGATCCAAGGAAGATCAATTTAAGTGTTTTAACCTTTAGTTTCTGAACAACAAAATTACAGGATGGTTTTAGATTTTTTTCAAAAAGAATAAGAATATATTTTTATTGCAATTATATGATTGTCAGTTTTTTACTTATAAAAAATGAATATATACATGCTTTTAAGGGCTGAAAGGAATTTTTTTTCCATCAATGAAAACTTTCCCAGGCCCCTGCTCGTAAGTTTTTATACAGTATGCTGCACTACAAAAGCATTTAATTTTAATCTCTACCAGTGCCTTGTTTCTGCTGATTTTCAGTCAAAACAGGCATAGACAACTTACACAGGTATCCTGATTTGCAAACCGAATCAAACCTATAAGTATGTTAAACTATCTGAAAATACTACTGATAGCTGGTGTAGCGGCCATTTGCTCATTTGGTGCATGCAATAAGGAAAAAGCGGAGGAGCCGCCACAAACTCAAACAACTTTGTTCGAAAGGCTCGGAGGAATCGACACGATTTCAGCCCTGGTAGATCAGTTCATTGTAAATATAGCGGGGGATGAAATCATCAATACACGTTTTGCACCGACGATTTCGGACCCTGCACGTGCACGTTTATTTCGGCTGAACCTCATAGATCAGATTTGCGCCGGATCGGGAGGCCCTTGTACTTATAAAGGACTTACGATGAAAGCGGCGCACAAAGAAATGAATATCACTCAGGCGGAATTCGACGCCCTGGTTGGCGATCTGGTCAGTGCACTCGATCAGTTGAACGTGGGTGAAATAGAAAAAAAAGAACTATTGAGGATATTAGGTCCCATGCAGGCGGAAATCGTCAGCAGATAAAAGCATGTTAGGTAAGTAAGCACTCATAAGTGAGCAGCCATTCCAAAGGGAGTGGCTGCTTTTTTTGTGTAATTACTACGCCCGAGTGTCGGAAATATTCGTATCATTCGTATCTTTTGGAGCATATCTATTCATTAAAATTTAACAGGTATTATGGATCAACGCGTTATCGACCTTTACGACGAGTACACCCACAAACCCCTGACCCGAAAGGATTTTATGGTCCGCCTCCTGCATATCACAGGTAGCACCTCCATAGCCATGGCTATGCTGGCCCAACTGGAATCCGGTTGCGCGCCCGCCGCAAAAACCACTTCGGATGAACTTTTCACGGAACGAATTACCTACCCGGGAGCCACCGGAGCAATGCAGGCTTACGTAGCACGCCCCCAAACCGAAAAAAAATATGCCGCCGTAGTGGTGATCCATGAAAACCGCGGGCTGAATGCTCACATTGAAGATGTAACCCGGCGCGCGGCGCGTGCAGGTTATCTGGCCATCGCGCCCAATGCCTTGTCGCCACTCGGCGGCACACCTGCCAGTGAAGACGATGCACGGCAACTTTTCACCAAACTGAAACCGGAAGAAAGTCTCCAGAACTTCATAAAGGTTTTTGATTACCTGGGCGCCCGAAAAGACTGCAACGGCAGTTTCGGCTGCGTCGGTTTTTGCTGGGGCGGCGCCATGTCCAACAACCTGGCCGTTCACGTACCCACACTCCGTGCGGCCGTAGCATTTTACGGCATGCAGCCACCCGCAGCGGATGTTCCCAAGATAAAGGCCGCAGTACAATTGCATTACGGGGGACTCGACGAGCGGGTGAACGCGGGGAAGGACGCATACGAAAACGCCCTGAAATCAGCCGGAATTACATACGAACAATACGTATACGAAGGGGTCAACCACGCTTTTCACAACGACACCTCAACGGCCCGCTACAATGAGGCAGCCGCTAAACTTGCCTGGCAACGCACGCTGGCGTTTTTTGAGAAAAATTTGAAGAAGGGCTGAGAAATAAGAAGTGAGAGAGTGAGAGGTGAGAGAGTGAGAGTCCGTAGCGTACACCGCTTCGCTTCACGCCACCACGGTTGATAAGCGAAGCGGTGTACGCTACGGACTCTCACTCTCTCACCTCTCACTCTCTCACTTCTCTCTTCTCACCCTTTCCGCATCTGTTCCGTATAATAAAACCCCAGTTGCTGCCTCAGATCGGCGGGCAGATCCGGCAATTCGGAACGGGGAATCAGCAGCGTACTGATATTATGCAAATCACTGAAAATGTGGTGTTTAACAGCCGTGGCATGTAAATAATCATGGCCTGAAGAGCCCCCCGTGCCGATTTTCCGACCCAACATACGAAGCACCATTTGCGCATGCCTGTAACGCCAGGTAGTGAACAGTTCGTCGATGTCGATCAGACCGCGCAGCAGGTTGAACGGCTGGTGCAGAATCGGTTCATCGCGGTAGAGGTTGATAAAAAGGGCTGCCACCGTAGCCCGGTAAGAAAGCCGCAGTTTGCCTTCGGCCTGCAACTGCCGGTGCACTTCGGGATCGAGTACCGACTGGAAATACGTGTCGGTACTTCCCAGCATACGCAGGCGCATGGCTTTTTCCTGTTCGTCGAGATAAGAGGTGGATTGTATGGCCTGCTGTTCGCGGGCGAGCATATGGTCGACGGCCGTTCTGTAGTGAGCCAGGAACTCAAAATTTCCGAACTGCAAAAAAGGCGTTCGTTCCAGCCAGTCCTCCACCACCCTGAACAGGGTATCGCCATGGCTCAAACTTTCCAGGTCGGCCTGCTGGTTTTCGGCAAAATCGGAGGCGTAATGTTTGTTGTTGTAGGTAATACGTTCCTGCTCCGGCAAACCGAGCATGGCTTCTACCTTGCGGAACTGAAAACTCTGAAAACCGGAAGCCGGAAAGAGGTAATTGCGGAAATCGAGAAAATCGAGAGCGGTCATGGTTTCCATTACCTGAATCTGCTGGATCAGCAGTTTTTCGATTTCCACTACGCGGTTCAGCCGGCTGACGGCCGTGCCGATGCTGCGCTCGTCCACGTTATCGCCTTTGAACATATCGATCACAGACTGCACTTCGTGGGTAACTTGTTTGAACCACAATTCATATACCTGGTGCACGATAATGAAGAGCATTTCTTCATGTGCCGGCGTTTTTTCCAGTTCCGCGCTGCGCAATTGCTGGGCGCCCAGGATCTTGTCGAGCTGCAGGTAGGAGTGATAGTGAATGGTGGCGTACTTTTGGTCAGACTTTGGCATATGATAATAGTGCGAAGTACGAAGTGCGAAGTGCGAAGTCCATGACCACTCACATGGCTTCGCACTTCGCACTGTCGACTTCGTACTTATTTGTTAGGAACGTTGTTCGGGTTCAGCAGATCGTAGAACTGATCGAGTTTCGGAAGAATGATGATGCGGGTGCGACGGTTGGTGGCACGGCCGGCTTCCGTATCGTTGGTGGCCAGCGTGTTGTATTCCCCGCGGCCGGATGCGATCAGGCGGTTCGGATTGACGTTGAACTTCGTTTGCAGTACGCGGACTACCGAAGTAGCGCGTTTTACGCTCAGGTCCCAGTTGTCGTCGATGCAGGAAGTTTTGATCGGCTTGTTATCCGTGTAACCTTCTACCATCACTTCCAGATCGGGGCGCCCTTCTATAATTTTGGCGATTTTACCCAGCACCTCGTTGGCTTTCGGCGTCAGACTGGCACTACCGCTCTGGTAGAGCATTTTATCGGACAAGTTGATGAATACCACGGTTTTATCCACTTTTACGTCCACGTCTTTGTCTTCGATCCCGTCTTTGAGCGCACCTTTCAGGTTAACGGCCAGTGCCAGGTTGATCGAATCGGCTTTCGTTTTGGCAGCCTGCAGCAAGTGGATGTATTTGTCTTTCTTTTCGAGTTGGGAAAGCGTTTCCTTGATATTGTCATTGGCAGATTTGGACAAAACGGTCAGGTCGCCGACCTGTGTCAGTTGCTTATCGCGCTGCGACTTGAAGTCGTCGATCTGAACGCGCAGGTCCTGCATTTGTTCTTCGCGCAGGCGCAGGGTGTTCTGGTTGTTGCTTAGGTCTGTTCTCAATTTCTCGCGATCGGTTTCGCAGGTAGAGAGTTTAGCCATGGCGGCATTCAGGTTTTCGCCGCATTTGCCGAGGTCTTTGTTGGCAGTCTCCAGTTCGGTGCGGAGAGACACGTACTTTTTCTTCGCCACACAGGAGGTCATAGTGAGACCTACACATAAATAAATGGCGATTTTCGTTGCAGTAATTCGCATAAGGTTGATGATTTGAAAAGATTTAAAATGAATGTAAACGGGTCATGGGAACATGCCTGCCGAACGTCTGACCCGAACATTTTATTTTCAGGTCAACACGTTTTTTAGCATGATTGAAACAATTTTTTAAAGCCTCCTAAATCTACCGATCCGGATGTTTTAAAAGGATGCAACACGTTAAAACCGCTGATTGTTCAATGCTGATACAAGGTTTTGATGGGTACGTCCACGCCGAATGCAAGGAAAAAACGGGAGGAGCGAAAACTAATCTCCTTGTCTTCCACCTGGCGGAACTGGGCGCCCGTTTGCCACCCGGTACCCAGATAAAAGGGTGTGCGCTGGATATTCCAGTGCAACTGAAGCCCCGGTTTGAATACGTTTTTATAGGTAAGTTTGTATTCGCCGTAATCGTCTTCTTCTGCAAGCCGGTAAGTCATCAGCGCGCCGAGATCGAGCAACGACACGTACAGGCTGAATGACTGCGGGTTTTTCCAGGACCGGCCGATCAACTTGCTGACCGCAAACCCGACCGGCATGGTTGGCGCCAGCACCGTAAAATCCGATTGCAGGTTTTGCCCCTGCGCCGGATTGCGCTCCCAGGTCTCCTGGCCGACGGAAGCGCCCACGTACGCGTTGATGCCCACTGTGATGGCATGCGTGCGTTTGGTTCGGGAACTGCCCGGTGGATCTGCCAGGCTTTTGAGCAGGTATTCCACCTGGTCCTTGGTTCTGGCGTCCACCAGTCCTGCGATAAAATCGCCGTTTTCACTAAAGAAATTGATCAACTTGTCGCGTTTGTCGCTCGGGTCACTTTTTTCCAGTTGCCGGCTCAGCGAAGTCATGAGCCGCATGAGCGAACTGATAGCGGAGCGGTGCTCTCCCTTTTCCAGGTAGTACAGGAAATTCATACAGCGCTCGGAAATATCGGGCAATGGCCGCAAAGCAGGCATCATATCGGTCAGTGACTGGAAACCGGCCCCATCTTTTCCGCCTGCAAACAAAGGAAACTCCAGAATGCGGTCGAGCGCCTGCAGGGAAACGGAAAGCGTGTTAAACAAGCGCTGGTTTTTGGGGGCAATGCCCGATCCGGTGGTGTCGACCGGTTGCTGCAAATTCAGCAGGTCTTCCAGTGTCAGCCGGGTCAGTTGGGCCATCACATCGGGCGACACGAAACCCACGCCTTTCACCTTGCTCAACCTTTGCTGCAGCAAACCCAGTGCAAGTTGCCGCAGTTCGGGATCGTTCAGCGCGGTGTCCAGTTCCGAGAGCGGCATGAGTCCTTTCGGACCTTGCACCGCATACAGCATATGCGACATGAATTC
>JAKQJD010000079.1 GCA_029561355.1 Bacteroidota bacterium | reverse complement strand
ACCTGGCCTTCGCAGGCTAATCTGGCCGCCAATGATCAGTGGGATTCGCTCAAATCAATTCAGGGCTTTTTGAAAGGCGGAAAGAAACCCACCTAGAAGAAGTGCGAAGTCTTCAGTGCGAAGTGCGAAGTCGGTGGCCACTCACGTTGTTCCTGACTTCGCACTTCGCACTGAAGACTTCGCACTTTTATTGACTTCGCACTTCGCACTGAAGACTTCGCACTCTATTGTCTGGCAGGCCCGATACCCGTAGGCGCCTCCGGATTCGATCCCGATTCTTCCACATTATTATCCATAAAACGCCAGGAAATGCCCAGCCGGATGGCGCCGAATGGTTGTGGATGTAATGCAGTCTGATAAAACACATCCGTTTTATTCCAGATGGTTTGCAGGTTTTCGTAGCGGAAGAAGAAGCGGAACGACTGCACTTTAAATGCGATAAAAGCATCCATCCATGGGTATGGTTTTTGGGTCAACGTGTCCTGTAAATGAAATTGCCAGTTCAGCGGCTGGTAAGCATCGGGCGTGAACTCACTGTTAATCCGGAAGTCGACGCCGAGATCGAGCAGCATACGCTTTTTGAATATTTTTCCTGAAAAATACAGGCTGTTTTTGCTGAACCATTTCGGCAGGTGAATGATGTCGCTACGATTGAAGCGCTGCAAGGCTACCGTATTGTCGAAATGAATTTTTCCAAGCCGCACGTTTTCACTCACCAGTATTTGGGCTACCTGCAACGGAGAACCGGCCTGCGCAACGACGCTCTTCTGATCGTAATAGATATAGTTGTTCAGCAGGTGTGTACGCACGGTCGCCTCGAATCCGATCAAAGGCAATGCGTAACTTCCCGTCAGCGTGTTCTCAACCGGTTTTTCAAAACTGTTGTTCCAGAAAGACCGCTTGCTGATGTACAAACGGTCGGCCAGAAGCGGCACCGGATAACGCTGACTCAGGATCGATGCTTTCAGAACACCTGCTTTTCCCAGCCCCAGCACGAGGTTTCCGTGCAATTGATATTCGCCGATATTTTTCAGTACTCCGAGTGCCGCGTCAGCGGTCAGGGCAAAACGATCCGAAGGTGTGATGCCGAATTCCCCCGTCAGAAACAGGTTGGAGAAAGCCGTTTTTTGCGGTTCCTGGCGGAGGCTGAAATAACTGTGTTTAATGCCCACTGCCAGTACGTCGGAAGGACGGCCCGTTTTTTTTGATTTAAATGTATTGAGGGTGAAGGAGTTATCGATCCTGTCCAGTTCTATGTAATTCCTGATACCGCGCAGGTCGACCAGCAGGGTGTCGAAAAAAGTGGAGTCGGAAGCCACACCCTCCGTGTCATCGCCGTCCGAAAATTTCCAGTTCTGTTTTTTCCACGCAATACTGTGGGTGGCCCGCAGTACCCGTTTGCCGGCTGTTTCGTCGCCTGCAAACCGCAGGTGCTGTATCAACTGCAAAGTCTGGTCGTCGTGCCGGGTATATGCCTTGAGTTCGGGCAGGTTTACTTCCGCGTTGATGGGCCCTGAAAAGTCTGCCGAGCCGAAAACGGTGCCGGGTGCGATACCGCCGTTATTCTGCTGGCGGTTCACATTTTTTGAAAAAATAAGAAATGCATCGTACCGTTCGCCGACAGGGACCCAGAGGCCCAGCAACAAAGCATTGTGTTTTGCACGCTGGTACCTGTATTGCCCCAGGTTGTTGATGGTACGGTAGTCCATCGAAAAATTGGTTCCGCCCGAAAACGTATGCGCCAGCCTGGCATTCATCATGCCTTCCAGTTGGGTACGTCCCTGCGAAAAAAACACGTCGCTGAATGAACGGCTGTTCCGGTAAAACCGCAGGTCGGCAGGCTGCAATTTGTACAGATCGAAGGTATGCACCCCGACATCGAACCCGAGTCGCGCCGGCGTTTCAAAAAACAACGGCCTTGCCGGGGTGCCCAGGTTTCCGAGCGTCCCCCAGTCGATGGGCTGCTGACGGGCGGGATCGTAAAAACGAAAATCCTTTTCCGGCAGGGTATCATCTGCCGGATGAAAACGTTCCGGAGAAAATGCGTAGGTAAAAAACAGCGGCGTCGTATCCACCACCGGCCGACTGGTTGGGGTGGCCGGCACGGTTGTAGGTACCGGTTGTTGCGCCTGGATGGCAGGCGTATTTGCACCCAAAAGCAGTATCCAAAGAACTAACTTAGACCACAGGGCCGGTCGTATGCGATGGGCTAAGGATAGGTGCATATTTCTAGAATTGAAGGAGAATCGGGATAGTAACGTTTGAATGAATATTATGTGGCGGGAGAAATCCTGATTTTTGGAAGAATCGGGTATCCGCGATCCGGGAATTGTGATTTTCAATAAAAGCAGCGGTTTTTTGGGGCCGCAAATATAGAAAAGGCATTGGTTGAATGAGGAGATTCGTACGGCCGTTTAAATTTTCAACAGTTTACCCGAGGCCACAATTCGCCCGGCTACATCGTTCATTTGAAGGAAATAAATGCCCGCCGACAAATCCGGCAATGTGAGTTCGATCGGCTTTGCGTCCTTTCCAATAGTTTGATTTTCAAACTGCCGGAGTCTTCTTCCGTGCGCGTCGGTCAGGGTGAATGAGACCTGCATTTCCTGCACGGCTTCAACTAAAAGGCTTAACTGATTGCCATTCAAAGGATTGTTCAGGATGCGCATTTGTGTAGCCTGTGATCCCACCGGTTCGCTGGTCGGCGTAACAGCCGTCCCGAACCGCATGCCGTTTCCAAAACTCGCCACCCACATTTCCGTCGGTTGGCCGGGGTTAAAAGACACCCGTTCCGGGTGCTGAAACGGGTATTGTTCCACCAGTGCCCATGCAGGTTGTGCGGCGCTTTTGTTGTGCGTCACCCAAAGCCCCTGCGTTTCCGTGCACAGGTACATCGTTTCCGGATCATTCGGATCTATGGTGACCGAACTGACCCGCAGAAACTGGTCATCGGCTGTCATGGGTTGCCAGTTTTGCCCGCGGTCTGTTGTACGGAACAAACGCCCGAGGTCATTAGCCGGGCCGCCCCAGCCGCTCCAAACGCAGGCGTACCAGGTATTTTGAGCCGCATCAAAGGGATCGATCACAAGGTCCTTGGTCCAGAAATTCATGTCGGGATGGTTGCGTTTTACCCAGTTTTGACCGCCGTTGAGGCTGACAAAAACGCCGCTGCTGTCGCTGAAAGTGCTGCCGTTGTTCGATTTTCTGGCAGACCAGGTGGTGATCAGCGTGCCGTCGTTCAGACAATGAATATTAAAAATGCGGCCGCGGTTGGCGGGCGGGTTTGTCAGTTTGGTCCAGGTAGCGGTTGCTGGATTAGTGATACCGTCTGCTTTCCAGACGCCGCCGATAGCAGGATCGAGAGAAATAACGCCTGCATACAGCCGATCGTTATTGGAAGGATCGGTTTCGACCCAGATGACCGGATTATCGAAGTCGCGCATGACCGACCAGTTTTTGCCTTTATCGTTTGAAAACAATACCTGTCCATCCTTGTACGAAGGCTGTAGCCGGAGGTCGGTTACATAGGTAGTCTGATAAATATCGTGCACGGAAGAGGTGGCGCCAAACCAGATGGGTTGCGTGTTGTGTTTCGCAATGCGATACATCGTATTCAGGGTATGACCGGTGTAATCGAAACTCCACGACGAGCCGCCGTCTTTGGAACGTACGCCTTTAATATCCGTAAAACATCCGAAGAGTTCGTCTTCATCGAACCAGTAAACCTGCCAGCAGGTCGTTTGCTCCATGCCGACGCCATGGTAGTACTTTTTTTTGGGTGTGGCAGCACCGGCCGGGTTCTCGTCTGCCGGATTCAGGTATGCCTGGTGCCATTGTGCGCCGCCGTTGAGGGTTTGATGGATAAAGCCGAAATCAGTCAGTAACACGTGCTGGCTATTGAGCCGGTTTACAGAGAATCCGAGCGCAAATCCTCCCCAGGAATAGCCCAGGTCGCCGCCGGCGCCCTGGTATCCGGTAAAAATATTCTGGTTGTTGTTGCGCAGGTAAACGTGCTGCCAGGAATCGCCGCCGTCGGCCGTTTTCAGCACAATGGCTTCTTCGTTGGGCGTGCTTCCGGCGAGGTAGCAGGTGTTCGGGTCATTGTCGGCCATGGCCAGGTAAACTGCAAAGTCTTCCGACAAATCGATGCCGTTCATGGCGGAGGTCCATGCGCCGGCAGCATTATCCATTTTATAAACGCCGCGGATTGTCTCGTAATAATTATAACCCATATTGGTCGCCCAGATATTTCCGGCATCGCCGGTAAGGGCAAAAAAGCGCATGGTATTGCCGGATTTCGCGCCGCCGAAGCCCATGATCTGTTCACCGGCAGGAATACCCAAAAAATTTGCGTTGCTGAAACTAGCCCCGCCATTGTGGGAAACCAGCACCCCTTCATTCGTGCCCAGCCAGATATCGTTTCCATTAAAAAAAGCGCCCGATAACAGGATTCCTGCGCCGGAATCAGCGGCCGTCCATTTGAGCGATGCTGTTTGTCCACCGTTACCGGAAACAAACAGGTGGTTATAGTCGGTCCAGATCACCCGGTCCGGGTTGGTATAATCGACGTAAATGAATAGTTTTTCCTCGCCTGCGTCAGTATCTCCGGACAGGAAACTCCAGGTGTCACCGCCATCCGTGGTTTTGGCCGGCCGGGTGGCGAAACTGGATTCGTCCCAAAGCAGCGCGTACCGCAGGTTGTTGTTTTGGGTGAAACAAACTTTCCCGTACGGATTGACGACCGCTTCCGTAAAATGCACCACATCGTACGACTGGCCCCCGGTTTTAGTGGTATACAAGCCACCGAGATCGCTGGCAAAGTACATTTCCTGGTCATCGGCGGGGTTGATGGCCGGGCTGAACAAAGCGCCGCCGCCGCCGATACCAGTGGACTGAAAAGTGGCTGGTTGTGCGAACAGGCAAAACGCCGGGAAAAACAAGGCAGGGACTAAAAATTTCATAACAATCGGTTTTGGATGAAAAGCAAAAGAAGAATGAGCAAAATTAACTTTTCCTGCCTTCAAAGCCGATGTAAAAGCCTGTTTTTCCGCAGTTTAAAATATTTCAGAAAATGTTTAGCCCCGCTCCGAAGGTTACGGTAGGGGTCTGTCGTCCAACTGTGCAAGAACTGTACAATACGTTGACGGAAGCCGGAATTGCCGGTGAAGTCAACAGATTCGAATCCTTGTTAACGGAGACTTAGATTTGCGGATGCTTTCATTCCCGGATGTTTACGAAAAACACCAGCACCTGGCTTACAACCTCTGCCTCAACTACCTGCAAAACAGGCAGGACGCAGAAGAGGCTGCGCAGGACGTATTTGTAAAGATTCACGCGAAACTTCCTACGTTCGAAGGTAAATCCAGCCTCAAAACATGGGTTTACCGGGTTACCGTCAACCATTGTCTCGATGTCCTGAAAGCCCGTAAACGGCACAAACGTTTTGCTTTTATCACCGGTTTTTTCGGCGGGGATGAAAAACCGGATCCGGCATTTTCGGATTTCAACCACCCGGGCGTTTTGCTGGAAGACCGGGAAGCGCTGGAAATACTGTTTGGGAAAATTAATCAACTGCCTGATAATCAGAAAACTGCCTTGATTTTAAAATACATCGATGATTTGCCGCAACGGGAAATAGCCGAAGTGATGCAGTTGTCTGAAAAAGCGGTGGAATCACTGCTGCAACGCGCCAAACATCAACTGAGAAAAATCTGAACCGACCATTTTATTTCAAAAACGCACGTGCCATGAAAGAAGAAGATCCGATCGATCTGCTGAAAAAAGTAGGCAAGGTGGATACCCCCGAATTTCTGTTTACCCGCATCCAGGCGAAAATCAACAGCCCCGCGCAGGAACAACTGCCCGTTTCCTGGAAATGGGCCGGCTCTCTTGCCTTCGGCCTGTTGCTGGCCGCTAATCTTTTCTTTGCCCAAAACCGGCGCCCGATGCTGCCCGATACTGCGGAACTGCTTGTCAGCAGCATGAGCCTCGACCACTCAAATCAATTATACCATGAATAAGACCCGTTTTTTGATGCTTACGGTGGCAGGGCTGATCCTGCTGAACCTTGCAACGCTCGCGTTTTTTCGTTGGGGGAAAATGCCGCCCCGGCCCGAAGGCCCGCGCAAGGCCATTATTGAAAGATTACATTTCGACGACAGCCAGGTGGCCGATTATGAAAAACTGATTGCTGCGCACCGGACGGCTATCGGCGCGAAAGAAGCAGAAATCAGGGCTGCAAAAGAAGGCCTGTACCAACTTTTGAGCAGCGACGATCTCCAGGCAAAAGATTCGCTCATTGCCCGGATCGGCGCCATCCAGCAGGATATGGAACGTATTCATTTCGACCATTTTAAGGAAATAAAATCCCTCTGCAAAAACGATCAGGCAGATTTATTCAAAGGGCTGGCAGGCGATCTGGCTGACTATTTTTCCCCACGCAGAGGACCTGATGGGCCTGGCCGGAAGTCTGCACATTGATCAGTCAGGAGCGCCCTGAAACGAATGTTAATTTTTTTTAAATCGTTTCTCTATGTTATATAGATTTGCATTTTAGCCAGACGCGGACCATGTGGACGAATTGTCCGGATTACCAAGAAGTGTGGCACGTAATTTGGCTTTCTCCGTTATTTGTCCCCCTTGAACATGCCGGTGAAGACATTGGACATTCAAATCTATAAACATGCGATCTATCTTACTTTTTTTGGGCTGTTGTATGGCCTTTTTGCCGCTTCGCGCTCAATGGACGGCCGATACTGAAATCAATACCACCGTTGCCACCTCCGCTACCGGCGATATGCAGTCGGTCGGCACTTCCGACGGCAGGACCTGGGTGGCTTTCTGGCACGATGTTCCCGCACCGAAATACTATGAAATGCGGCTCCAGTTGCTCGACCAGTCGGGGCACCGCGTTTTCGGTGATGAAGGAATGGTGCTGGACGACCAGGTGCCGATGAGTTCCTTTACCACTACCTGGTCGATCACCGTCGACCGGCAGGACAACGTATACGTCGGTTTCAATGGAACCGATGGCGGCAACCCCGTTATCGTACATAAAGTTGCTCCCGACGGCACGCAGTTGTGGGGGAATGCAGGGATCAACCCTGGTACCGGTTTCGACGTAAAAGTGCTGCCGCTCAGTAATGGTGAAGTGATGATCGGCTGGCTCCCGGGCAGCAAAGGCGTTCTTCAAAAGGTTTCTGCCGACGGCATTCCGCAATGGGCAAGCGCGGTCACGATCGAGCCGCTGGTGTCGACACACCGGACCAGCGCCGGGGAAATGGCTGAACTTTCCAACGGAGACGTGATGGTTATTTTGCACGACAGGGGTGGTTTTTCACCCAGTTCCCTGCCATATGCACAACGTTATACGGGAGCCGGCGCAGCTCTTTGGGCTACTCCTGTTGCGCTGACGACGACTTATTTTACTTCCTTCAACCGCCGTTACGCATTACAGCAGGATGGGGATACCCTGTATTTCGGCTATTCGGGCGCACTGGGAATTCAGCCGCACGGCTTTTTGCAGCGCATCGATCCGGACGGAACCCTGCCCTGGGGCCCGGACGGTTCCGATTTTTCCACACAAACCACGTCCTTCGAGCGCGATGTCCAGATCGCCTACACACCAGGCTCGGAATTTATTTGGGCGATCTGCGAATATTCCGACCCTTCACAATCGCAGGTAGGTGAATATGTCCAAAAATTTGATAAAAAAACGGGAGCCCGGCTGCTGGGTGATCTGGGTAAGGCGGTTTTCCCGATCGGGGAGGTGTATATTTCCCACCAGGGTAAACTGCAACTGGTAAATGATCGTCCGGTTTTTCTGGTTTCCAACGGCAATTCCAATGGCGTTTTCGCCAAGGATCTGCTGGTGGTTTATCTCGATGAAAACGGCGGTTTCGTGTGGCCGGAGCATACACGTCAGGCGAGCAATAACCCGGACGGCATAAAATCACGTATCCAGTTGAACGCGCCTTTCGAGGGCAGAATCGTGGCAGCGTGGGCTGAAGACCGTCCGGATTCCGCCGCCATTCGCCCTTATGCCCAACGGATAGATATAGATATTGCCTGCGTGCCACCGACGGCAGGTTTCGGTTACACCATTTCCGATCTTACCGCCACATTTACCAATATTGCCATTGGCGTGGACTCCATTGCCTGGGATTTTGGCGACGGGACCCAGGGCCTTGGAGCCGACATCATTCACGAATATGCTATCGAAGGAAATTACACGGTATGCGAGTACGTATTCAATGAATGCGGCGTGGATACCTTTTGCCGCGACCTGGTGCTTGTAACGAATGCGGTCGTTTCCCTGGAAGAAAACTACCAACTCCAACTGTCACCCAATCCAAGTCAGGATCATTGCATTTTGAGTATCGATATGCCTTTGGCTGCACATGTGGCTTACCGGTTGTTTTCTGCATCGGGCCGCAACATATTCGAACGCTCGGCATTTATGGGCGCAGGAAAACAATCCATCTTTATGGAAACCAAAAACCTGCCTACTGGAAATTATTTCCTGGTGGTGACGGTAAATGGTAAAAGTGCCACGCTTCCGCTGATACGATAAACGCTCAGATTACCAACCGTTTACGAGGATCGGAATAGATTTCGTCACGTATTTTTCCGATCCTTGTAAACGAACTTCCAGGAACCCGGCCCATCCTTCCGGCCGGTTGAATGCCGACAGATCCAGGGGCAGATCGAATGCGCCTTCCGGGGAATGGTCCGCCTGAAAAGTGGCTACTTCCTGACCAACGGTATTAAAAATACGCCCGGTCAGGTTTCCGGCAAAAGGCAGGTTCATTTCCAGTTTAGGTTGGCTATTGGCAGGATTCGGGCTGATACGAAGTCCCAGCGAGACAATCTCAACAGGATCGTGAAAGCCGAGCACGCAGTTGGAAGCCACTTCCGGGCACCAGGTGCGCTGGGCCAGCGTGCAATCCAGGATAAACGGATTCGGTTTGCCCTCCTGATAAGGTGCGATCCGCCAGGTTTTGGTCAGTTCTGCCGCATCTGCCGGATCCTGAAAATTCCACTGGCAAAGTGTTGTTCGTTGCAATTCGAAG